>CALWHG010000039.1 GCA_944380315.1 uncultured Lachnospiraceae bacterium
TTGAATATATACTCCTCTCCATCGTCGGCCTTATATACGGTACGTACCGTCTGGGCCTTGATGGTTATGCCTCTTTCTCTCTCCAGGTCCATATTGTCCAGCACCTGGTCCTGCATCTCCCTCTGGGTCAGCAGGCCCGTCATCTCTATGATACGGTCAGCCAGAGTGGATTTGCCATGATCGATATGGGCTATGATGCAGAAGTTACGTATTTTGCTTTGATCTATAGTGTTTGACATATGACATATAATAGCAAACTTTACATACCTTATCAACAACAGGCTCAAAAGACTTGAGCAAAGTCCTTCCATGGGATAAAATAGCTTATCATGACAGAGCTTAAGAACCTTAATCTCATATGCGGCAACGAGACCTTCCTTATGGAGCAGAAAAAGGATGAGCTCCTTTGCCAGCTTCACGCTGAGCAGAGCCCCAGCTTCAATGCATTTTCAGGCAAGGATACGGACCTTTCCGAGGTGCTCAGGCTGGCGCAGACAGCCCCCTTCCTGGAGGAAAGGAGGGTCTTATACCTTTCCGACACCGGATATTTCAAGGGGCATACCGATGAGGAGCTCCTCTCTGGGCTTTCTGAGCTCCCTGAGACCACAGTCATCATCTTCCTTGAGACAGCCGTAGACAAGACCTCCGGCCTTTATAAGCTTTTTAAAAAGTCCGGAGACATATTCCTTTATGAAAATGCTGACAAAAAGGACTACCGCACAGCAGAGAAGCTCCGCTCTGACATAAAGGTCTGGGCCCTTGAGAGGCTCAAGGCCGAGGGGCTCAGCATAGGGCAGAGGGAGCTCGAGCTCCTGATGGAGCTCTGCGGCTACGACATGATGAATCTGAGCACCGAGCTTGAAAAGCTCATATGCTTCAAGCTGTCCGACAGCATACGCTCCATAAGCAGGGACGATATAGAGCTTATATGCTCGAGGACCGTGAGTGACCGGGTATTTGACATGATCTCCGCAAAGCTCTCGGGAAATGTATCAAAGGCCCTGAGACTGTGTGAGGAGATGCTCTCCATAAAGATACCTGCAGGCCGCATACTGTATATGCTGGAGCGCCAGTTCAACAGCCTGTACATCATGAAGGACATGTCCTCCCTCGGCATGCCTGACCAGGAGATCATGAAGGCTGCCTCACTCACGGACTGGCAGCTTCGGAGGCTTCGGAAGGAGGCCCGCAGCATAAGCAAAGACAGGGCCTACGACTATCTCAGGCTGTCTGTGGAGTTGGAGACAAAGATCAAGCAGGGGGACATGCCCGAGCGCATAGCCCTGGAGCTGCTTCTCAGCAGCTGAGCCCACTGCAGGATCACAGGGCAAAAAAAGGGACCTGCGGTGGGTCATTCCGCAGATCCCTTTATCTTTGATCTAAGTTATCCTAAATCCGTCTCCGGTCAATTCATAGCAGCAACTGCCTTGGAAAGTCTTGATACTTTTCTTGAGGCATTGTTGGCATGATATACGCCCTTGGACTCGGCCCTTCCGATCTCAGAAGCAGCAGCCTTGAGAGCCTCAGCGGCAGCAGCCTTGTCACCTGACTCTATAGCAGCATGTACCTTCTTGATGTAGGTCTTTACTCTTGACCTTACAGCCTTGTTGCGGGCAGCTCTGGTCTCAGCTACGATGATCCTCTTCTTAGCTGACTTTATATTTGCCATGGATAGCGGCACCTCCTTCTTTAGATAGTATCTGTTTCCACTTACACCGGACACGGACAGTTCGTGCAAACATGCTTATATATTCTATATAGAAAGCCCTTGAATGTCAAGGGCTTTCAGTCTTTTATATGAAACTTTTGTACGGGCGGGGCCCATGGCCTCTCCGACCCCGATTTACATCATGCCGGGATTGGGAGCTGCTGCGGGCTGGGGCTCCTTGATGGTAGCCACTACAGCCTCTGTGGTCAGGAGCGTGGATGCTACTGACTCAGCGTTCTGAAGAGCTGATCTGGTGACCTTGGCAGGATCGATGATGCCTGCTGAGATCATGTCCACATACTCCTCCTTTGCAGCGTCGAAGCCGGTGCCTTCCTTGGCTTCCTTTACCTTATTTACTATGACTGCTCCGTCAAGGCCTGCATTTTCAGCGATGCGGTACAGAGGTGACTCAAGAGCCTTGAGCACTATGGCTGCACCTGTCTTCTCATCGCCCTCAAGCTCAGCTACTACCTTCTGAACTGCCTTGGTGGCGTGGATGTAGGCTGTTCCGCCTCCGGGAACGATGCCCTCCTCAACTGCTGCTCTGGTAGCGTTGAGGGCATCCTCCATGCGGAGCTTTGCCTCCTTCATCTCGGTCTCGGTGGCAGCACCTACTCTGATGACTGCTACGCCGCCTGAAAGCTTTGCAAGCCTCTCCTGAAGCTTCTCTCTGTCGAAGTCAGAGGTGGTCTCCTCTATCTGTGCCTTGATCTGAGCGATCCTGGACTGTATGTCCTCCTTGCTTCCAAGGCCGTCTACTATGATGGTATCCTCCTTGGTCACCTTTACGGACTTAGCGCGTCCGAGCATCTGAAGGTTGGCATCCTTGAGGTCAAGGCCGAGCTCATCGGATACTACCTGTCCGCCTGTCAGTATGGCTATGTCGCGAAGCATGTCCTTACGTCTGTCGCCATATCCGGGAGCCTTTACTGCTACTACTGAGAAGGTTCCACGAAGCTTGTTGACTATAAGTGTGGTGAGAGCCTCACCCTCAACGTCCTCAGCGATGATAAGGAGCTTTGCTCCCATCTTTACTACCTCCTCAAGCAGAGGAAGGATGTCCTGGATGTTGGAGATCTTCTTGTCGGTGATGAGGATATAGGGATCGTCAAGGTTTGCTTCCATCTTGTCCATGTCAGTGCACATATAAGCGCTGATATAGCCACGGTCGAACTGCATGCCCTCTACCAGGTCAAGCTCTGTCCTCATGGTCTTTGACTCCTCGATGGTGATGACACCGTCCTTGGAGACCTTCTCCATGGCATCTGCTACCATCTCTCCGACCTCATCGCTGGAAGCTGAGATAGCAGCTACCTTCTTTATCTGATCCTTGCCGGATACTGCCTGGGAAGCGCTCTCTATGTCTGATACTGCAGCATTTACAGCCTTACGCATGCCCTTACGCATGACGATGGGATTTGCTCCTGCTGCAAGGTTCTTCATGCCCTCATTTATCATGGCCTGAGCAAGCACGGTAGCTGTGGTGGTACCGTCTCCGGCAACATCGTTAGTCTTGGTAGCTACCTCCTTTACGAGCTGAGCACCCATGTTTTCGTATGCATCCTCAAGCTCGATCTCCTTTGCTATGGTCACTCCATCGTTTGTGATGAGAGGAGCACCGAAGGACTTGTCGAGGACTACGTTCCTGCCCTTAGGTCCCAGAGTCACCCTGACTGTGTCAGCCAGCTTGTTGACGCCCTCTTCCATAGCCTTGCGGGCATCTACTCCATATTTGATATCCTTAGCCATATCTATTTGCCTCCAAAAAATATACTATATAATTATGAAAATGCTTTAAGCCTATGTCCATATCTGTCCCGCAGAGCTCAACGCTCCGGGGCCGTATGTCACTCGATGATAGCCAGTATGTCAGACTGCTTTACTATGAGGAACTTCTCCTCATCTATCTCGATCTCAGTGCCTGAGTACTTGGAATAAACTACCTTGTCCCCTACCTTGACCTGCATCTTGACTTCCTTGCCATCTATGACTCCGCCGGGGCCTACAGCCACTACCTCACCCTGTCCGGGCTTTTCCTTGTCCTGTCCGGGAAGGACGATACCTGACTTCGTGGTCTCCTCAGCCTGAAGCTTCTTAAGCACTACCTTGTCATCAAGCGGTACAAGTTTCATAACGATAAAACCTCCTTAAACCTCAAGTTCATATATCGCATGCCGTATCCTTATCACTGTACTACGGCCCTGCTTTCTGTTTCCGGAGGGTATTGTAACACTGGATGTTAGCAGCGTCAAGAGTCGAGTGCTAATTTCATAGAATTTTTATAAATACAAAGCGCTTAGTTGCTATATGGCATATTTGATATAAAGCTCCTGGTACCTTTTTATAAATTCACTGACATCATATTTTTTGGCATAAGCTGCGGATCTGACACCCATCTGTTTCCTGATCGAGCTGTCTGACGCAAGGCATATAATCTTTTCCGCCAATGCTTTCTCGTCTCCAGCCTGCACCAGATATCCATTATCCGTTACTATATCTGCCATACCTCCAACATCTGTGGATAATATGGGAAGTCCTGCCGCCATGGCCTCCAGAGCCGCAAGAGGCAATCCCTCATAATCCGATGAAAGCACAAACACATCTCCTTCGGCAAGATAGCCCCTTACATCACTCACAATACCGGTAAAGCTTACTGAGCCTTTGAGATCTTCCTCCCCTGATCTTTTTTTGATAATATCTGAAAGAGGCCCATCTCCGACCATGATAAGCCTTATCCCCGGCACCTTCTTTCTGGCTGCCGAAAAGGCATTCAAAAGGAGCATCTGATTTTTCTGCTTCATCATGCGGGCAATATGAACGAATACTATATCATCGCCTTTCTTTTTGCTTCTGTCCACTGCATATCTTACAGTATCAACAGGATTATATACTAGCTCTATAGTTTCCAGCATAGGATATAAAGCTCTCAATTCCTTTTTTATAATAGGTGATATGGCTACCGGAACAGCCTTATGTCTCTTATATAAGAAGCTTATAAGCTTTTTGTACTTCGACTTGAACTCCTTCGATGGCTTATTATGCACAGTATGCAGCATGATCACATCATGAGTAATAACATATGGAACTGCGAAGGCAAAGGCATACATGTTTGTATGTATAAGGTCTGGTTTAAATCTTTTAAGCTGACGATCAACATTATATATGACACTTATGATGCTAGCTTTCCCTTTACCCGCAAAATATACTTCAGCCCCAGATCTCTTTACAGCATCCTCCAAATGGTTGACTCTTGCACCTGCAAGTGCGATGATGAGCAGCTGAAAACATGACATATCTATATTGGAAACAAGATCGGTCACCATATTTTCTGTTCCGCCCACATCAAAGGATGGGAGCACTATCGCGATCCGTTTTTTCATATATCAGTCACCATCCCTGCTGATATCAATAAGATAATCATGGACATTCAGTACGCTCCCTACACTACTTATGTCATCACGTGTACCCATGATGACACCTGTGTATCTATGCCCTCCCGAAATGATCCAATGCATCGCATTTATCCCAAAAAGTCTTCTTCCATACAGGCCCCTGTCCACTCCATACTCAGGCTCCATGCAGTAAACTATATCTGGATAGTTATCTGCATGTGTTCCTTTATACAGATCATCTCTTCTTTTTACCCAGCGCATCACCGGATGTCCATCATCTTTTACTAATGCCAATCTTTCTATGATATTCTGGCATAATTCATCATAGTCAGCCTGGTCCGTGACTATATCTCTGTTTATAGTGATCCCGCCATAGGGATTGGTCCCATCAAATTTAGGAGCATAAACAGCCTCACTGCCACTCTCAAATACATATTCGGCATTTTTTACCTTGTGTGCTATTGAAAACCGCTTAAATAAAGCTGTTCCTGATTCCACCATATGTATCCTGTCAAGGAAATCCAGCATCAGATGCTTTGCGTACTCTATCATACGTTTTCTGACAGAACTGTCTTTTATAAAGCCCTCCCTTATGAGCCACTCATTTATAAAGAATGTCTTTTCACATCGTCTTCCATGTCCATGATCACTGAACACTATCACCTGATATCTGTCCTGATATCTTTGTACGATATCAGCCATGTTTTTATCCATGAGCTCATACATTTGAATGACAGACTCTCTGAGCTTTTCGTTTTTTGGATAGGTCCTGTCTCCCGGATCCGTATATCTCCATAGAAAATGCTGCATCCTGTCAGGAGTGGTTATACCTAAAAATGCAAAATCATAAGGTTGTTTGTCAAAATAATATAAAAAGGCATCAAACTGTTTCTGGGACAGTTCCATGGTCCTTTCAAAAAATGACTCCATCTCCTTATCCTTAGGATGATCAACCATGCCTCCTATAGGTGGAAGAGCCTTCAGATCAACCATATCTGACCTGTTCGTACTGACATCCCCTCCCTCAAATACCGGGCCGCATATCATAAGTCCATTTACATCCCAGGCAGGATATGCCATAAAGGGGTTAAATACAAACACCTTCATTCCGGCATCTCCGAGCATGTCCCAGAAGGTATTTCCCTGGATAAGGGAATAATCTCCCTTTACCTTGTTTTTAAAGTCAAGATAATCTATGGATTCCAGTATCCCATGTTCCGCAGGATTGAGTCCTGTATATATGGTAGTCCATGAAGGGATCGAATCTGCAGGTACTACCGAATCAAGCGGAGCAAGCTTCTTTTCCTCATAAAGTCTTCTAAAGAAAGGAAGTTGGTCAAGATGATCCATAATGTATCTATAATCAAGTCCATCCAGAAGTATGGCTATGGTTTTTCGTTTCATATGTACCTCGATCAGAGTTTTGTTATAGTATCTTTTATGCTTCTATATACCTTATCAAGAGGCTCTTCACCATTTATTGTGACCCATCCCTGATCATTGCTAAGCTTCTCATAAAGATGAAATCTCTTATACAGATATTCCATGTCCGGGATATCACCCTTTCTTTCATAGCAGATCTCAGGATCCACTCTGATATATATGATGCGATCCAGTCGTGGAAACATGGATCTGTACCTTCTTATCATGGAACAAATCTTCTCCGGACTGTAGGAAAAGCTGATTCCCTGATCTATAAAAAGATCTATGTAGAAGCGGTCGAATACGATGGGTCTGCCAGTGACCAGACTGCCTAATGACTTGGCATAAAACTGTATCAGGTAATCGATCAAGGCAAATGTCATCCAGATCATCCGTATCGCGGAAGATCTGAATACTTTTTCCTTAAGGCCCTTCCTAAAGGTATAATCCGTACCCTCTTTCTTCCCCACAGCACCACACTGGCCCATGGCCTTTCTGCTGTGCCTGTCAAGTAACTTATATACAGGTCGCAGGAGCAACGGCTTCCACCTCACCCAGATAAACCGACACCCGGAAAATGCCGGGTCCGACCTGAGAAGTTCAATATTTGCAGATTTTCCAGAACCATCAAGCCCTATCAGAGCCACTCTCATCGTTTGTTACTCCTCGGTATCATCTCTTATAAGCCTGTCTACAGTCACATCCCAATCATACCCTGATGTCCATGCAGTATCGGGCTCCCCATTCCACGCAAGTACTTTATCTATGCAGCCATTTAATCCTTCAGCAGAAAGATCGTCTATAAACCAGATCCCTGACATTCCGATAAGCTCCTTAGCGCCTTCATAAGCTGTCGTGATAACTGGTATCCCGCAAGCTGCCGCTTCCAGGACCGAAAGAGGCATATCTATACAGTTTTCTGCTTCCGTAACAGGAAAAAGGTATACATCTGATAGCTGATAAAGCTCCTGTATGGCAGGGACGTACGTATCTATGATCCGTATATTATCCCTGACTTCAAATCTCTCCCTGAGAGCCTCCTCTTCTTTCGTAGCAGAGCTGATGACCAGAAGTACCTGATGCTCACTCCTGATATCTAAAAGCTTCTCTACATTCCTTCCTGATCTCATATGCCCCACATGCAGGATCACCTTTACATCCTGCCTTATGCCATATTTGGTTCGCAGTGCAGCTTTTTCCCGAGCAGATACATGGCGAAACGTTTTTGTGTCCACTCCCAGCCTGAGCCTTGCCACAGTCTTCAGTCCAAGTCCTTCATAATATATCCTTGAATCATCAGAAATAACATAGACCCGGGCTCCACCTGTCCTTAATAAAAATGTGGAGAGCTTCCCCATGGGATGCTTCAGTGCAAAAAGGACACTCACCTTATATTTAGAAACAATTGAAAGCAAAAGCAGTCTGAGCATTGAAGCCAAAGTATTGGACGCAAATGGGATATAAAGTATCTTTTCATTGCTTTTCCTAATTATTGAAAGGAAGCCGGGATCCAGGAAAAAGCGATTCATGTCAAAATGAAGGTCCGCTGCACCTTTCCTTTTGCCATAAGATATAAGTAAAGAAGAAGGAGCCCTTTCCTTTACTCTCTCTGCAAGGCTCATGGCAGTTTTAAGAGCTCCTTCATCTGATCTTTCATTGAAGCAGTCAGATAATATGATCATCTTTTCTTTTTTCCTCCGGATCAGCAGAGAGCTTTTTCCTGCTCATCTCAGAAAGTCCATCTGAAGCCACTCCACACAGGTCACATGTGCTCAGTCTGTCAAGCTCAGCCTTTGTTATCCTTCCATCCCTATATTCCCTTACTACTGGTATCTCATAGATAGAATATTTTTTCTTAGTCCAGAAACGAAGCTTATGTCTTACGACCCATATAGCAGGTACCCAGATATATTTATGCATGGCAGGGCTCACACTTCCTATCATCCAGCATTGGCGGTCACAGCATCTTACTTTTTTACGCACTTCGTCGGCTGCAGGACTATTCCACAGCTCCTCCCAGGTCTGGACATTCAGATTACCCATAACTTCCTTTTCCTTAGTGCCGTTACAGGGCATAACATCTCCGTAAGGATCTATAAAAAAAGTATCAAAGCTCATATCACACGGAAGCAGCCTGTCCTGACCATATATATAATTTATAAGTCCATGATTGAAATATGCCCTGAACCACTTTTTGGGAGATCTGCTATTAAGCAGGGCATTGATAAGCTTTTCAAAATTTTCTGCTACCATCTGTCGGTCAGAAATGATGTTTTTGTTTTCTACAAAGTAAAAACTGTTGTGAAGGCTTGCTGTCGCGAACTCCATACCAAGCTTATCAGATATATCATAAAGTGACATCAGATCCTTTGCATTCATATCCTGTACTGTCATGCCAAAGCCTATATCCTTTACCCCCATCTCCTTAAGCTTTTTCAAAGTTTCATAGCCCCTGTTAAAGCCATCCGGAAGGCCTCTGATCTCATCGTTGGTCTCACGCATCCCCTCTATGGATATCCTTATCCCTATATTTGGAAAGTTTTTACAAAGCTCTACTATCCTATCCGTAAAAAAGCCATTTGTAGAAATCACGATACGGTCACTTTTTTTATTCAATTCTCTGACTATATCCTGGAGATCACTCCTAATGAAAGGTTCCCCTCCAGTTATGTTTGTAAAATACATCGCTGGAAGCTTTTTTATGGTCTCCAAGGATATCTCTTCCTCAGGAAGAGACGGTGCCTTATATCTGCTGCACATGTTGCATCTGGCATTACAGCGATAAGTGACTATCACCGTGCCATTCAGTTTTTTTGCCATGATCCTGTCCTCTTATTCAGTCTGTTGATATATATGGATCAGCTTGACACAGTACTCCTCTACATCGTCAAAATGTATCTTCAGGCAATTCTCGGCATATCCATCAAGCCTTCCTTTGTCTTTCCAGAGAGAACTGATCCTTTCCCTGAGTTCATCTCTGTCTCCACTTTTATAGAGCTCACCGCATACTCCAGGTCTTATAAGCTCCGGGATCCCTCCTATATCGGCTCCAAGCACCGGTGTACCCACTGATATGCTTTCCATGATGGAAAATGGACCGTTTTCATACCATACCGATGGATATACACTGAATCTGGCCTCCGAAACAAGCTTCATCAACTCATCCTTATTTTTAAATCCCACATCACAAATATTGCCCGATGATCCAAGCAGGTCCTTCAGAGGGCCATCTCCCGCAAATACAAAGTCGATATCCGAAAGCTCTCTGCATACCTGCACCAGATCTCTGATTCCCTTTTCTTCCGAATATCTTCCAAAATATATGATATACGGCTTTTTTATGTCCTTTTGAGCCTTATAGTGTCCTTCAATAAAGTTCCTGAGCATGACAGTTTTATCAGAAAGATCCGATCTTCTGTCAATCTGCTCTTTCATAAACTCTGAACAGCAGATAACTGTATCTATATATCCATATACCCTTTTCCACTTCCAGAAATAGCCCTCCATGGCACCAAACATCGATCTCATCCTGGATCCATGTATGCATCTCCCTAAGATACAGTGATAGAAACTGCCCCCAGCGCACTTTCTGCATAAGCTGCCGTCATTTGGATTACGAAACATGTGGTTTGGGCAGAGAAGCTGGTAATCATGGGCTGTGTACACTATCCGGCAACTCCTTCCCGTATCCTTTCTCCATCTTACGATCTCAAGTATTATGCTCGGAGTAAGCTGATAATTAAAATTATTGAGATGACATATATCAGGCTGAAAATCATCCAGCACAGCCCTTATCTTTTTTCTGGCTTCCCTGGAATATATTATCCTGCCAGCTGCGGTGAGCTTATCTTTGATAGAGCCTTTATGAAAATCCATATTCCTGGTGTATGCTCCAGCTCTGTTACCCACACATCTGTCCTTGTGGTCCATGCCAAAGTACTGAACCTCATGTCCCATGAGTTCAAGACATCTTCCAAGTTGAAATATATAGCTTTCAGAGCCCCCATTTGGGTAAAGGAACTTATTTACAAAAAGGATCCTCATTTTTCCATGGCCTTTCTATAGACATCCAGTGTCTGCAAAACTATACTGTCCCAATCATATCTGTTGCATATATATTCAGAATTGCCTACCTTTAATTTCTTAACTCTCGCTTCATCATCACACAGTTCCTGAAGCCTTGCTCTGAGTGAATCTGAATTTCCATGCTCAAAGGACACTCCATGCTCCATGACCACATCCATACACTCAGGTATATCTGATACTATACAGCAGTTGCCATACGCCATAGCTTCAAGAAGTGCTATGGGCATTCCTTCAAGATCAGAGGGCTGAACATAAAGATATGCATTGCTGTAAATCTCCTGCAGTATCTGTCCCTGCAAAAAGCCTGTAAGCAAGATGTCTGGTTCATCCTTTACCCTGTCTCTCAAGTGCAGCACATAATCATAGGTATCGCTTGATCCTCCAACTATGACGAGCTTCTTATCCGTCCTGAGGCCCTTATAGGCATCTATAAGATAGTCTATGCCCTTTTCAGGCACCAGACGTCCGACAAACAGGATATACCCGTCAGCTTCAAGTCCAAGGCTTTTTATCAGCTCCGGCCTTCTTATGACTGGTCTGTTGACTCCATTTGGTATCAATAACGTATCTCTGTCATAGTTTTTCCTAAAATACTCTGCAGCATCCTTGCTCAGCACTATGATCTCATCAGCAAATCTGGCTGCCATCTTTTCACCGATCATGATATAGAGCCTTGGCAAAAATCCCCATTTGGCCCGCATATGATCAAGTCCATGTATGGTAGCCACACAGCTCTTTCCTAAAAGCTTAGGGAGCCATATCATAGCGCATGGACCTTCTGCATGAAAATGGACCACATCAAATCTTCCAAATGCCGCATGGATGGCTGCTGAAACAGAGGCCGTCATGGCAGCCCAGCCTCTTTTGTTGATAGTAAATACCCATCTGAGCCTTACTCCATTATAAGAATCAAGCTCCGGCTGATTAAATTCCTTTCCTCCGATATGGTGACCTTTTCTGTTATAACAGGTAACACGATGTCCCAATCCTGCCATACGAGTACTCAGCTCACCTACTACGACCTCTATCCCTCCCTCTCTTGAAGGTATACGTTTATGGCCAAGCATGGCTATGCGCAATGATTTTTTACTGATATCCTTCTTTTCCATCTTTTTAAGATCTCTATCATCCTTAATAAGCTGTAAGCAGCTTCTGTTTTTCCTTTCCTGATAAGATGCATAGCCACTCTTGTCTTAAGAGTTATGTCATCAAATTCAGCTTTGTTAATATGCTTCCTAAAAGCTACATCATCTATATATTGATCAAATCCGGCAAGAGCCTTCCTATCACCAGCTTTTACCATCTCCATCAGCATCCAAAAGCATACTGCCATGGCGTACCTGTGCAGTTGCTGTTCCATATCAGGGATACTGCCAACATAAAGCTCCTCGATCGTCTTAATGACCAGGACCTCCCGTCTGCTCGTAAAGTCAGTGACCATTTTTGTCATGGAATCTGCCCTTTGTCTATAATGATATAATGCATCACTCAGGACATAGACCCTTTCAGCTTCAAGATATAAGGGTATCGTACAAAGCAGATCCTCGCCCCACGATATACCCGGATCCACATCCATCTGATGATCAAAAAGCAGTTCCCTTCTGATCGCCTTTCCACAAAGATTGCTGTGGACATGCATCATATCTCTGTCCATCAGAAGTCTTGGGAAAATGGAGCCTTGGATGGCAGCCCTGTCATACAGGCCCTCTTCCAAAGGCTCTTCATCCTTTTTTATATATCCCGAAAAGTCATAGGAAAAAGCACAAGAGAGCACATCCGGGTCATATCTCTCAGCAATGATATAGACCATTTCAAGCATATCAGGCTCTATCCAGTCGTCTCCATCCACATTGACTATGTATTTACCTGAAGATACCTTTAGTCCTGCCTGTCTTGCACTGACCAAACCGCCATTTGATTTATGTATGACCTTTATCCTTTTGTCCAATATGGCATATCTGTCACAAATCATCGGACATTTGTCCGGAGATCCGTCATCTACCAATATCAGTTCAAGGTCACTGAATGTCTGCGACAATATGCTTTCAATACAATTTATTAAAGATTAACTAACGCTTTCCCTATCTCTCCATAGTTCTCCCTAAGTGCTACCCGTATTACATTTTTGAAACTTTTG
>CALWHG010000040.1 GCA_944380315.1 uncultured Lachnospiraceae bacterium
TTACGCTTATATTCATAAGAATATCGCATATGAAAATACCCTCCTTACTGGTTGTCCAGTAAAGAGGGTACATATCAGATTCCTGCAGATACCGGCTTTTCAAAAGAAGTGTGGTTTTCAGATGATCCATCCAATCAAAATAGAACGGAATATTTTACGGAGTATCTGAAGCAGCTCTGCCTGGCCAGCGGATATTCCGAAGAAGAGGCTGCAAAGGCGGCAGAGCAGACTATCAGGATCATGAAGCTGCTGGCGGAAAACTCCCTTTCGCTGGAGGACTCCATGAATCCGGAACTGATCTATAATTTCTATACGCCGGCGGAGCTTGAAGAGCTCTCCTCTAAAGCCATACCAGCCAGGATGCTGCAGGAGATATTTGAACTGGAGACGGATGAAACGCTGGTGGTCATAGATGTTAAGCTTACGGAAGCCCTGGGCTCTCTTATGACAGAGGAGCAACTGCCTGCCCTGAAGGAATATGTAAAACTCTGTGCGATCAGAGATAACGTCCTTTACATAGATATGGAGAGCTATAAAGCAGCGATGGATTACCAGCTCAAGGCTATGGGGCTGGAGGAAAATATGCCCTTTGAAGAGCAGGTTGTGGAGATAGTGCAGTATGTGCTTGGATTTCAGTGCGGAAGGCTTTACTGCTGGCAGTATTTTCCGGAGGTGACTATCGGTGAAGTAGGGGAGATAGTTAAGCTCGTGACAGAAGCCTTTGGAAAGCGCATTTCAGAGCTTGACTGGATGAGCGAGGAGACCAAGGCCGAAGCAGAAAAAAAGTTAGAGACGATGACTGTTAGGATAGGATATCCGGATAACTGGCCCCAGGACCGTTATGAACTGATGCTTGCAGCCCCGGAGGAAGGCGGAATATATGTAGACAATATATTGGCCGCTGCAAGGGCATCTATGGAATATACTATGGAGACAAGACATGATCCCGTGGATAAAACACTATGGCCGGATACGCCTCAAACAGTAAACGCCTATTATATGCCCCAGGATAACAGTATAAACCTGCTTGCAGGCATACTTATGCCCCCGTTTTATGATCCTGAGGCCTCTGAGGAAGAAAATCTTGGCAGCATCGGTACGGTAATAGCGCATGAGATAACCCATGCCTTTGATACCTCGGGTTCCCAGTTTGATGAAAACGGAAATCTGAGAGACTGGTGGACGCCGGAGGATAAGGCTCAGTTTCAGCGCCTGGCAGAGGAGGTGGCTGACTATTATGATGCCATGGAGATCGACGGCAGGAAGGTAAATGGCTCACAGACAGTGACGGAAAACATAGCCGATCTGGGAGCAGTGGCCTGCATAACTCAGATCGCAGCGGAAAAGGGATATGATCTGAAAAGCGTATACGAGGCATATGCGAATCTGTGGGCCTCCAAATGCCGGGAGGAATATCTTGCGGATCAGATCGCAGCGGATGTCCATGCACCTGAAAAAATACGGACAAATGCGCCCCTTTCTGCACAGCAGGATTTCAGGGACCTGTATGGTATCACAAATGGAGATGGCATGTATCATGAGATGATGCCGAAGATATGGTAAGATGCTTTTTTAACAGAAGGAATTTCCAGTGAGAGAGATCAAGATGAAGACCTTATATCTGATCGGCGGTACTATGGGAGTGGGAAAAACTACGGTATGCCGTCAGCTTAAACTAGATCTGCATAATAGCGTATTTCTTGACGGAGACTGGTGCTGGGATGCAAGCCCTTTTCAGGTGACCGATGAGACTAAAGCCATGGTGATAGATAATATATGCTATTTGCTGAATAGCTTTATAAAATGCTCCGCATATGAAAATATTATTTTCTGCTGGGTCATGCATGAGCAGAGTATTATTGATTCCATCCTTGAAAGGATCGATATAATGAACTGCACTGTAAACTGTATCTCTCTTACAGCAAGTGAAAAGAGCCTGCGGGACAGACTGTCAAATGACATTGAAAGAGGCATCCGCACTGGAGATGTCATAGATAGAAGCATTGCAAGACTGCCGCTGTATCAGATGCTCAACACTACTAAAATCGATACAAGTGAAAAACTGCGGCTGTGATCGCTGATGAGATCAGGAAACTGTGAGTTAGATAATAAACTGCAGAGCTTATGGGAGTACCTGTCTTTGAGGCTGATGCGGCGGCAATGATCCGGAAGGATCTGCTGATCCTTCAGGGCTGAAATCAATAATTTATGCCTGATACGACAAGACTTCCGTCTCTTACGCCGAAGATTATATTGGCCGTATCCCCGTCTGAGAGGGTAAAACCTGCCATGCTGGGACTAAGCGCTGATGTATCGGCAGCTGCTATGGAAGAGAGAAGGGTATCAGTAAATACCCGGTCTGCACCGAGGGCGATAAACTCATCCTTTGACCTTACATCCTCACTGCCTTCACTGAAGCCTACATACAGGGGATATGCGGCAAGGTCAGCCAGAGCTTCGATATCCTTTGAGGCCACGGCATCCTTTATCTGCTCCGCAAATGCTGCGGCTTGGGCCTGGTCGACGGCAAAATTATCGGCGAAGCCTGCCTCTGTCTCGATTTCCGCTGCATCGTCCGTTTCTGCTACCTGATCCACATTTTCCGAAGAAGTGGTTTCATCGGCATTTTCCGGTCCGGCTGTGGGCAGCATGATATGTATATCCTCAGTGTCTTCAGCTTCAGACGCATTGCTTTCTGCGGTGCTTTCTGTCTCGGCTTCGCTTTCCTGGCTGGTTTTAGCAGAAGAGCTTCCATTTGTGCACCCTGACATGATCATCGCGGCAGCGGCAGCAGCTAATAAGATCCTTTTCATGTTCATTTTTCCTTACCTCTTTATTGTTTATTTAAGTTCACCCACAGCAGGCTGAAAGCTTACTGACAGGATGTCCTTCATCAGATATAATGTGGCAGCATTGCCGTCTGCGGTCCAGCGGTAGTTTTGACTGCCTCCCTCAGAAACTGCTGAGGGAACTGAGGGCTCTGAACCCATGAGTGCGGAGACTCGTCCGATCCAAAGGTCTGCTTCCTCCTGTGTAACATCACGGCTGCCGTTTACTATCCATATGGATACTGATTCGACGGTGCCATCATCTCCGCAGGTAGTATTTACCTGACATTCAGTGCCGTAAAGGCTTGTGCTGAAGATACGGCCTATATAATAGGCCTTGTCTGCACTCCAGTTTTCCTCACTGCCTCCAAGCAGATCCTTTGTATCCTCATCGCTCATGCCGGGGAGAGAGGCTATAAGTCTGAGCTTTTCATCGTCGGACTCTGTGTCCGTTTCTAAAATACTTTCATCCGTGAGCCCAGACATAGAACCGGTTTCGGCTATAGTTTCTTCATAAATAACTGCTGTTTCTGATGCGGTGTCAGTTTCCGCAGCTGCGACACCGCAGCCTGCGAGCATCAGGCTTAAACAGCTGGCACTTGCCGCCAGGACGGATATAAATCTTCCCTTTTGCTTATTCATGATATATTTCTCCTTTTTGCTGTATTTGCCTTCGATTCTGACTATTATACGAAGCCAGAACCTCAGAACTTTCAACATTTTTGCATTTCCACGGAGCCGGGATAGAGAAATAGGGGATATATGGCTGATTTTTCCTGCTCCAGTATCAGTGCAATTCATCCTTCTATTTATATGATTCGTGAAAACAGAAAAAAGTTTTCAAAAAAACAAGAAATTTTATTAAAAAATATAGGCTGAGACTGCTGGTCATGCTCGGCATGCTGCTGGTATCATCCGGCATAGGGTTTGCAGTCAATGGGTTCATGCATACCAAGGTGCTGAATTTTATGCTGATAGGTATGTCATTTTCTACAGTTTTCTCAAATATGGTGACTAAAAAGCAGCTTGATAGTATAATGAAAAAAAGTCGGAGGATATATCAAAGCTCAGAGATCCGATAAGAAAGCTGAAATGGTATCCCATTTTCATGCCGAAGACGGGGATGGCAGCGAGATGACTATGCTGCTTAAGGCGGAAAAGCTTTTGGATATGATGCTGTTCGGAGTCCTCAGATCCTGATGCTTTTGAAGCTTATAAATACACGGGATGTGTACAATTAATGGAGGCAAGTCATGAAGACACACTGGTATATGAAGCATCCGATCATATTTGGGCTATTGATCCCTATAGTTGGTGTTGAGGCCGCGTCAATACTTTCCATGCTTTTGCAGCTGCCGATCTATGCCGCCATAGGAAATGGCATACTTAAGTACAGGCATTTGCCTGGTATCCTCTTTGATCTATCCCGCATACTGGTCGGCCTGGGAATCATACTTATCATGAAGCCAAGGCTATGGAAGGGGTATAAGGCTGGTTTTTCCAATGATCAGGCTTTTGTGTCCATAAAGTTTGCTGCCCTTGCATCCCTTATGGTCATAAGCAATATCATTGAAAATGGTGTTGTCGGAGGGCTGCCTGCTGCAGACACACCCGTAGGCATACTGAGCGGCATACTTAATGGCATAGCTCCAGGCTTTTATGAGGAGATGGTATGCAGGGGAGTAGTGCTTTCTCTAATGATGTATTGCTTCCAAAAAAAGAAAGACAGGATAACAAGGAGCGTAGTATTATCCGGATTATGCTTTGGTATCGTCCATCTTTTGAATCTGCTTTCTGCTGACATTGTCATGACCCTTATACAGGTCTGCTATGCTGTAGCCGTAGGCATTTTCTTTGGCGGAATATATGTACGGACCAGAAATCTCTGGGGACCTGTCATTTTCCATAGCTTGATAGACATAGCGGAGTTCATATACATAGGTGATGCAGGATTTACGAGCTATGTGCTTGTTTCATCCATAGCCATCATAATCATATATAGTGCTCTTGGGCTCTATCTCATACGTCCTGCCAAGAGAGGGGAGATAGAGGAGCTTTGGTCTGACGCAGCTGATACAAGGGAAATGGCTCGGGCTGAAGAGTCCGTTTAACCTGCCTGAGCCTTTATTGAAAACATATGACTATGCATAGGAGAAAAATGAACGGTTTTATCTTAAAGGGTGATATCATCTACAGCAAAAACAGAGAGGAGCTTTTGACATTTCCCGGCTCATATCTTGTGTGCAGGGACGGAGTTTCAGAGGGGGTCTATAGGGAGCTTTCCGATATGCCGGAGGACCTGAGGAGCTTTAAGCTCATTGACCTAAGCGGCAGGCTCATCATACCCGGGATGACGGACCTTCATCTTCATGCTCCTCAGTATGGCTTCCGCGGCCTCTGGGGCGATATGGAGCTGCTTGACTGGCTGAACATACATACCTTCCCTGAGGAGGCGAGATATGCCGAGCTTACGTATGCAGAAAATGCTTATAAAATATTTATAAAGGATATGGTGATTACCTCTACCACGAGGTTCTGTGCATTTTCCTCCATACATAGAGAGGCTACAGAGCTTCTCATGGATCTTACAGAGGAGAGCGGGCTTAAGGCTTATATCGGCAAAGTCAATATGGACCGCAATAGTCCCGACTATCTATGCGAAACTACCGATGAGTCCTATGAGGAGACTCTCAGATGGCTCTCTGACACTGAGGGGAGGCATTATAAAAATGTCTTTCCTATACTTACTCCAAGATTTATCCCCTCATGCACTGACGAACTCATGAAAAAGCTTGGAGAGCTTATAGAGGAGAGAGGCCTTCCTCTTCAGTCCCACCTGTCTGAAAATAAGAGCGAGATAGACTGGGTCAAGGAGCTTTGCCCGTGGTCCGGCTGCTATGGTGATGCCTATGAGGGCTTTGGCTGTTTCGGAGGCCACGGCAACAGGACCATCATGGCTCACTGTGTCTGGTCAGGAGATGAAGAGATAGGATTGATGAAAAAAAATGGGGTCTATATCGCCCACAGCCCTTCTTCCAATACCAACATAGCCTCAGGCATAGCACCCATAAGAAAGTACCTCGAGAAAGGACTTAACGTGGGTCTTGCCACCGATATGTCAGGCGGCACCACAAATTCCATCATCAGGATCATGACGGATGCCATAAGCGTGTCGAAGCTGTACTGGAGGCTTTGTGATGAGACTAAAAAGCCCCTCACCTTCCCGGAGGCCTTCTATCTAGCGACCCTGGGAGGAGGAAGCTTTTTCGGCAAGGTCGGAAGTCTGGAAAAAGGCTATGAGCTTGATGCGGTGGTACTTGATGACAGCAAACTGGAGACTCCGATGGATGGACGTCTGAGCCTTGCGGAGCGCCTTGAAAGGTATTGCTACATAGCGGGAGATAGTCCTGTGGAGCATAAGTTCGTTGCGGGACAGAAGCTGTTTTAAGAGTGAAAAATATAATGATAAGACAGTTGTTCCAAGCGGCGTCGGGACAATAGATAATAAAAGGCTCCGGCCATGTACGGGAGTCCGTTTCCTATAAGAGGGGGCAGACATGATTCCGCACATGAACGGAGCCTTGATTATAATTATAATTACATGCCTTCGCCCGGCTTTATGCCGTCGGGTATGGGTGAACGATACTTGCCCTGAGTCTCGTCATAGAGCTCTTTTTTGGCCTGCTCGATGACTGAGGGATCTTCATAGACCCTGGCGCTTGCATAGGCCATGGCTCTCGCTATGGCTATGCTTCCCTTGTCTCCGATGGAGGTCCCTGCCTGAGCTGCAAACTGCCAGGTATGTGAGCCTGTGCCAGGTATGCATGTGGCTGCAGTGAACTGGGCGGTAGGAGTGATATAGCTTACGTCGCCCACGTCGGTTGAACCTGTGGAGAGCATCTCGCGGAACTTCTCGCTGTAGGGGATGACTGTGGTGTTGAGCGGCCTCTTGGAAAATTCCTCTTCGGATATGCCGTTTATCCTTGCTCCCGTGACCAGTGCCTTGGCTCTGTCCTCATCGGACATGGCATCAAGGAACTTCCTTGCCATGGCAAACTCTTCCTCACCGAAGTCGGGTCCGCCCTCTGCTATGAAGGAATCTGAGAGTATGGTGGATGCGGTGGGGTTGGGGATGAAATCACTGAGTCCTCCGAGGACAGTGATCTTAACCTCTGTCTCAGTCATGAGTGCAGCTCCCTGGGCTATCTTCTTTATACGCTCAAGTATCTCATCACAGAGTGCAAGTCTGGGAGCGCGCACGAAGTAGAGCAGTGATGCATGGGCCTGAACTATGTTGGGAGCTTCTCCGCCGTTGTCAAGGTAAGCATAATGTACCCTGGCCGTGGATATGATATGCTCTCTCAGATAATTTACGCCTACGTTCATGAGCTCACAGGCATCCAGGGCACTGCGGCCAAGCTCAGGCGCTCCGCCTGCATGGGCAGACTTGCCCTTGAAATCAAAGCGTACCTTGTAGTATGCCACGCTCCTGGGGAAGCACATATTTCCATCCATGGGATGCCATGAGAAGCACATATCCAGATCATCGAAGCAGTGCTCCTTGACCATGAAGCATTTTCCAAAGCCTGTCTCCTCTGCGGGACATCCAAATACCTTGATGGTACCGGGAAGTCCGCTTTCCTTAAGGAACTCCTTGACTATGATGGCCGCTCCCATGGCTCCTGCTCCCAGGCAGCTGTGTCCGCAGCCATGGCCGTACTTTTGACCTTCTATGGGGCAGGGCTCTGCCACTCCAGCCTTCTGGCTCAGGTTGGGAAGGGCATCGTACTCTCCAAGTATGCCTATGACAGGCTTGCCGCTTCCATAGGTGCCTACAAAGGCAGTCTCTATGCCGGCAATACCGCGCTCTACCTTAAAGCCCTCGTCTTCAAGGACCTGAGTGAGCTTGGCAGCGCTCTTGAACTCTTTGTAGCCATATTCTGCATAGTCAAACACTGCGTGGTTCATATCCGCAATGATACCGGCCTTTTGCTCGGCTATCTCGTGTATCCTTGCTTTGCTGTCCATAAGTATCCCTCCTTTTTGCAGAGCAGCTATTTGTCGGCTCTGCATTCATTTCCAGCTCTTACTTTATCACTAACTTATCCAGTATTCAAACAGAAAATGCCTGCCAGCTTAAGACTATGGGATATGGCCCGAGCGCGGATCCTGGGATCATTTTGGGCAGAAGCTGAGCATATGGATATAACAAATATAACCATAAGAAATACAACCTGCATAAATAGGGGGAAATTATAGCTTACATAGAAATTTTTCTTGTCAACTCCCGAGCATTGATTATAATCCATATATATTTTTATAAGGAGGACTGTCATATGCGCAGGACAAAGGATCTTGACTGGGGAAAACTGGGCTTCGAATACAGGAGCTGCGATAAACGTTATGTGTCATACTATAAAGATGGAGCCTGGGATGAGGGCAACCTTACGGACGATCCCTATGTGGTGCTCAATGAATGTGCAGGCATATTTCAGTACTGTCAGGAATGCTTTGAGGGACTGAAGGCATATGAGACGGTAAATGGCGACATAGTATGCTTCAGGCCTGAACTCAATGCAGAGCGCATGATGGATTCAGCGGAGTTCCTGTGCATGCCTCCTTTTCCCAAAGAAAGGTTTATGGAAGCTCTCGACCAGGTGGTAAAGGCTAATCTTGAGTATGTACCTCCCTATGGTACCGGAGCTACTCTTTATATACGTCCATATATGTTTGCTTCAGGGCCGGTCATAGGCGTCAAGCCCTCGACCGAATACATGTTCAGGATGATATGTATGCCTGTTGGCCCTTACTTTAAGGGAGGTGCCAAGCCCATAGCGCTTATGGTCAGTGATTTTGACAGGGCTGCGCCTCATGGTACGGGACATATCAAGGCAGGGCTCAACTATGCCATGAGCCTTCATGCCCATGAGGTGGCAAAGGAGGCCGGCTATCCGGAAAACATGTTCCTGGATCCAAGGGAGCACAGATATGTGGAGGAGACTGGAGGTGCAAATTTCTATTTTATATCCAGGGATAAGAGCACGCTCATCACTCCGAAGTCGGACTCCATACTTCCGTCCATCACAAGAAGGTCACTGCTCTACGTAGCCGAGCATATGCTTGGCCTTAAGGTAGAGGAGAGAAAGGTTGAATTCAGTGAGATAGGAGAGTTCTCCGAGTGCGGCCTTTGCGGTACGGCAGCAGTTATCTCTCCCGTAGGACTTGTCAACGATCATGGCAAGGATATAATATTTGGTAAGGGACTTGAGGAGACAGGCCCTGTGACAAAGCTTCTCTATGATACTCTGACCGGCATACAGTTTGGTACCATAGAGGCTCCGGAGGGATGGATACACAAGATAGTATAGACGGAGGGACATATGGAATACAGGATAGAGCATGATTCCATGGGGGAGGTCAAGGTGCCCGCAGATGTATATTGGGGAGCACAGACAGAGCGCTCTCATGAAAATTTCGTCATAGGCACGGAGACCATGCCCGCAGAGGTCATAAAAGCATTTTCAGTGCTTAAAAAGGCAGCAGCCATGGCCAATCATGAGCTGGGCAGGCTGTCCGATGAAAAGTGTGAGCTCATATGCAGGGTATGTGATGAGATCTATGAAGGAAAGCTGAGCAGGCATTTTCCGCTCGTGGTGTGGCAGACCGGTTCAGGCACTCAGTCCAATATGAATGTCAACGAGGTCATAGCAAACAGAGGCAACGAGCTGGCAGGCAGAAAACTGCTTCATCCCAATGATGACGTAAATATGTCCCAGTCCTCAAATGACACCTTTCCCACAGCCATGCATATAGCTGCGGTGGTGGAGACCAGGGAAAAGCTCATCCCTGAAGTAAAGGCTCTGATAGCTACCTTTGAAAGACTTGAGGAGGAGAATAGAGGTATCATAAAATGTGGCAGGACACATCTGCAGGATGCTGTTCCCATAGCCTTTTCCCAGGAGATAAGCGGCTGGAGATATATGCTTCTGAACTGCCTTGAGGCTATCGAGACCTCGCTTAAGGGAGTACTCAGGCTTGCCCTTGGCGGCACGGCAGTCGGCACAGGACTTAACTGTCCGGAGGGCTTTGCTGAGCTTGCAGCTCAATATATCTCCGAGCTTACGGGATATGACTTTGTATCTGATGAAAACAAGTTCCATGCTCTGAGCTCAAAGGATGCGCTTTGCTTTTCGCATGGAGCGCTGAAGACACTTGCCGTGGATATGATGAAAATAGCCAATGATGTACGTTGGCTTGCGAGCGGTCCGAGGCTCGGACTCGGAGAGATCTCTATACCTGCAAATGAGCCGGGGTCTTCGATTATGCCCGGCAAGGTCAACCCTACTCAGTGTGAGGCGGTGACCATGGCTGCAGTACAGGTCATGGGCAATGATGCCGCCATAGGCTTTGCGGCCTCCCAGGGCAATTTTGAACTCAATGTATTCATGCCTGTTATCATTTATGATCATCTGCAGTCTGTCAGACTGCTTTCAGACAGTATAGCTTCCTTTAACAAAAACTGTGCTTCCGGCATAAGAGCCAACAGGGAAAGGATGAGGGATAATCTTCATAGATCACTGATGCTGGTCACCTGCCTCAATCCTTATATAGGCTATGAAAATGCAGCCAGGGTATCAAAGCTTGCTTATGAGGAGGATATAAGCCTTAAGGAGGCATGTCTAAGGCTGGGATTCATGGATGAAGCTGCCTTTGATGAAGCCTTCCATCCTGAGGAAATGATTTGAGTCGGTCAGAAAAGATATGTTTATAAACAGAAGAGGGGCCTAAATGGCCCCTTTTATCAGCTTTGGTATAAGCCTGGATCAGGGCCTGTCGCCGTTCATGAGACTATAGGCCATGGCGCAGAAGGCCCTGACTCCGTTTGGCATGCAGGCTTCATCAAAATCAAAGCTCTTTCCGTGAGGCGTGCCCTTTGAGGGAGACAGGGTCATGAAGAACAGGCCCTTGCCTCCATGGCTGTGCACCCGGTTGACCATGAAGGAGTAGTCCTCACTGCCGCCGGACTTGGAGCCGGGAGGGGTGACCTTGAGGCCCAGCTTGTCCGTGCATATGCGCTCGCAGTAGCTTATCATGTCAGGATCGCTCTTTAAGGATTCGGCAGAACCCATGAGCTTTATGTCACAGCTGCAGCCGTGCATGGCGGCAGCAGCTTCGAGTATGCGTCTTGCGTAGCTCTCCATATACCTGTTGACCTCAGTGGAGGAGCCTCTTACCTCCATCTCAAGCTTTGCTCTATCAGGGATCACGTTGCGGCCGGAGCCCGCCTGAAGGCGGCCTACATTTATGCGTGTATCACCCTCACCGCTCCTGGGTATAGCCTGAAGGTTCAGGACAGCTGTGGCAGCAGCAAGGAGTGCATTGTCGCCCTTTTCGGGGCTTGCGCCTGCATGGGCCGCCTTGCCGCCGTAGTATACGTCCATCTTGGTGGAGGCAAGGGAGGAGCCATGGGTCAGGCCTATCTGATAGCCCTCTGTATTGCCGCCCATATGGTTGCCTATGACATAGTCTACATCATCCAGGTGGCCGTGCTCAACTATGGGCCTTGCACCTCTGAGCCCTTCCTCGGCAGGCTGGAAGATGAGCTTGATCTTCCCGTGCAGATGATCTCTTATGTCCATCAGGAGCTCAGCCACTCCGAGGCCTATGGATACATGACCGTCATGTCCGCAGGCGTGCATGACGCCTTCATTTTCCGAGCGGAAGCCCTCTCTGGCAGGTAGATGCTCAGGGCTCTCATCCTCAAATACGCCCAGTGCGTCTATGTCAAAGCGCATGGCTATGGTGGGGCCCTCTCCACAGTCGAGCAGGCCTATGACACCGGTAAAGCCATCCCTTGCTCTGGCGGCATATGGCTGTATGGCACCCTGGGCTATGGCTCTTTCATATTCTGCATCAAGGACCTCCTTGTCTGGAAGGCCCATGCGAGCCTCATCAAGACACACATCCGATCCTGTCAGCACCTGATAGCCAAGGGCGGTCAGCCTGTCTGCTATGATGGATGAGGTTCGTATCTCACACCAGCCCATCTCAGGGTGGGCATGAAGGTCACGGCGGGTGCGGCGCAGCTTCTCCAGCATGGCGTCGGCTTTATCGGAGATCAGTTCATATATGCTGTCATTCATGATTTCGACTCCCTTCTATATCTTTTGTTGACTGCAGCTGTATATAGTCTGATTATATGACTAAGTCTGTCTCAGAGCAAGGTTGACAGAGCTCATTTTCAAGCTTATACTAAGGTGCAGGCCTGAAAAGGCTGTATCTTTTTTGATATTCACATGAAAGGAGGAAATACCATGGAAGCAGGCAGTAACGGCACAGCTCCGGATCGAAGTAAGCCAAGATATGGGCTTGCTTTCAATGGCATGCCCTCATTCTGACCTTTTTTCGGTCCATGGCCGTGTTATTACTTCCTATTATTGCAGATCTGCGGTTAGGAGGAACGAGCTATGGAAAATCAGAACCTCATCCTGGAGAAGACCATCGGGAAGCTTCTGGATGAAAAGAAATACCCTACACTGAGAGACATTCTCATAACCATGAATCCCAGCGACCTTGCCGGGATATTTGAGGGGATGGAGCAGGAGCGCATACCCCTTCTTTTTCGTCTGCTCCCGAAGGAGCTGGCGGCTGAGACCTTCGTTGAGATGGAGCCGGAGGCCCAGGAGCTCCTCATAAGGGGCTTTTCGGACAGTGAGCTCAAGGAGGTCATAGACGAGCTCTATATAGACGATGCGGTGGACCTGGTGGAGGAGATGCCGGCAAATGTGGTACGCCGTGTGCTCTCCCAGGCAGATCCGGAGACGAGACGCTCCATAAATGAGCTGCTCAAATATCCGGAAAACTCCGCAGGCTCC
>CALWHG010000041.1 GCA_944380315.1 uncultured Lachnospiraceae bacterium
TTAAAGTAGGATGGTTTGAGCGATAATTGGCAATCTTCAGGAAGAATAATTGAGAGTATCTAACCTGTGCTGACACATACAAAGGAAGAAACAAAGAAGATAAGTCACAAAAGGAGCAGCTCATACAAGGGGTTGATCTCATAAGTATGATTTGAAAGCCACCCTTAATTGGCCATGAAAGTACAAGGGTGGCTTTCTTTTGCCATAAAGGACTAAAGGTAAAGTGCTACTGCCCAGTGCATACTGCATGTGACCCCGCTGGTTTATGGAATTGAAGGTATCGATAATCCTGCGTATCATGTCATTTTCAGCTTCAGAGAACGGAGTTCCTTTTCTGAAAAACAGCGTGGATGTTATCTGTTGCTGTGGCTTTTGGGAAAACAGCAGGATGCTGTCATCACACTGATAATGAGATGGTATAAAACCAAGGGGTGCACTTGCGGAGAAAAAGCGTAAGATCATGCTGACAAGACTGTATTCCATTTTTATTTTAGGCTCGTAGTACTTTGCTTTGCTTACGGAATAATTTAACACGATATGTAGGCTTTTATTATATTTTGCTGTTGCAGGTTCTTGGCACATAGCATATAATATAGATGTACACACATTAGTATGTACGCTGTGAGAGGAGGAAAGCTTATGATAATGACGAAAGTTTTTAAAAACGGAAACAGCCAGGCAATACGCATCCCTCAGGAAATGAGGACGGAAAAAAAAGAGTATTACATGAATAAAATTGGAGACATTTACATTGCTGTTCCTACAGATGATCCATGGGCGGCAGCGCGTTTGACCGTAGGGACTTTCCCTGAAGATTTTCTAGGTGAACGCAAGCAGCCTTCTTGGCAGGATGTTCAGAGCAGGGAGGATATTTGATGTATTTGCTTGACACCAATATCTGTATTTATCTTATAAAAAACTCTTATCCTTTCATGACGGAAAAAGTGTTTTCATATGAGCCTTCAGATATAGCCATATCTTCGATCACAGTATTTGAGCTTGAGTATGGAGCAGCCAAGAGTAAATGGGGTGAAGAAACGAAGAGAAAGCTTGCCGTGTTTTTATCTCCATTTACGATTTTGCCTTTTTCCACGGAAGATGCTATTGCGGCAGGACAAGTACGGGCACAGCTTGAGAAAAGCGGCCGACCGATAGGACCGTATGACACGTTGATAGCAGCGCAGGGGATATCCCGTGGCCTTACTGTAGTAACACACAATACAAATGAGTTTATAAGAGTTCCGGGTATCAAGCTTGAGGATTGGGTCACTACTGCGTGATCAGATACCTTCATGAAAAAATAAATCCGTTCACTTTCGTGGGTGGGACGGATTTATTTTTTTGTATTTTACCCTATCACATACCTTCCCCGTCCCAGGCTCTTGGCCTCATAGAGCAGGCGGTCCGCCCGCACGTAGAGCTCCTCAGGCCTGTCAGGGGATCAAGCTTGCCCTCCAGAGCCATGTGTGAGTTATAGAGCCTGTTGACTATAAGGAACAGGATGACCAGCACCATCAGGGAGACTATGCCGAAGAGGAACTGTATCTGAAGGTGCAGCATATCAGAAAATGCATCTGCAGGACCGTACCCGGCCTCCGGAAAGAACAGGGCCATGGCGCCATATACCATAAAGGAATGTATGGTCTTTCCGACAAAGGATATGACTCCGACCCACAGTAAGCTGGGACGGAGCTTCTTTGCCAGATCATAGAGCAGCCCGGCTGCAAGGCCGAAAAGGGTCCGACTGCCTACGCTGAGCATGATGCTTCCGAGGGGATAGCCGCTGAACAGGGGCGAAAACAGATGGTCTGCCTCCATGACATAGTTTGCTGAGGCCTTCCACATGCTGGCCAGGCCAAATACAAGGCCAAGGATGGCTGAGTCTGCGGGACCAAGGAGCGCTCCTGCCAGGAGAACGGGTATATATGCGGTGGTGATGGAGATGGGCTCCACATGTATGTAGCCAAGGAAGGAAAATGACATAAGAAGCTCCACCGTTATCAATGCCCAGAGGGCAAAACGGTGGACCGTGTCGCGCTTATGCAGTGCGGCCTTTGACATTTTCCTTACCTCCAATTTTAATATCAGTAAATAAATTATATATTAATTTACTGAATTAGACAACAATTGGAGGCAAGGTATGGCAGCCCATGACGTATGAACTCGATGTAGGATCAGTTATTTATGACAAATTCCTGTATGCCCATATAGCCGGGAGCTATGGCGTATTCGGGGAATACTATGACCACATTGCCTTCTGCATTTATATAAAAATCAGTTTCCTCATTTATGGAGCTGAACTTTTCTGCTGTCAGCTCGTTGTCACCATAGCCATAGTAGCTGAGGCTCTGATCCTTTGCTATCCTTTCCTGGATCTGTCGATCTATAGAGCTGTTTGCCACAGACATCCAGTCCTCACCGAGCAGATCGGAGAGACTGAGCTCCTTGTCCCTTGAGAGATCCAGATTATAATAATGTCTTTCCTCAGAGGCAACTACCCAGCCCTTGGAGGTCCGAAGCTCGAGGGAAAGTATGGGATCCTTCTGATATTTTACATCATAGTCTATGATCACATCCATCTCACGGCCTGCCCACTCCTCCTCGGTGCCTCCGGTGGCAAAGAAGGCTTCCTTATATTCCTCGAATTCTGTCTTGGCCTGGGCGGTATAATCGTCGATCAGCCTTTCGATCTCAGCATTTACTGAGTCTGTAAAGGCAGCTTCTCCATTTCTGGCCTGACTGTCTATGGCGGGCATCTTGAGGTCTATATTTACATCCCCTTCCTTGGTCTGGTAGGATCTGACTGTCAGTACCCTGGCCAGAGTGCCTATGACAGGCAGCTCGGCTGCGGTCTCTGCAAAGGCCGGGCTTGTGTTGAGTCCCAGAGTAAATATGGCTAAAAATGCTGCTGCTGCCAAGGTAGTTTTCTTAAGCATGATGATCACCTTTCTTCCTGTCCTGTGTTTTTTGTCATTTTTTATGACATCATTTATCCTTTGATGGAGCTCCTTCGGGATCTCCATATCTTCATAGCTTTTTCTTCCGTCCATGATATTCATAGATATTCCTCCTTTATGTCGGCTCCAAGCTTTTTGTGGGCTGCATACAGTCTGGATTTGACTGTATTTATGTTTATGCCTGTGACCTCGGATATCTCCCTGAGGCTCAGATCCTCATAGTATCTGAGCAGTATCACCAGCCTGAGCTGCTCAGGAAGACGCATGACTGCCGCATACACCTCTTCACCCTCCCGGTCATAGGCGGGCTCATGATAGGAGTCCTCAGGAAGCTCCTCCTTGCCGGGGCTCTCCCGCCTGACCGATGCCAGGTGCTTCAGGGCTTCATTTACCACTATGCGGAAAAGCCAGCTCTTTATACTGTCCGGAGACCTCAGGCCTTTATAATGCTCCAGTGCCTTGAGAGAGGCTTCCTGGACCACATCCAGGGCAGCATCCCGGTCCTTAACGGTGGACATGGCAAGCCTGTACATAGAGTCCTGATATTTCATGAGAGCTGATACGGTCAGCTCGTATTTTATGTCCTTCATAATGTCTGCTCCTTATCGCTTATATATAATAGACCATTTGGAGGACAAAAAAGTTTGAACTTTGAGAAATTTTTGAATAAATCCCGTATTTGTGATACCATAGCTAAAAATGCTGTTTCAGGAGGTAGGGCCATGGCACATATGACGGATATAGATATAGCCCAGAGCACGGAGATGCTCAGGATCAGGGACATAGCAGCAGAGCTTGGCATAGATGAGGAGCACCTGGAGGAATATGGAAGATATAAGGCCAAGGTGGATCCCAGGCTCATAGCCGAGAGGAGCGACAGGCCTGATGGAAGGCTGGTACTTGTGACGGCCATCACCCCTACTCCTGCGGGAGAAGGTAAGACCACTACCTCCATAGGCCTGGCTGACGGACTCAGGCATATAGGAAAAAAGAGCGCCCTGGCTCTCAGGGAGCCAAGCCTCGGCCCCGTATTTGGCATAAAGGGCGGGGCTGCCGGAGGCGGCTATGCCCAGGTGGTGCCCATGGAGGATATCAACCTGCATTTTACCGGTGATTTTCATGCCATAGGAGCTGCCAACAACCTGCTGGCAGCCATGCTGGACAATCATATATATCAGGGCAACAGCCTTGGCATAGACGTCAAGAGAGTGACCTGGAAGAGAGCTGTGGATATGAATGACAGGCAGCTCCGCAACCTGGTGGATGGCCTTGGAAAGCGTACGGACGGAGTGCCCAGGGAGGATGGCTTTGAGATCACCGTGGCTTCAGAGATCATGGCGGTGCTCTGTCTGGCCTCGGACATGCACGATCTCAAGGAGAGGCTCAGGCGTATCATAGTGGCCTACAGACATGACGGTACCCCGGTGACCTGCGGGAACCTGAAGGCCCAGGGAGCCATGGCGGCGCTCCTTAAGGATGCCCTCAAGCCAAACCTGGTGCAGACCCTGGAGCACACCCCTGCATTTGTCCATGGAGGACCCTTCGCAAACATAGCCCATGGCTGCAATTCTGTCATGGCTACCCGCATGGCGCTCAAGCTTGCGGACTATGTGGTGACTGAGGCGGGCTTCGGAGCCGATCTTGGAGCAGAAAAGTTCATGGACATCAAGTGCCGCATGTCGGGACTCAGGCCCGACTGTGTAGTAGTGGTGGCTACCGTCAGGGCCCTCAAGATGCATGGAGGAGCTCCCAAGGCAGAGCTTTCCAGGGAGGATCTGGGGGCGCTTGAGAGGGGACTTCCCAATCTCTTCCGCCATGTGGAAAACATGACCTCGGTCTATGGGATCCCTGCAGTAGTGGCGGTAAATGCATTCCCCACTGATACGGCGGCGGAGCAGCAGCTCCTTATGGACAGATGTGCAGAGCGTGGCATAAGAGCGGTCCTTTCCACCGTCTGGGCAGACGGCGGCGCAGGAGGGGCAGAGCTTGCCAGGGCAGTAGCAGAGCTTTGTGAGCAGCCTTCAGAGCTTCATCTGGCATATACGGATGACATGTCCATAGAGGCTAAGATAGATGCCATAGCAAGGCGCATATATCACGCGGACGGAGCAGACCTTACTCCTGCGGCAAAGACAGCGGCATCGGAGCTTACTGCCCTTGGATTTTCACATATGCCCATATGCATGGCCAAGACCCAGTACAGCTTTTCGGATGACCAGACACTCTTCGGAGCGCCCGAGGGCTTCCGCATCACTGTCAGGGATCTCCAGGTGAAGGCCGGGGCCGGCTTCATAGTGGCATATACAGGTGACATACTTACCATGCCTGGGCTCCCCAGGGTGCCTGCGGCTGAAAATATAGACGTGACCGATGACGGTATCATAAAGGGACTGTTCTGATATGGGATACGATTTTAAGGAAAAGACCATAGATGAGTTTACAGCGCAGCTGGCCTCAAAGACCTCAGTGCCCGGAGGCGGAGGCGCGGCAGCTCTCGTTGCCTCTGTGGGAGTGGCGCTCTCCTCCATGGCGGCAGCATTTACAGTGGGCAAGCCCAGGTATGCAGAGGTAAATGCAGACATGGAGAGGATACTGTCCGAGTGCGAGGACCTTCGCCGGGAAGCTCTTATGCTTATGGACAGGGATGCAGAGGCCTTTGAGCCCATGAGCCAGGTATATAAGATGCCAAAGGATACTGAGGAGCAGAGACAGGCAAAGGCCAGTGCCATGGAAGCCTGTCTTAAGGATGCTGCAGCTGTCCCCATGGAGCTCATGGAGCTTTGCTGCCGTGGCATAGAGCTCAGCCATGAGGTATCGAGGAAGGGCTCTGAGATGCTCATAAGTGATGCGGGCTGCTCTGCTGCGGCACTTCAGGGAGCGCTCAGATCAGCCTATCTCAACGTGCTGATAAATACCTCATCCATGAAGGACCGCGCCTGTGCGGAGAGAATTGAGACCCGGGCCGAGGAGCTTTATGGCAGAGGTACGGAGCAGGCAGAAGCGGTGTATGAGGCGGTGCTTGAGCGGATAAAAGGCTGAGCAGACCATAAAAAATGAATCGTAGATATATATAGTCTTCAATACAGAAAGATGATATAATCCTGATCAAAGGTTATATCATCTTTTTTGAGTATCAGGGCGCATCTGCCGATATTTCCAAAAGCAGCAATAGGTAACGTATAGATATTTTGCAAGCTTTTACAACATTTTAAACCTGTATTTGCACAAAAACTGACATTTCCTTGAGAACGGTGAAGCGTATTATGAGAGAGCTCCAAAATCTTGGAAAACTACGACGTGAGGGAACTAACAGAAATGGCTTGTGGGTAGTCATAGATCAGAATGAGTAAAGCAGCATGGCAGAAATGATCATCAGAAACAAGTAACAAAAAAGACTGATAAACACTGGCTTCCGCGATTTAGTCAATGTTTATCAGTCTGTTTACTACTAAATCAATATTTACTGAGCTCCTCCACTGCAGCCTTGAGCTCCTCTGCCTTGTCCGTATGCTCCCAGGGGAGATCCACGTCGGTACGTCCGAAGTGTCCATAGGCTGAGGTCTGCTTATAGATGGGACGGCGAAGGTCCAGCATCCTTATGATGCCTGCGGGACGGAAGTCAAATACCTTCCGGACTGCGGCTGACAGCAGCTCCTCGGGTACCTTTGCGGTGCCGAAGGTGTCTATCATGACGGAGGTGGGCTTTGCCACGCCTATGGCATAGCTGAGCTGTATCTCTACCCTGTCGCAGAGACCGGCTGCCACCAGGTTCTTTGCCGCATAGCGTGCAGCATAGCTGGCGCTGCGGTCCACCTTTGTGGGATCCTTGCCTGAGTAGGCTCCGCCGCCGTGACGGGCATATCCGCCATAGGAATCGACTATGATCTTGCGGCCTGTGAGTCCGCTGTCTCCATGAGGCCCACCTATGACGAAACGGCCTGTGGGGTTGATATAGTATTTGGTCTCCTCATCCAGCATCTCTGCGGGCACTACTGCCTTTATGACATGCTCCATGATATCCCTTTCGATCTGCTCATGGGTGGCATCGGGGTCATGCTGGGTGCTTATGACTATGGTGTCGATGCGTACAGGACGTCCTTCCTCATCATACTCCACGGTGACCTGAGACTTGCCGTCGGGACGGAGATAGGATATCTCGCCGCTCTTGCGTACCTCCGCAAGCCTCCTGGTGAGCTTGTGAGCCATCATGATGGGATAAGGCATGAGCTCGGGAGTCTCGTTGCAGGCATAACCGAACATCATGCCCTGATCTCCTGCGCCTATGGAGGATATGTCCTCCTTGCCTTCCTTTGCCTCCAGGCTCTTGTCCACACCGAGGGCTATGTCTCCTGACTGCTCGCCTATGGCAGTGACTACGCCGCAGGTCTCACAGTCAAAGCCGTACTTGGCCCTGTCATAGCCTATCTCACGTACGGTCTCACGTACTATGTCCTGGATGTTGACGCTGGAGCTTGAGCTTATCTCTCCCATGACCACTATGAGTCCCGTGGTGCAGGCCGTCTCGCAGGCCACACGGCTCTGGGGATCCTTTTCCAGATATGCATCAAGTATGGCATCCGATATACGATCACAGATCTTGTCGGGATGTCCTTCAGTTACGCTTTCAGATGTAAATAAACGTCTTTCCAAATCTTTCTCCTTCCTGTGAAAATGCTTCCTGCTCCCGCGTATCGAATAAGAGCCATCATACCGGGAGTGCCGGATCTCTGGATATGAAAAAGCCCGTGTCGCTTGAACACGGGCCGGATATCTAAACCGCCTTGTTGTTCAAAGCAAGCGCTTCGCTCAGGCAGGCACCTTCCCCGGGGCATGCTGGCCCAGAGGGGTTGCCGTGGCTTCACAGGTCCTATGTACCTCCACCACTCGAAACAAGGTTCAATATTCGATTGCGTAAGTGCTACTATAGCACACTAATGTCCGTATGACAAGCAGGAAAGAAGAAGATTGTAAATAAGGAGATATTTTAGTAAATTTTTAGTAAATTATATTGACGTTCCGACGCCGGGATGTATATAATCAGGTCGTAAATGATAAAGAAGAAAGGGGACGGAGCATATGGCTACTATCAAGGACGTTGCCAGAGAGGCGCAGGTATCTGCTTCGGCAGTGTCAAGGGTGCTCAACAAGGATGACAGCATCTCTGTCAGCCCTGAGGTGAGAGCCAGGATCTTCCAGGCGGCTCATATGCTGGGATATGTGTCCCCAAGACAGAGACGCAGCGCAGAGCAGAAGCAGAAGCTCACCATAGGCGTGGCGGACTGGAGGATCATAAGGCCGGACAGACACAACGTAAGGCTGGGAGCCCTGTCCTGCCTGGGAAGGATGATGACCGAGCAATATCAGGTATCATTTGAGAGACTGACCTACGGACAGCCTGCTGCGGTGGACGGAGTCATAGCATTCGGAGCCTTCAGTGAGGCGGAGATGGACTATCTTCGGTCCCTGTCCTATGCCCTGGTTTTTGTCAATTCCTCCATCCCTGACTATGAATTCGATCAGATACAGATCGACTTTGAAAAGGGCGAGGAGGAGCTGGTCAATTATCTCATCGATAAAAAGAAGTACAGGACAGTAGGCTACATTGGCGGCATATATGAGGACCATGACTGGCGCATAGGTGTCCACAGACTGACGGGACTTCAGAAGCTGCTCAGTGCCAGGGGCATATATGATGACAGACTCTTCCATGTGGGAGAGATGAGCAGGGAGAGCGGATATGAGCTCACCCGCAGGGCCATAGAGGAGGATGCCCTTGCTGAGGCCGTGCTCCTTGGAAGCGATGAAGTGGCCCAGGGAGCTCTCGAGGCCATGGAGGAGGCAGGCATACGCATACCAAAGGATACGGCGGTCATCATTTACCAGGATATCCAGACCATGGAGAGCAGATGGCCCTCATATACCTCGATAGACATGCTTCCGGATTATGTATGGGAAAATGCACTCAGCCTCCTGCTGGGACGCATAGGCCTCAAGCGTACCCAGGCGGTGAGCCTGACGGTGCCCACCCATCTTCATATAGGCGATACGGCCTGACGGGCCGTAAGCCCTCAAAGGATTGTCAGGGACCAGGATCCCTTTCAATAAAACAGATTCATGTTATTTGGCAATTCAACAAAAAAGATTGGAGGAAAAACATGAAGAAATCAGTATCTTTCCTGATCGCAGGAGCATTGTGCATGGGTCTTCTTGCAGGCTGCGGAAGCAAGGCAGAGGAGACCACCGCAGCTCAGACTGAGGCGGCAGCAGAGGAGACAGCCGCAGCAGAGGAGACAGCCGCAGCAGAAGAGACTGCAGCGGAGAACAAGGAGATCGATACCCTTCGTATCGCATTCGTTCCCTCACGTGAGCCCGATGAGATCATCACCGCTACAGAGCCCCTCAAGGTGCTCCTTACGGACGAGCTTGCAAAGCTTGGCTATGATATCGGCGAGGTCGAGATCACGGTAGGCACCAGCTACGAGGCAGTAGGAGAAGCTCTTTCAGCAGGAACTGCAGACGTGGGACTTATCCCCGGAGGCACCTATGTGCTTTATGATGACGGCTGTGATGTACTCCTTACGGCTACCAGAGACGGACTTTCCATAGACTCTGACAGCGCTAAGGACTGGAACGACAACGAGCCCACAGAGCCCACCACCGATCAGGTGACCAGCTATCGTGCGCTCATCATCGCAGGCCCCTCAGAGAAGGGCAAGGCAGTAGCTGCCAAGGTAAATGCAGGAGAGGCCCTTACCTGGGAAGAGGTCAGCGACCTTAACTGGAGCGTGGCAAATTCCTCATCACCCGCAGGATATATCTATCCCTCACTCTGGCTCCAGGACAATTTTGAGAAGAACATAACGGATCTTCCTCACGCAGTACAGTCTGATTCCTACGGAAGTGCATTTGCACGTCTGGCTTCAGGACAGGTAGATGTGCTCTGCACCTATGCGGATGCACGTCGTGACTATGAGGATGAGTGGACCGGAGAGTATGCCATGACAAACAGCATCTGGGAGGATACTGATGTGATAGGCGTCACACCTGCCATCTACAACGATACCATCAGTGTCAGCAAGACATCTCCCATCATGGATGATGACTTCAAGGCAGCTCTTTCAGAGGCATTCATAAACATAGGAAATACTGAGGAAGGCAAGGAGGTCATAGCTATATACAGCCACAACGGATACCTTCCTGCACAGTCTTCCGATTATGATTCAGAGCGTGCTGCTCAGGAACTGATCCAGCAGCTCAACAGTGCACAGTGATACCGGATATGATCCGGACGGGGAAGGGAAGCCAGGGCTTTCCTTCCCTTTTTAAGTAAAGGGGATCAAGAGATGATACGTTTTGAAAATGTGAGCAAGCGCTATCCAAACGGATTTGAGGCTCTGAAGCATGTGGATCTGAGCATAGAGCAGGGCGAGTTTGTTGCCATCATAGGCCTTTCCGGTGCGGGAAAATCCACTCTGATACGCACCATCAACCGCATGCATGACATAACCGAGGGAAAGCTCACGGTGGATGATGTGGATGTCATGAGCCTTCAGGGCAAGGCCCTCAGGAGCTTCAGAAGGCGCATAGGCATGATATTCCAGTCCTTCAATCTGATAACCAGGACTACGGTCATAAAAAATGTACTTACGGCTTTCGTGCCTGACATGCCCTGGTGGAGGGCGGTGCCCGGCATATATACCAAGGAGGAGAAGCTGAAGGCGCTGGAGGCACTGGACAAGGTGGGCATACTGGACAAGGCCTTTGTAAGGGCTGACCAGCTGTCAGGAGGACAGCAGCAGAGAGTGGCGCTGGCCCGTACTCTGGCCCAGGACCCTCAGATCATACTGGCGGACGAGCCCGTAGCCTCCCTGGACCCTGTGACTGCCAAGCAGGTCATGGATGATTTCAAGCATATAAATGAGGACATGGGCATAACCATACTCATAAACATACATCATGTGGAGCTGGCCCTTCAGTACGCTGACAGGGTCATAGGCATAAGAGCCGGAGAGGTGGTATATGACGGTCCCGCGGACAAGGTGGATCAGGCCGTGCTCGACAGCATCTACAACGTCGGCGGAGAGGAGGCGGCATGAGCCTTTATGACAGACTTTTCCCGCCAAAGGTCTATGAGCTGGAAAACGGCAAGCAGATCGAAAAGAAAAGATCGAGGGCACCGATCTATGCCCTGGTCATCATTTTCCTGACAGTGCTTTCCGTGGATATAACAGGCTTTGACCTTTCGGTGCTGGTCAGCAGGATAAACCAGTTCTTCGTCATACTCGGGGAGATGTTTCCTCCAAAGTGGGACTATATGCCCCAGATATGGCAGCCGCTGTTCGACACCATAAAGATGTCGCTCCTCGGCTCCTTCATAGGCTCAGTGGCAGTAGTGCCCTTTGCCATGCTGGCATCCACCAACATCATACATAACAGGGTCGTGGTAGCGGCGGTCAGACTGCTGCTCAGCATAGTGCGTACCCTGCCTACCCTTGTGTCTGCGCTGATAGCGACCTATGTCTTTGGCCTGGGCACCCTTGCAGGAACCACGGCCATAGCCATATTTACCTTTGCATATATAGGAAAGATACTTTATGAGGAGATAGAGACCGTGGACATGGGAGCCTTTGAGGCCATGGAGGCCATGGGCGCCACAAAGACCAGGGCCTTCATCTCATCCATAGTACCCCAGGTGCTCCCCTCATATCTTTCAAACTGCCTGTTCTGCTTTGAGGGAAATGTGAGATATGCGTCCATACTTGGATATGTGGGCGCAGGCGGACTGGGACTCATACTCAATGAGAAGATAGGCTGGAGGGAATACTCCAGTGTGGGCATGATACTCATAGCTCTGTTTGTGACCGTATTCATCATAGAGACCATCAGCAGGGCTGCCCGTAAGAGGCTTGTATAAGGAGGCGGATGATATGAATGAACGCATACAGAGGGCCTATGACGAAAGGCCCAAAAACCTCATATATGAGCTGACCATAGCGGCCATAGTCATAGCTCTCATGATATGGAGCGCCACGGCAGTGGAGACCAGCGGGACCACACAAAACGGTGCGGTCATAGCACTCAACATACTTTCAGGCATATTCCATCCGGATACGGACTTGCTGTTCAACTTTACGACCCAGGGAGTACCCTATCTGCTCCTTGAGACCATATGCATAGCCTTCCTCGGTACGGTAGTGGGTGCAGTCATATCCATACCCCTGGCATTTATCTCGGCCTCAAATCTGACTCCTGCGCCGGTAGCATTTGCGGGAAGGACCATCATCATGGCCATACGCACGGTGCCCGCCTTCGTATACGGACTCATGTTCATACGTGTGACAGGCCCGGGAGCATTTGCAGGACTGCTTACCATGTCCCTCTGCTCGGTGGGCATGGTCAGCAAGATGTACATAGAGGCCATAGAGGACCTGGATGTCAGGGTGCTTGAATCCCTTGATGCGGCGGGCTGCAACACCTGGCAGAAGATACGCTACGGCATACTTCCCCAGCTCATGCCAAACTTTGCCTCCACGGCCATATACAGGTTCGACATAAACCTCAGGGATGCGACCGTGCTTGGTCTGGTGGGCGCAGGCGGCATAGGTGCGCCCCTCATATTTGCCATGAATGCATACAGATGGAATGAGGCCGGCTCCATACTGGCGGGACTAATAGAGCTGGAGTTCATAGTTGAGTGGAGATCCAGAAGG
>CALWHG010000042.1 GCA_944380315.1 uncultured Lachnospiraceae bacterium
CAAGGCTGCTGTGTCCTCGTCCGCAGCTCCCAGCCACCCGCGGGCGCCACACTCGTTCTCAGCACGACCCCAGTCCGACAGTATAGTCACGACTGAGGGCCCCGGAGCAGCTGTAACCGGTACGAGCGGAACCCAGAGCACCGGTACAGTGACAGGCCCTGGTACAGGGACGATCCAGTCCTCCCAGGAACAGGTACAGCCCTCACAGACCACTGACCAGTCAGGTGCGGGAGCAGCTGTGGCCGGACAGAAGTACAGCGAGCCCATGAAGCTCGTCAGCTATGCGGACATCATCATGAAGGCAGCGGAGCAGTCGGGAGTAAGTCCCTATGTCATAGCCGCCATGATACTGCAGGAGCAGGGAACAGGAAGCTCTGACAGCATCTCCGGTACAAATGCCTCATACCCCGGCATATACAACTATTTCAATCTCGGTGCCTATGCCCATGACGGCATGGGAGCCGTACAGGCAGGACTCAATTATGCCTCCCAGAGCGGTACGGGACAGAGGCCCTGGAACACCATAGAAAAATCCATCATAGGCGGAGCCATACTGTACGGCGCCAACTATGTAAATGCGGGACAGGATACATTTTACCTGAAGAAATTCAACGTACAGGGCATCAACCTTTATCAGCACCAGTACATGACAAATGTACCTGCAGCAGCCTCAGAGGGAGCCAAGGTGGCCGCTGCCTACAACGATCAGATAAAGAGTACGGCACTGACCTTCAAGATACCCGTATACAACAACATGCCTGAGACCGCATGTCCCATGCCTACGGTAAGCGGCAGCCCCAACAACAAGCTTTCCATGATAAGCGTGGACGGATTTACCATCACGCCTACCTTCAGCATGGATACGACGGAATACAGCCTCATAGTTGACAACGCAGTCACATCGGTAAATGTCTCTGCTTCGGCCATAAACAGCAAGGCGACCATAAGCGGGGCAGGAACTGTAGCTCTCAACGTGGGAGTAAATACCATCACACTGACAGTCACGGCTGAAAACGGAAGCCAGAGGAATTATGTCATAAGCATAACGAGACGAGAGGGAGCCATAGGAAATGTGGGTGCTGAAAGCACAGTCACCACCCAGACTGGCACGGTGACCACGCCTACGGATCCTTCAGGAGCAGCTTCCGGTGCAGTCAGCTCAGGAAGCGGAGCTGTAAATGTAGGCCCTGGCGTGTCAGGCAGCCAGACCGGGCAGACGGTGACAGAGTCCACCGGTGCCCAGGGACCTACAGATGGTGACGGCATGGTAGTCATAGGCAGCACTCCGCCCGGAGTCTGATGGGGAGGATATGAAGATATGAAGATAAGCAGGATATTTGATCATGCAGCCAGAGCCATGGTGATCATGGCCATGAGCCTGGCATTTACGCTGACTGCCTTTGCGGCTGACGGCCAGATAACATTTTCCGACCCCTCTGCCCAGAGCGGCACTCAGGTAAATGTTACACTGAAGATAAGCGCCGATGAGGGTACCAGGCTGGCGGATGCCACCCTGACCCTTCAGTACCCGCAGGACGGTCTGGAGTTCGTATCCGGCACCGATGCAAGCGGAGGCGCAGGTACCATAAGAGTGCATGGGGTTACGAACGGTGCAGGCTCCAGTGAGCTCCAGTACAATCTGGTATTCAACACCTCCAAGGCAGGAAGCTACACTATAAATGTAGATACCTATGAGGTATACGACGAGGATGGTGCGGCGCTCAACATCACACATGTCGGCTCATCTGCAGTCACTGTGGCTGCAGCCGAGGAGCTCTCACAAAATGCTGACCTGGGCTCCCTGGAGCTCAGTCCCGGAAGCCTGGAGCCCGCATTTGATCCGGCGGTGACCACCTACAGCACCACCATAGGTGCCTCAGTGGACCAGCTTGGCATAAATGCTCTTACGGCTGATCCGGGAGCATCGGTGATCATCAGGAACAACGAGGCCCTTCCCATGGGACAGAGCACAGTGCTGGTGACGGTCACTGCACCCGATGGGCAGACGGTCAAGGACTATGTCATAAATGTAGACAAGGTGGAGGGCGGCCCTGAAGCGCCTGTTTCAGATGCTGAGGCTCAGCAGCCCGATACCGTGGAGGGAGTACAGCTCTCATCCAGAGGAAAGACCATCACCATCATGAATCCGGGAGCTGATGTGGAGATACCTGAGGGCTTCACGGATGCCATCATCACCATAGACGGCCAGAGAGTACAGGGCTGGTTCTGGGGTGCAGATACTGATCCTGAGTACTGCGTGGTATATGGCATGAATGACAGGGGAGAGCTCAACTTCTATCGCTATGACCTTGAGGAAAAGACCCTTCAGAGGTATTTCTCGGATCCTTTGTCAGCAGATGCGGTAAGCAATGCCGAATACGATCAGCTGCAGGAGAGCTACAATTCCCTTAGCTCAGCCTATGAACTGAGATTTGCAGTCATCTGCGTGCTCTGCATCATATGTGCAGCCCTGCTCATAGCAGTCATAGTCCTCTCCAGGAGGCTCAGCGGTGCTGAGAGGGAGAGACGCAGCATGCGCTCCATGGAACGCCGCAGGAGCATGAAGGAGGAGCAGCCCGCAAGGAGTGCTGAGCCTGAAAAGCCTGTGGAGGAGATACTGAGCCATGACTATGACATGGGCTCTGAGGAGGAGCAGCAGGATGACATGGACGAAACTCAGGTCATATCAGAGCTTTCCTCAGGAAGGTCAAGGGAGGAGAGCAAGGCCGAGCCGGCTCCCGAGGCAGGAAAGGAGATTTCTGACAAGGACTCAGCTGCAAAGGACGATACCTTTGAAAGCTTTGACATCTGATGTCATATACGTACTGTTTATAGTTTTTTAAGAGATATAATCTCATTTTTATTGAAATCAAACTCCGTCTGGGTTATATTTGACGCAGGGCGTCGGGTATGCCCCGGCGGAGTTTTGAGCTATTTTGAAGGATAGCTTTTTTATAGTATTTAGAGCGAGGAGATGATCAGATAGATGGAACAATTCACACAGAAAGCCAAGGAAGCCCTTCAGCATGCATACGATGTGTCTGAGGAGCTGGGACACGGCTATGTGGGCTCAGAGCACCTTCTCTGCGGGATCATAAGGGAGAGGAGCTGTGTGGCTGCACAGGTCCTGAGCTCCTTCAATATAAATGAATCCACAGTCATGCCCCTCATAGAGAGACTCATATCCGGACAGGAGGTCATGGTGTCTGAAAACACAGGCTATACGCCCAGTGCCAGACACATACTTGAGCAGAGCTGCCGGGAGGCGGCCTTCTTCAGGTCCGCACTCATAGGCACTGAGCACATACTCATAGCCATGCTGAAGCAGCCTGACTGCGTGGCAGTCAGGATACTCAATACCCTGGGAGCCAGCGCACAGGCCATATATCAGGAGACCATAGCCTCCATGGGCGAGGATATCAATGAGCTCAGGGAGGCCGAGGCAGGCACAAAGGATAAAAAGAAGACAAATACCCCTACCCTGGATCAGTATTCCAGGGATCTTACTGAGCTTGCAGGCGAAGGCAGGCTGGATCCTGTCATAGGCAGACAAAACGAGATCATGAGGGTCATACAGATACTTTCCCGCAGGACCAAAAACAACCCCTGTCTCATAGGTGAGCCCGGAGTTGGAAAGACTGCGGTAGTCGAGGGTCTGGCACAGCTCATAAAGGATAACAGGGTACCCGGCCCCATCAAGGGCAAGAGACTGCTTTCTCTGGACATAAGCGGCATGGTGGCAGGCTCAAAGTACAGAGGAGAGTTTGAGGAGCGTATAAAGAGGGTCATAGCTGAGGCTCAAAATGACGGTGACGTGCTCCTGTTCATAGACGAGATCCATACCATCATAGGAGCAGGAGGAGCTGAGGGAGCCCTGGATGCGGCAAACATACTCAAGCCCTCCCTTGCCAGAGGAGAGCTTCAGATCATAGGTGCCACTACAGTGGATGAGTACCGCAAGCACATAGAAAAGGACAGCGCACTCGAGAGACGCTTCCAGCCCGTCATGGTGGATGAGCCCACAGAGGAGGAGACCATAGAGATACTTAAGGGCATACGCCATAAGTATGAGGAATTCCACAATGTGGTCATAACCGATGAGGCCGTGGATGCGGCTGTCAGGATGAGTGAGAGATACATAAACGACAGATTCCTGCCTGACAAGGCCATAGATCTGATAGACGAGGCCTCCTCAAAGCTGAGATTAAAGGAGACCGAGCTTCAGGAGCCGGAGTCCATCAGGAGGACTGAAAAGAAGATAGGCGAGCTGGAGAGCGAAAAGGAGCTTGCCATCATGGAGGAGGACTTTGACCGGGCCTCTGCCATAAACAAAAAGGAGCAGAGGGCCAAAAAGAGGCTTGAGAAGCTCAGGGAGGCCGAGGCTCCTTCCGACAAGGAGGCTGAGGTGCCCAGGGTCACAGAGGCGGAGATAGCCGATGTGGTGAGCAATTGGACAAAGATCCCGGTAAGGAAGCTCACTGAGGCAGAGTCCGAGCGCATCCGCAATCTGGAAAGCATACTCCATGAGAGGATAGTATCTCAGGATGAGGCCGTAAAGGCCGTATCAAGGGCCATAAAGAGAGGCAGGGTAGGCATCAAGGATCCCCGCAGGCCCATAGGCTCCTTCATGTTCCTCGGACCTACAGGTGTGGGAAAGACAGAGCTTTCCAAGGCACTTGCTGAGGCGGTATTTGGCTCTGAAAATGCTCTCATAAGGGTAGACATGTCTGAGTACATGGAAAAGCACAGCGTATCCAAGATGATAGGATCACCTCCGGGATATGTGGGCTTTGAGGAGGGCGGACAGCTCTCGGAGAAGGTACGCCGCAATCCCTACTCTGTCATACTGTTCGATGAGATAGAGAAGGCCCATCCGGATGTATTCAACATACTGCTTCAGGTGCTGGACGATGGCTGCATCACCGATGCCCAGGGACGCAAGGTGGATTTCAAAAATACCATCATCATCATGACCTCAAATGCGGGAGCGCAGAACATAGTGGCTCCCAAGATGCTCGGATTCATGGCTGCTGAGGATGCGGATGCCAGCTACCAGGGCATGAAGCAGAGGGTCATGGATGAGGTAAGGCAGATGTTCAAGCCCGAGTTCCTCAACAGGATAGATGAGATCATAGTGTTCCGCCAGCTCACCAAGGACAACATGGGCAAGATAGTGGACATCATGCTCAGGGATGTGACCGGAAGGATGAAGTCCCAGATGGATATAACCGCCGAGATATCGGAGGATGCAAAGCAGATACTCATAGAGCGGGGATATGATGAGAAATACGGCGCAAGGCCTCTCAAGAGGGAGATACAGACCCTGGTGGAGGACAATATAGCCGAGGAGGTCCTTGCCGGAAACATAAAGGCCGGGGATACAGTGCTTATAGCAGCGGATCCTCAGCAGAAGGACAGCCTGAAGATACTCAGACTGCCCAGACACAGGAGGCGCAAGGCTGCCGGAAACGGAGGAGAGCTTGCCAAAGCAAAGTAACAGAAATACAGTTTATTTCTGCACGGAGTGCGGATTTGAATCAAAAAAATGGTTGGGCCAGTGCCCGGCCTGCCATAGCTGGAATTCATTCAGTGAGGAGCCTGTCGTAAAAGCGGCAGGCTCCAAGGCATCTTCAAAGGACAGACCTGGAAGGGTCAGCTCAAAAAAGCCCGTGAGGCTCAAGGACATAGAGGCTTCGGGAGAAGAGAGGATGGATACAGGCTCTGCGGAGTTTTCGAGAGTGCTGGGAGGGGGCATAGTCCCCGGCAGCCTGATACTCATAGCAGGTGATCCCGGTATAGGAAAATCCACCCTGCTCCTTCAGACTGCCGTAAGGACGGCGGAGCTTGGAAGGAGAGTGCTGTATATCTCAGGAGAGGAGAGCCTGTCACAGATCAAGCTTCGGGCTGACCGTATAGGCTATACTGACGGGAGCCTGGGCTTCCTTTCAGAGACTGACCTCTCTGAGGTGGAGAGCCTGCTTCATAAGGAAAAGCCTGACATATGCATCATAGACTCGGTACAGACCATGTACAGCGAGGATGTGGGCTCGGTGCCCGGCTCGGTGACTCAGGTCAGGGAATGTGCCCAGCGCATGATGATGCTGGCAAAGGAGGAGAACATAGCCATATTCCTGGTGGGGCACGTGACCAAGGAGGGCACGGTGGCAGGCCCGAGAGTGCTGGAGCATATAGTGGATGCAGTGCTCTATTTTGAATCAGGGGACAACGGAGCCTTCAGGATACTGCGCTCGGCCAAGAACCGCTTTGGCTCGACAAATGAGATAGGCGTGTTTGAGATGCGTCATGATGGCCTTGCAGAGGTGCTTAATCCCTCGGAGCTCATGATATCTGACAGACCTGAGCATGCCAGCGGAGCTGTGGTCACCTGTCTGCTGGAGGGCACAAGGCCCATACTTGCGGAGGTGCAGGGACTCGTATGCGAGACAGCCTTTGGCATGGCCAGACGTCAGGCCTCAGGCATAGATTACAACAGACTCAATCTGCTCCTGGCAGTCATGGAAAAACGAGGCGGGCTGCCTCTTGGCCGCTGCGATGCCTATGTAAATGTGGCAGGAGGCATGAGAGTATCTGAGCCTGCAGTGGACCTGGCGGTAGTAGCCGCCATACTGTCATCCCTGAAGGATGCGGAGGTACCTGATGATACCATAGTCTTCGGTGAGGTGGGCCTCTCCGGAGAGGTAAGGGCAGTAAGACAGGCAGAGGAACGCATAAAGGAGGCCAGGAAGCTGGGATTCAGACGTGTGATCATGCCTAGATACAATGTATCCCGCTGCAGGGACGAGGCAGGGGATATGGAGCTCATAGGTATAAGGTACATAAGAGAGCTTATAACGGTGCTGGGTTAGTCGAAGTCATCTTTGCTTCCTGAGCTTCTGCCTGTACATGATGAGATCTGCTCTTTTCAGTATGGTATCGGCGCTGTCCGTATGGGGAGGCATGCAGTGGATGGTCCCAATGCTGACTTGCTGGAAGGTACAGGGGGCGTCATCGCCCCAGTCAGGGCAGGCCTGAAGCCTGGATATGATGCTGTCAGGAATGTCTCCGTCGTACAGCACCACGAACTCATCCCCTCCATATCTATATACTTTTCCGTGTTCCTCGACTGTCCTAAGGCAGAGCTCTGCAAAGTGCCGAAGATAGGCATCACCGGCAAGGTGTCCATATCGGTCATTTATGGATTTAAATCTGTCAAGATCCATAAAGACCACGGAAAAATCATTCTCCGTATCAAGGAACTTATTTAGCTGCTCCTGCAGACCGGTGCGGTTTTCAAGGCCTGTAAGAGGATCTATGAGTACGGCCTTCTCAAGGGTCCTGATCCTGAGGAGGTCAAGGATGACATCGTACAGGGTGATGTTTGAAGCAAACATTGATGCCAGCAGAAAAAGGACAAGGCAGACTCTCATAGGACTGCCATCCCCAGCCAGCAGTACATTGTGCATGACGAGCAGAGTCAGGAACTGCAGTACATTGTTGAGGAATATATATTTTTTCCAGTCCCTTTCAAAATACTGATGATTGTTTACGACAAAGATATATTTGCTTATGATAAGTCGGTAAAAGGGCAGGATGCTGACCATAAACAGCAGTGTTTCTATAAACAGGCTGACCGTAAAGCTGCCTGCAAACCATATCTCTGAGCACAGGAAGGACAGGGAAAGGATCCCCATACTGTAGGACCAGCAGCTGCTCATGAAGGTAAAGAGCACAAGAGGGCTCGTATTGTACAGCAGATAAAGGACCGGAAGATAAATAAAGCCGAAGACCATGTTGGTCCCGTCTCCCTGAAATGATGGAGGAGCCAGCAACATCACTGAGATCGTGACAAGCGCAGAAAAGGCAACAAGCACAAGGATTGTCCTTTTGCGAGAATATCTCCTTCTGAGACATATATCGGTCGATATAAGGTTTATGATAAGGACCTCCAAAACAGGCAATGTCTGAATAAAGGGCATAGCAGGTCTCTGTCCTCCGGCAAGAGCATTTTTACTGCTATAGGATAGCATGACCACAAATATCAGTCAATTTCAATCTTTGATTATTTACCAATAAGCAAACAAGCGAGGACACGAGTATGAAGAGACAGGCGGATCTTCTGATACGTCATGCAGACTATCTGGATGACGACTTCGAACTGAAAACAGGCGACAGCATAGCCATAGCTGATGGAAGGATAGAAAGGATAGGGCCTCTCAGTGAGCTTGAGGAGGCTTATACATTTTCACGGAAACTGGAAGGGACGGGCTGCATATACATGCCCGGACTTGTGGACTCCCACATGCATACAGGGCAGCAGCTCCTGAGAGGTAGGGTGCTGGATGCCATGCCCATGATATGGACAAGGATCATGCTCCCCTTTGAGAGTACGCTGACCCCTGAGCTCATGCGTCTCAGTGCTCAGCTGGCGGCCCTCGACATGATACAGTCAGGGACCGTAGGCTTTATAGATGCCGGAAGCTATCATATGGCTGCGGCAGCGGAGGTATACCTGGAGAGCGGCCTTAGGGGAGCCCTGTCTTGCTCCACCATGGATCAGAAGGGCTTGCCTGAGTCCATAGCCATGGACTGGAAGGAGGCCATAAGACAGACAGATGAGCTATATGATGGCTTTCATGGAAAAGGCTGCCTCAAGGTATATTATTCCATCAGGTCCCTTATATCCTGCTCAAGGGAGCTTATGGAGGCGGCCGCTGAAGGGGCCAGGGAGCGGGATACCATGCTGCAGGCCCATATGAATGAATATCCGGGGGAGATCAATCCCTTCCTGGAACGGGAGCAGCTGAGACCTTATCAGTATCTGGAAAAACTTGGAGTGCTTGGCAGCAACTTCATTGGCGCCCATAGTCTGCTGCTTTTCGAGGATGAAAAGGAGCTGATAAGGGAAAGGGGAGTGAAGGTATGTCACTGCCCCTTCAGCAACTGCGGCAAGGCTGCCCCTGATACACCGTCGCTCCTGGCACGAGACATAACAGTGGGACTTGGCACTGACGGAGCCGCTCATGGAGGACTTAGTCTCTGGAATGAGATGAAGATATTCAGATCGGTCATGAATCTCAGATATGGAGTCCCGCTTTCAGAGCCTGCCATCATGCCGGCAAAGACCATATTGCGTATGGCGACAGCCGGGGGCCAGACCTGCCTTGGGAACCAGAGGGAGGGCGTGATACGTGAGGGTGCAGCTGCCGATATAATAGGCATAGACATGCAGAAGCCTCATCTTGCAGTATATGGAAGGATATCAAATACACTGCTTGAAAGTGTAAATGCCTCTGACGTGACGGATACTATCGCAGGTGGAAGAGTGCTGATGGAAAAGGGTGAGATCCAGGTGCTGGACAAAGAAAGGATACTGGCAGAGGCCCGGGCTTATCAGGCATCTATCTGAACATACGGATAATTATATTTACATAGGAAAGGTTTCTATGGTCACTTATCTTATCATTATAGTTGCAAATCTGCTGATAGGAGGCATGATAGGACTGACAGGCATAGCCGGGTTCCTGCTGCCTATACTGTATACAGGCTTTCTTGGTATGCCCACAGCTCAGGCTCTGGCATTGAGCTTTTTTGCATTCCTCATATCGGGCGTGCTGGGAGCCTGGAACTATCATAAGGCCGGAAGCCTTGATCTGCGGCTTGCAGTCATGATAAGCGCAGGAAGCCTGATCGGAGCTGTCATAGGAGTTAGGCTTAATCTCCTTATTGATGAAGTCATAGTGAAACGTATACTCTACACTGTGGTGCTGCTTTCGGGACTGTCAATACTGCTCAGGAAGGAAAATGCCTCTGAAAGCTCAGGCAGGAGCAGAGCGCCCTCGGTACCGGTACTCATACTTTTCGGACTGGTCACCGGAGCTGTCTGTGCACTGTCAGGAGCAGGAGGCCCCATACTGGTCATGCCGCTCCTGGTAGTCATGGGAGTCCCTGTGAGGACTGCAGTAGGCGTGGCGCTGTTTGACTCTATTTTTATAGCCATCCCCTCATGCATAGGCTATAGTCTCCAGTGTGATATGGCATCTCTGGCAGGAGTGCTGGCAGTCTCGCTCATAAGCCATGGCATAGGCGTGTTTGCAGGAAGCCTCAATACCTCGCTCATCAGGCCTGACCTCCTGAAGAAGGGCATGGCTGTATTTTCCATACTCATAGCCATAGTGAAGCTTATAACTGGATGACGCCCTGATTTGCAGGAATGCTTTGTCAGAGCTTTACCAATGCTTATCGGTACTTCATTCAGCCTATGAGCTTACGGACAAGCATGGCTGCATGCTCGGCAAAGATCCTGTGAGCCTCCGGACTAAAGTGGCAGCAGTCAGAACCCAGGAGCTCAGGGCCTATCCATGAGCCTGCCTCAGCAAAGGCACAGTTATTTTCAGCAGCTACAGTCCGATAGATTTCCGGAAGCTCAGCCTGGATCCTGAGAGAGTCCTCACTCATCTCCGGGTCTCCTCCCGTAGAGGGCATGGGTACCGGACTGATGATAAGTATCTTGGGGCACTCACCTGCCCTGCTTTTATTGTATCGGAAAAATGTCTCGATATGATGTATGAGCTCGCTCATGCCGAAGCCGATCTCTGCGGCGCTTACATGATATCGGGTCTTACTGTCATTTGTGCCTAGCATGAGGATGACAAGATCCAACGGTGCATGGCTCTTGAGACAGGGATCAATGTAGCCGAGGGCACTGCGATAGGGCTGTATCTCGTCCTCAAAGGCGGTGGTACGACCGTCCATGCCTTCCTCCACCACATGATATCCATCTCCAAGGAGCGTTCCGAGCCTGCCGCTCCACCGTACATCTGAAGTATAACGTGTGCCTATACCAGGCATGTATCCGTGCGTATTGGAATCCCCGAAGCAAAGTATCTCTTTCATGTTTCCCCCTTTTCAGATTTAGGATATAATATATAATATCATATTTAAGGAGCAGAAAAATGAAAAAGCTGGTAATACTGACAGGCATGATAGCGATCATGACATTACTGGTCGCCTGCGGGATATCGGAGGCCCTGGAAAAGCCGGAGTACCCTCTCAGCGTAGAACAGGTACAGGAGGCCATGGACAGCTGCGGCATAGAGCTTGACATAGAGGCAGACGAAACATACGTATCAGAGGGGGCAGTATCCTTTGATCTTAAGGATGGAAACTTTTCTGAGATCACATTCAATTCAATTGGATCAGAGTCGGAGCGTGCCCTGCTTGTAAAATTTCCCATGTCTACAAAGGTGCTTCCAAATGATACCTTCCATGGCACCAGACTTGAGGATGCAGGACCTGAGACAGCTTTGCTTTCAGTGCTTTTTGGAGGCTTCCTTGAGGAGTCTGATCTTTATGATATGATCATGAAGGCCTATGATGGAGGAGACTTTGAGGAGACGGATGCCAAGGATAGTCTCACGTGGGAGGCCGTGATAAACGGCATATCCTGCAGTGTCGGGCTTGAGTATGTACCTGAGCTCGAAGAGATGTATCTTCGGATGATAGAGCTTCGGGAAGAGCTTTGAGCCTTGGCTGGCAGATCGCAGGAGGCATTTTTATAGAATAGCGGATAAGGGGGACCTGATATGCTTAAAAAGATATATGCATTAGCTTTGACAGCAGGACTGACAGTGATGATGGGGATCAATGCCATGGGGGCAGGCTGGCAGCAGGATGCCACGGGCTGGTGGTGGCTCAACGATGACGGCACCTGGCCTTCAAACTCATGGCAGTGGCTTGATGGAAACCTGGACGGTGTGGCTGAGTGCTATTATTTTGGGGCTGACGGATGTATGTACGCCTCGACGTCCACGCCGGACGGCTACCTGGTAAATGCTGACGGTGCCTGGGTGGTAAATGGAGTCGTCCAGACGAAGATCGTGCCCATACAGGGCTTCTATTCAAATGATGATACCTATTCGGCGGACAGCAATCAATATACTGACTGGTATGAGTATCAGTACGAATACAGGGATGAATATCAGGATGAGTCCCAGTACGAGTATCAGGTACCGGATCATACGGAGGAAAAGCAGGAGGCAGATCCTGCGGAGTATGCCTACCAGGTATATGAGCTGGTAAATCAGGAGAGGGCAAAGGAAGGCCTGCAGCCCCTTGAGTGGGACGATGGCATAGCAGAGTGTGCAGCAGTAAGGGCTGAAGAGCTGGTAGAGAAATTTTCACATACACGTCCTGACGGCTCTCATTGCTCGACCATACTGGAGGAATACGGCATGGATTCCAGCGGTGTAGGGGAAAATATAGCCTATGGCTACAGAGACCCTGAGGATGTGATGGACGGCTGGATGCATTCTTCAGGTCATAAGGCAAATATACTCAGGACCAATTATGACAGGATAGGAGTTGGCTGCTATATCGATAACGGCACCTGCTACTGGGTACAGCTTTTTAAGATCGACTGAAAATGCTTTGAAAGGGAAGAGCTAGAGCTGCAGGTATTTTGACATGATATATCTGTTTTCACTTATATGCACTGGCACGTG
>CALWHG010000043.1 GCA_944380315.1 uncultured Lachnospiraceae bacterium
ACAACCTGAGACATATAGGAAATGCCCGGCCCATGATAGTTTTTGACACCTTCAGACGCTATCTGGAGTACAAGGGCTACAAGGTCAATTTTGTTTCCAACTTTACCGATGTGGACGACAAGATCATAAATGCTGCCAGGGAGCAGGGAGTGGCTCCTGAGGTGATCTCCGAGAAGTACATAGCGGAATGCAAGAAGGACATGGCCGACATGAACATCGAGCCTGCCACCGTGCATCCCCAGGCTACCAAGGAGATCGATGGCATGATCGAGATGATACAGAAGCTTGTGGACAACGGACATGCCTATGTGGCCTCTGACGGTACGGTCTATTTTTCCGTGACCTCGGATCCCGACTATGGAAAGCTCAGCCACAAAAACATGGATGAGATGATGTCCGGGCTTCGTGACCTCAAGGTCAGCGGTGAGGAGCAGAAGAGGGATCCCAACGACTTCGTGCTCTGGAAGCCCATGAAGGAAGGGGAGCCCTACTGGGATTCACCCTGGTGCAAGGGACGTCCCGGCTGGCACATAGAGTGCTCTGAGATGAGCCGCAAGTATCTCGGCGAGACCATAGACATACATGCAGGAGGAGAGGACCTCATATTCCCCCATCATGAAAATGAGATCGCCCAGTCGGAGGGCGCCAGCGGCAAGCCCTTCTGCCATTACTGGATGCATAACGGCTTCCTCAACATCAACAACAGGAAGATGTCCAAGTCAGAGGGCAATTTCTTCACCGTAAGGGATATCACCTCTCAGTACGATCCCATGGTCCTGAGGCTGTTCATACTGAGCGCTCAGTACCGTACTCCGCTCAACTTCTCCAAGGAGCTCATGGAGCAGTCCAAGGCGGCCTACGAGCGTATACTCAATTGCACGGATAAGCTGAAGGAGCTTGCGGGCAAGGCAGAGGATAAGGAGCTTTCCGAAGCTGAGCAGGCATCGATCGAGACCGTAAAGGGCTATATAAAGGCATTTGAGGATGCCATGGATGATGACAACAATACGGCAAATGCGGAGTCAGCGGTCTATGAGATCATAAGAGAGGCCAATGCGGGCACGGATGAGCATTCCTCAAAGCAGTATGTGGACTATCTTCTTGAGGTCATACACAAGCTTGTGGACGGAGTGCTGGGAGTAAAGACCGACAGGAAGACAGAGATCCTGGATGAGGACATAGAAAAGCTCATTGAGGAGCGTCAGGCTGCAAGGAAGTCAAAGGATTTTGCAAGGGCCGATGCCATCAGGGAGCAGCTCCTTTCCATGGGCATAGTCCTGGAGGATACCAGAGAGGGCGTAAAGTGGAAGAGAGCATAAGGGAAGAAAAAAGCTCCGGCACCGACCGGAGCCTTTTTGAGATAAGCAGGAAGGATGAGCTGGGCGGCCTGAGCCTGGCATATATAGGAGATGCGGTCTTTGAGCTCATGGTAAGGCTCTATATGGCTGAGCATGGATCCATAAGGGTAGAGAAGCTGCATAAAAGGGTGACGGAGACCGTAAATGCAGGGACACAGTCAAGGCTTTCCTATATACTCAGGGACAGCCTCACTGAGGAGGAGGCGGAGGTCTTTCGCAGGGGCAGGAACCAGCGGTCACAGACCTCGGCAAAGCATCAAAGCATCACTGACTACAGGAGGGCCACGGGCCTGGAGGCTCTGTTTGGCTGGCTGTATATACAAGGAAGGCTGGAAAGACTTGAGGAGCTTTTCCTCATGGGCATGGAAGGCCTGTCAAAGGAGGTAGAGTCATGAAGGACAATGAGATCACAAGCTATGCACAGTCGCTGCAGCCTTATATGGTAGAGATGAGGCGCAGGTTCCATGCACACCCGGAGCTTTCCGGAGAGGAGCATGAGACCAGGAAGATCCTCATAGAGGAGATAGAGAAGCTGGGACTGAAATACAGGCTGCTGCCGGGTACAGGGATCATAGCCTTCATAGAGGGTGCAAAGCCCGGAAAGAACAGGCTGCTTCGTGCAGACATAGATGCACTCCCTGTCCAGGAGGAAAGTACGAACCTTTCCGGACATGAGAAGGTATGTCTGTCAGAGGAGCCGGGACGCTGTCATGCCTGCGGCCATGACGTGCACATGACCGTACAGCTTGGTACCATGAAGCTGCTCAAGCATTTTGAGGACAGGCTTCAGGGCACCGTATACTGCTGCTTTGAGGAGGGTGAGGAGACCAACTGCGGCATAGAGACCATGATGAAGGCCCTTGAGGACTATCATATAGATGAATGCTATGGCATGCATGTGCTCAATACTCTTGAAGCAGGAAAGGTAGACATACAGGCAGGCCCCCGTATGGCGGGCATGCTCAGATTCGGCATAAGGTTCAAGGGCAGGGCAGGACATGGCTCAAGGCCGGATCAGGCCCTTAACCCCATCACTCCGGCAGTCCATGCCCTCAGCATGGTGGACTCAGCCATGGTCAACAAGATCACTGCTGGAGAGACCGTGACCATGGGATTTTCCAGGTTTGCAGCAGGCAGCCAGTACAATGTCATCCCCGAGGAGGCTGAGCTGGAGGGCAGCGGAAGATACTTCAATGTTGAGGAGGGCAAAAAGGCCTTCGATTTCATCACGAAGATCATGAAGGACAGTGCAGACAGCTTTGGCTGCGGAGTGGAATTCATGGATACGCATAAGATCGCTCTCCTGCCGGTGGTCAACGATGCAGAAGTGAGCGAGAGAGTGCTCAAGGCAGTGGCAGACATCTGCGGAGAGGACTGCATAGGTCAGGCAGACCGGTGGTTTGCTTCCGAGACCTATGGAAGGTATCTTGAAAAGCATCCGGGAGTGCTTGCCTTCCTTGGCATAAGGAACGAGGAGCTTGGCAGCGGAGCAGCCCATCACAATGGAAAGTTTGACGTGGACGAGAGCGTCATGCCACTGGGAGTATGTGCGGCAGCAGCCTTCGCTCTCTCTGACTGATGTATGGAGGATCAATGGTTATATTTTGGCTGATCGTATGTATAGTGCTGGTGGCAGCTGAGCTTGCCACCGCAGCCATGGTGTCCATATGGTTTGCAGCAGGGGCAGTCTGCGCCATGGCCTGCGCCTTTTTGGGCGGAGGGCAGGTACTTCAGATCATAGTATTTCTTGTGATATCAGTATTGACCATGGCCGTATTTAAGATAAAGGGTGAGAAGGCTACCAGCAGCAGTGTCCCCACAAATGCAGACCGGGTCATAGGAAGGGAAGCCAGAGTGATGACCGCCATAGATAACCGCCGGGAGGAGGGACTGGTGTCCGTGGATGGTCAGGACTGGACAGCCAGGGCAGTCGGGGACGGAGATATCATAGAAAAGGGAGAGCTGGTAAGAGTGCTCAGGATCGAGGGCGTTAAGCTCATAGTTGAGAGGATATAGTTCAGGCCAAGGTCCTGGACAGGACAAGGAGGATATATGCCATTTCTTATATTACTGATAATAGCCATAGTGATCATATCAGGGTGTATAAAGATAGTTCCCCAGGCAAATGCCTATGTCATAGAGCGCCTGGGCTCATATCTGGTGACCTGGGAAAATGGAGTGCACATGCTCGTGCCCTTTGTTGACAGAGTGGCCAGGAAGGTCAATCTGAAGGAACAGGTGGCAGACTTCCCTCCCCAGCCTGTCATCACCAAGGACAATGTGACCATGCGCATAGACTCAGTAGTGTTTTTCTTCATCACGGATCCCAAGCTCTATGCCTATGGCATAGTCAATCCCATGTCGGCCATAGAGAACCTCACAGCCACTACGCTCAGAAATATCATAGGTGATCTGGACCTTGATGAGACCCTTACCTCCAGAGAGATAATCAATTCCAAGATGAGGGAGGTCCTTGATAAGGCTACGGATCCCTGGGGCATAAAGGTGACCAGGGTGGAGCTCAAGAACATCATACCCCCTGAGGCCATACAAAATGCCATGGAAAAGCAGATGAAGGCTGAGCGTGAAAGAAGGGAAAGCATACTCAGGGCTGAGGGCGAAAAGACCTCTACGGTGCTGGTGGCAGAGGGAAAGAAAGAGGCAGCCATACTTGATGCAGAGGCTGAAAAGCAGACCGCCATACTTCATGCGGAGGCTGAGAAGCAGCGTCAGATAGAGGAGGCCCAGGGAAGGGCCGAGGCCATAAGGCTGGTGCAGCAGGCCAATGCCGAGGGCATAAGGATGCTCAAGGAGGCAGGAGCCGATGAGGCGGTGCTCAGGATAAAGAGCCTGGAGGCATTCACTGCAGCAGCTGACGGCAAGGCTACGAAGATCATCATACCCAGTGATCTGGCAGCCCTTGCAGGCACTGTACAGTCCATAGCGGAGGTGGCAGCGTCCGCGAAGGAGGAACCGAAGGCCTGAGATCAATAAAAAGATGACAGATACTTGATAGACCAAAAAAGGATAGCAGGTCGGGAGCTTCCCTGACCTGCTTTTTTGTGCCTGGATATCATGCTTGGCCTACGGGATGCAGCTCAGCAGCCTTGACAGTGATTGTGGGAAGTGGTATGATTCTGTATTGGTTAGATAAAACTAACTAAAGAATATTATAAAGTACTTAAGGGCAAAGACAGCTGAAGCCGATGGAGGTACAGATCATGTGGAAATATACGGTCCAGGTGGATGGAATGATGTGCGGGATGTGTGAAAGCCACATCAATGATGCGGTACGCAAGGCGCTGCCGGTAAAAAAGGTCACCTCATCACGAAAGAAAAAAGAGACCACGGTAATCGCTGAAGATGAGCTGGATGAAGGTGCCTTAAGGTCCGCCATAGCCGCCACAGGATATGAGGTAGGACAGATACAAAAGGAAAGCTGGGAAAAGAAAGGCTTATTTTTTGGATAAATGATCAGACAAGAGCTCAAAAGATTATATAAAGAGGAGCAGGCTGACATATGATGGCAGAATTTCTGAGACATTGCGGATCCTGGACCAGCTTGATGCCGGGTGTAAACGCATGTCAGTTCGCTATGGAGGAAGGAGGGTGTCCGTGTATCCTTCCGCTTCATATGGAGCGCCTACACTTTGAGGCTTTATTTTGTCTGGGAGGGCAGGTAAAACTTACTCGGAAGGATGGATCTGTCCTGATAGCAGGGATGAGGCAGGTCCTGCTCATAACGGATGTATCAGGACTGTCTGAAGCCATGATCGATGCACAGCTTGAGGGCGTCCTTGTAGAGGTGGATGCGGGAAATGCCAGAGACAGCCTGAAGATCCTATGCACGTTGCTGGGAGATCTTTCTGTGGACACTAAAAAAGTGAAAAGCCTGATGGATGACTGCGGGGGCTGCAAGGTCGAGGGACCTACTGAAAGGAGCCAGGCCTTGTTTTCCGATCTGGAGCACTTACCCAAAAGCGAACAGGCACGCTGGTGTGTATGGAAGTCGGTAGAACTGCTTTATCTATTTTCCTCGCCTGCCGTATCGATACGGGAGCTATCTAAGCCCGGCAGACTGGATAAGGCTGTGGCCCGCAGACTGGAGGAGACACGCCGGTATATGGAGGGGCACCTGGACGAGCATCTGACTATAGCAGCGCTCAGCAGGATGACTGCACTTTCCGATACATCATTTAAAACAGGATTCCGTCTTCTTTATGGAATGCCGGTACACAGATGGCTGAGACAGCGAAGGATGGAGCTGGCTGCAAAGCTGCTTAGGGATTCGCCTCTCAGTGTATTGGGAGTAGCTCAGGAAGTGGGATACGGGAGTGTCAGCCAGTTTACTGCTGCCTTTCGCAAACATTATGGTGTAACGCCTGCAATGTACAGAAAAATGTCTGATCCGGCATAACATTGTCCGGTCCGGTGATACAAGCTCCTTATGGATAGATATAATTAGTTGATATGCGAAGAGATTAGTTCAATTTCGGACAGGAGGAGATCTGAATGAAACAACATCGCTTCTGGGCCTGGGCTACTGTGGTCTGCATGATCATGGTGATATTTACAGGCTATAAACATCAATAATATTATCACAGAAGGAGAGACCCTTATGATGAAACATTATGTCAGACTGGCCTGCTTTATAGGCGGAGCTTTGTTTGGCTCCGCAGGAGTAAAGCTGCTGACCAGTAAGGATGCTAAAAAGGCTTATACTCATATCGCAGCAGCAGGATTGAGGATGAAGGACTGTGTGATGGAGACGGTTACGTCTGTCCAGGAGAATGCCTCCGATATCGTGGCCGGTGCCAGGGATATAAATGCTGCCAGGGCGGAAAAGGAAGCTGAGAACCAGATAGAGGGTCAGGAGGCATGACTGTAAATGTAAGGGGAGTCAGTAACGGCTCCCTTTTCCAATGGAGGAACTTATCTGCATGAAAGCTACTATCATACATGAGAGCCGAAACCGGATGCGTATAAGACTGAGGCAGAGTTCGATGACGCTTGCTCAGGCTGACCTGTTGGAAAGCTGGCTCAAGAGTCGGCCCTGGACAAAGGAAGCTACAGTTCATGAACGTACCTGCTGTATGATCATAGCATATCAGGGGGACAGAAAGACAGTGCTGTCCGATATCGGCGATCTCACCTGGGCCAGGGCCGAGGAGGCTGTAGGAGTCCCGGATCACAGCACTCGTGAACTGGACAGAGTATTTCAGGAGAAGCTGGTCGGAAAGGTGGCCATAAAACTGGGAGCTGCCCTGTTCCTTCCGATCCCACTGCGCATAGCCAGAGTAGCGTGCCACGCATTGCCCTTCATCCATAAGGGGCTTTGCTGCCTCAGGAAAAGAAGGATAAAGGTCGAGCTCCTGGATGCAATATCCATAGGTATCTCCATGGGACGCAGGGATTTCGGGACTGCAGGCACAGTCATGTTCCTGTTGGAGATAGGAGAGCTTCTGGAGGACTGGACAAAGAAGAGATCTGTGGCTGACCTTGCGGAAAGACTGTCACTCCATGTAGACAGGGTATGGCTCAAAACAGAGGATGACGAAGTCCTTACCCCTATAGCTCAGATACGGCCGGGAGACAGGATCGTTGTACGTGCAGGAGGCATCATCCCCATGGATGGGGTGGTGACAGAGGGTGAGGCCACGATCAATCAGGCCTCTCTTACAGGAGAATCCGTGCCAGTGGAAAAACGCTGTGGAGGAGCAGTCTATGCAGGTACCGTAGTAGAGGAGGGAGAATGTACACTGGAGGTCAGACAGATCTCAGGACAGGGGCGATATGATCAGATAGTGGAGATGATCCAGCGCTCAGAGCAGCTGAAGTCTGCTGCAGAGGCTAAGGCATCCGACCTGGCTGACAGACTTGTACCATACACCTTTGCAGGCAGTCTCCTGAGCCTTGCTCTTACCAGGAATGTGTCAAGGGCCTTATCTGTGCTCATGGTTGATTTCTCCTGTGCCCTGAAGCTGGCCATGCCTCTTGCAGTACTCTCTGCAATGCGTGAAGCCGGAAGCAAACATATAACTGTCAAGGGTGGAAGATTTCTGGAGTCAGTGGCAAAAGCGGATACCATAGTTTTTGATAAAACAGGTACTCTCACTCATGCATGTCCCAGGGTGGCACTCGTGATCCCCTTTGGCGGCAAGGAAGAAGGAGAGATGCTCCGTCTTGCTGCATGTCTGGAGGAGCATTTCCCTCATTCCATAGCAAACGCCGTGGTGGAGGAAGCCATACACAGAGGCCTGAGTCATGAGGAACGCCATACCAGGGTGGAATATCTGGTTGCTCATGGCATCGCAAGCTCAGTCGATGGGGAGCAGGTCAGGATAGGAAGTGCGCATTTTATATTTGAGGATGAGGGAGCCGTCATCCCTGAAGATGAGCAGAGAAGGTTTGATTCTATCCCGAAGGAGTACTCACGGCTTTATATGGCCATAGATGGGGTACTGTCAGCAGTCATATGCATATCGGACCCTCTCAGGGAGGAGGCCAGGGATGTACTGACAGCACTTAAGGAGGCAGGTATCGAAAAAACTGTCATGCTCACCGGGGACAATCCTCATATAGCGGAGGTGATAGCAGAAGACCTGGGAGTTGACGAGTTCCAGGCAGGGATCCTTCCGAAGGATAAGGCAGAGTATGTTGCTGCACTGCGGAGGGAAGGTCATACCGTCATCATGGTAGGGGACGGCATCAATGATTCACCTGCGCTGTCTGAAGCGGATGCAGGCATCGCCATAAGTGACGGAGCCGCCATAGCAAGAGAGGTGGCGGACATCACCATAGCGGCTGACAGTCTTTGGGAGCTGGTATGGCTGAGGCAGCTGGCTAAAGACCTCATGGCACGTATACAGAGTAACTATCGTTTTGTCATAGGCTTCAATGGTGCCCTGATCGGACTTGGAGTGACAGGGATTTTAAGTCCTGCCACATCTGCCATGCTTCATAACCTTTCTACGCTTGGAGTAAGTCTGCATAGCATGAGCGGTCTGTCGGTTGAGAAAAAAGACCTTAAACCACAAAAGAACAATAAGACCTGATAAGTATGTAAAGCGGACGGGGCCAGTTAAAACACTGGGGCTGTCCGCTTTTTTATTTGACGGCCATTAGAAAAATGTATAGATCGTCTTGACTTTTAGCTGTAGCAGCGATATCATAACGGTGTTATATAACACTGTTATAAAAAGGAGGCCATCCTATGGAAGAAAAATCTACCGCTACCCTGGAGAAGATTCAGGAAGCAGCTATGACAGAGTTCCTGGACAAGGGCTTTCTGGGAGCCTCTCTGCGGCAGATCGTGAAAAATGCAGGTGTGACCACCGGTGCATTCTACGGCTACTTTTCCAGCAAGGAAGCCTTGTTTGCTTCCATTGTTGAACCACACGCCAAAGCTTTAATGGGTGAGTTCATGAAGGCTCAGACATCTTTCGCTGAACTACCCGAAGAGCAGCAACCCGACCACATGGGATTAGAGTCGTCGAACTGTATTCACTGGATGGTGGACTACATCTGCCAGCACCGGGATCCTGTGAAATTGCTTCTCACCCGGTCGGAGGGCACAAGCTATGAGCACTTTGTTCATAACATGGTGGAGGTGGAGGTGGAGTACACTCTCCAATACATGGAGGTGCTTCGCCGTCTGGGCCGGGATATCCCGGAACTGAGCCAGTCTCTGTGTCACATCATTGCCAGCGGGATGTTCAATGGCATCTTCGAGATCGTGGTACACGATATGCCACGTGAGCAGGCGTTGCGAGACGTGGATCACCTTCGGGACTTCTACACCGCCGGATGGCTGAAGTTGATGGGGGAATGACCCCTATCTTTTTTCAATATAGGTTAGTTTATACTAACTAAATAAAGGAGGGTTTTGCATGAAGCAAAAGAAAAAAAGTGATGTGGCTGTTCTGCTGGATTATGCGGGAAGCCACAGGGGGCTGACCTTTTTAGGACTGTTTCTGTCGGCGGTATCCATGCTGCTGAGCATGGCCCCCTACATCTGTATCTGGCTGGTAGCCCGGGATCTGATCCAGGCGGCTCCAAACTGGACGGAGGCGGAGAATGTCACCAAGTACGGCTGGTTGGCATTTGCTTTTGCACTGTGCGGAATTGTAATATATTTTGCTGCCCTGATGTGTACCCATCTGGCAGCCTTCCGCACGGCAGCCAACATCCGAAAAAGGGGAGTAGCTCATGTGATGAAAGCTCCTCTTGGCTATTTCGACGCCAATGCCTCCGGCCTGATCCGCGGGAGGCTGGATGCAGCGACGACGGAAACTGAGACATTGCTGGCCCACAATCTGGCCGACATCGTAGGTACTATCACCTTATTCCTTGCCATGCTGGTGCTGATGTTCGTCTTTGACTGGCGGATGGGCTGCGCCTGCCTGCTGGCGGCAGTGATCTCCATCCTGTCCATGTTCTCCATGATGGGCGGCAAAAACGCCCAGATCATGGCGGAATACTATGCGGCTTTGGATCGCATCACCAAGGCGGGAACAGAATATGTCCGGGGCATCCCGGTGGTAAAGATCTTTCAGCAGACAGTGTACTCTTTCAAGGCATTCCAGGAGGCTATTGAAGAGTACAGCACCAAGGCAGAGTATTGGCAGGCCGATGTGTGCCGGGTCCCCCAGGCTATCAACCTGACCGTTACAGAGGGAGCCTTTTTGTTTTTGGTTCCGGTTGTTCTTTTCTTGGCCCCAAGCTCCCTGGCCAGTGGGAGTTTCATCGGGTTTGTGACCGACTTCGCCTTTTATGCGGTGTTCTCTGCCATCATCTCCACGGCATTGGCGCGGATCATGTTTGCGGCCTCCGGAATGATGATGGCCGGTACCGCCCTGGGCCGTATCAACATGGTCATGGACGCCCCTGAGCTGAAAATACCGGAGTGCCCCAAGGTGCCTCAGGGCAGTCGGGTGGAATTTCAGGACGTGAGCTTTGCCTACTATGGGGCGGAGACCACAGCTCTGTCTCACGTTTCCTTCACAGCTGAGCCAGGGCAGACCGTGGCTCTGGTGGGACCCTCCGGCGGTGGCAAGACAACGGCGGCCAGCCTGATCCCACGGTTCTGGGACGTGTCTTCCGGTGCCGTGAAGGTGGGCGGTGTTGACGTGCGGGACATGGATCCCCATGTGCTTATGGACCAGATCGCCTTTGTGTTTCAGAATAGCCGGCTGTTCAAGGCTTCCATCTTGGAAAACGTCCGTGCCGCAAAACCGAATGCCAGCCGCGGAGAGGTGCTCGCTGCTCTCACAGCCGCCCAGTGCGGAGATATCCTGGAAAAGCTGCCCCAGGGCATGGACACGATGATAGGCACTGAGGGCACCTATCTCTCCGGCGGAGAACAGCAGCGCATCGCCCTGGCCCGAGCCATTTTGAAAGATGCCCCCATCGTGGTGCTGGATGAGGCAACTGCCTTTGCTGACCCGGAGAATGAGGCCCTGATCCAGAAAGCCTTCGCCCAGCTGACAAAGGACCGCACAGTTATCATGATCGCACACCGTCTGTCCACGGTGGTGGGGGCAGATAAGCTCCTGGTACTGGACCAGGGGCGCGTGGTGGAACAGGGCACACACGGGGAGCTGACCGCCGCCGGAGGACTGTATGCCAGGATGTGGGAGGACTACAATCAGGCGATCCAGTGGAAGATCACCAGTGAACATTGAGAAAGGGGGAAGGAAAATGTTCAGCAAGGAGTTTCAACGCAAATATGCCCTGACTGACCAGGGGCTGAAAAATACCAAAAGCGGTGCGTTCTGGACCGTCATCACCAATCTGGTGGTCATGGGAGGCATGGGCATCCTGTATCTGCTTATGGGGGCCTTCATGGATACTATGACAGATGGCGCGCCTCTGCCGGGAGCGGTGCTGCCGATGGCCCTGACGGTGGGGTTCGCCATGCTATCCTTTGTGACCCACCTGCAGCAGTACCGGGCCACCTACGGCCTGGTGTACGGAGAGGTCAAGACTACCCGCCTGCGCCTGGCGGAGCGGCTGCGGAAGTTGCCTCTGGGCTATTTTGGCAAGCGGGATCTGGCGGATCTGACTGAAACTATCATGGGGGACGTGAACCGGATGGAGCATGTATGGAGCCATGTGCTGGGATACCTGTATGGGGCCTACATCTCAACCGCCATCATCGCCGTGTGCCTGTTCTTCTACGACTGGCGGCTGATGCTCGCCTGTCTGTGGGGCGTACCGGTGGCCTTCGGACTGCTGTTCGGCAGCCGGAAGATCGCAGCCCGGAGTTCAGAGGAAACAAAGAAAGCTGCTCTTCGGGTTTCTGACGGCATCCAGGAGGCGCTGGAGAACGTTCGGGAGATCCGGGCCACGAATCAGGAGGAGCGGTATCTTGCCGGCCTCTATGAAAAGATCGACCAGCACGAAAAAGTTACCATCCGGGGTGAACTCACCACCGGACTGTTCGTAAACGCCGCCAGTGTGATCATGCGCCTGGGCGTAGCGACTACCATCCTGACCGGGGCAAGCCTGATCTTGTCCGGGCAGATCGACTTCATGCTGTTGTTCCTGTTTTTACTGGTCATCACCAGGGTATATGCTCCCTTCGATCAGAGCCTGGCTCTCATTGCAGAGATGTTTATCTCTCAGGTGTCCGCAGATCGTATCAATGAGATCTACGAGACTCCAATCGCTACAGGGTCCGACACTTTTCAGCCCCAGGGCCATGACATCGTATTTGAAACTGTGGGCTTTGCCTATGACAAAAAACAGGTGCTGCAGGATGTGAGTTTCACTGCAAAAGAGGGAGAGGTCACAGCTCTGGTGGGGCCATCCGGCTCCGGCAAAAGCACCTGTGCCAGGCTGGCAGCTCGCCTGTGGGATGTTACGACCGGCCGCATCACTGTAGGTGGCGTGGACATTTCCACGGTGGATCCAGAGGTGCTTCTTACAGACTACTCCATGGTGTTCCAGGATGTGGTTCTCTTTGATGACACGGTGATGGAGAACATCCGCCTGGGCAAGCGCGGCGCTACGGACGAGGAGGTACGCGCCGCTGCCAAGGCCGC
>CALWHG010000044.1 GCA_944380315.1 uncultured Lachnospiraceae bacterium
GCGCCATGTTTTACATTTACAGAAGGGTCATGGGGTACTTCAGCGCATGGCTTGCCGGCTTCAGCTCAGGGACAGGGCTTCTTGGACTGCTGCCTCTTACAGAGATATTTCCAGGGCTCCTGCTTTTTGGCCTGGCCTTTGGAGTGGGCATGGGAGTCATAGTATCATTTTTCACCATAAGGAAGCATTTGAAGGTATGATCAGACGACCGGTTAATAATATCATAGGCCTTACGGCAGCATTTTCACTGCTGCTCATGCCCCTGAGCGCTGCAGCCACCGGAGGGGATGTGATCATAAGCGTGGATGCGCCGGGATCCGGGACCTCTCAGGACACGTCGGGAAGCGGATCGGGAAGCAGCGGGACCTCATCCCAGGATGCGGAGGATCTTCAGGACATAGAGGATTCCAGAAAAAAGATAGAGGAGAACAAGGAAAGGCTTTCGGAGCTGCAGGCGGAAAGAGGATCCATAGAGGATACCCTTGAGGCCCTCGATGGCATGAAGGCCGATACTGTAGCATATATAGAGGAGCTTGACGGAAAGCTTGCGGACATCAATGCCCAGATAGAGGAGATAGGCTCCATGATGGAGGACACTGAGGCAGAGATCGAGAGGACCAAGGAGGAGCTTGCGAGAGCTCAGGAGGTGGAGAAGGAGCAGTATGCCTCCATGAAGCTCAGGATACGCTACATGTATGAAAACGGAAGCATAAACAGTCTGGATGTGCTGCTTCGGTCGGGATCATTTTCCGAGCTTCTGAACCGCGCGGAGTATATGCGCGAGGTCACCGAATACGACAGGCAGAAGCTGGATGAGTACAAGGCCTCGGTCAGGAAGGTGACTGAGAAGGAGGAGGAGCTCAACTCCGAGTATCAGAGCCTGGAGGCCATGGCCGATGAGAGCGAGAGCGCAAAGGCAGACATAGAAAAGCTCCAGGCGGACAAGCAGGCAGAGCTCACTGCCTATGAGGCCCGTATAAATGAGGCCGGCTCAGACCTTTCCTCAATGCAGGCCAGCATAGAGGAGATACAGGCGGCCGTGGCAGCGGAGGAAAACAATATAGCTGCCATAGAGGCGGAGATGCGCAGGCGCGAGGAGGCTGCAAAGCAGCAGGCGGAGGCATCAGGGGAGACCTATGAGACAGTGTCCATAGGAGATATAAGCTTTACCTGGCCCATACCCGGCGCCACCCGCATCACATCGGAGTTTGGAGGCAGGGAGTCTCCTACGGAGGGAGCCTCCACCAATCACAAGGGAGTGGACATAGGTGCACCCACAGGCACGCCCATAGTGGCTGCCGCATCGGGCTCGGTAGTCATATCCACCTATTCGGCCTCTGCCGGAAATTATATCATGATAAATCATGGGGGCGGAGTGTATACGGTATACATGCACATGTCCTCCAGGTCCGTATCGGTGGGAGACGAGGTATCAAAGGGAGAGACCATAGGCCTTTGCGGCTCCACGGGCTATTCCACCGGACCCCATCTGCATTTTGGAGTCAGGATAGACGGCAGCTATGTGAACCCCCTCAATTATGTAAGTCCATGACGGTTTGACATATGGAAGAAGAAAGAAAAGACATAACACAGGACATAGAAGAAGGAAAAGACATCATACAGGATACAGAGGACAAAGGACCGGCGATGCCTAAGGCCTCCTGTCCGGAGGGACAGGAGCAGGAAACAGAAAAGGCGGTGCCTGAGGGCGGCGGGAAGAGGCATCCCTTCGGCAAGGGCCTGCTCTGCGGGCTCCTCATAAGCCTTGCAGCCTTCATACTTTACAGAGGCTATATAGACATCCCCTTCATAAACGGGTCTACCCTGACCCTGTTCCTTCCCACATATTATCTTTCGAGGATAGTCGGAGATGATGATATCAACTACCGCGAGGTGGAGAGGAAGATGAAGGAGATCGACCGCTATCTGGACGAGTATTATTACTACGACAAGGATACGGAGGCCATGGAGGAGGGTGCTGCCGCAGGCATGCTCTACGGCCTTATGGAGGAGGACCCCTATGTGGCGTATTTTACGGCCGATGACTTCACCGATGAGATGTCCAGTATAGAGGGCAACTACTGCGGCATAGGAGTGACGGTCATGGAGGATGCCGATACCGGGGGCATACTGGTCATACAGGTCACTCCGGACGGACCTGCCGAGGAGGCAGGAGTCAGGGCAGGAGACCTCATAGTTGGAGTGGACGGCACTGACATAAGAGGCCTGGGGCTCCAGACGGTCACCTCAGAGTACATAAAGGGGCCGGAGGACACATATACGGAGCTCGACATACTGAGAGACGATGAGGAGCTTACCATACGCTGTCAGCGCCGCATCATAGAAAATATCAGCGTACATCACTCCATGATCACCTACGGTGAGGAGGATACCAAGGTGGGCTATATCTGCATAGCCAGCTTTGAAAACAATACGGATGAGCAGTTTGACAGGGCCCTTACGGAGCTTATGGACGAGGGCGCCTCAGGCATAGTGCTGGATCTTCGGGATGACCTGGGAGGAGCAGTGGGCTCAGCTGTAAACATACTTGATCGTATCATAGCGGATGATGAGTCAGGCTATGCTGAGGCTTTAGGACTGGATCCTGAGGATGGGAGCCTGCTCCTCTATCAGCAGGACAAGGCAGGAAACAAAAGGCATTACAGGGCAGTGGACGGAAAGTCCCTGGAGCTGCCGCTGGTGGTGCTGGTAAATGAAAACTCTGCCTCAGCCTCAGAGATAGTCACGGGAGTGCTCAAGGACTACGGCTACAGGGTCATAGGCATGAACACCTACGGCAAGGGCATCATCCAGAGCATCATACAGCTTTCGGACGGCTCCGCTGTGGAGTTCACCACGGCAGAATACATACTTCCCAGCGGATACAGCCTTCATAAAAAGGGCATAGCCCCTGATGTGGAGGTGGCTCCTGATGAGGTGCTGCTGGAAAATGGGGCAAACATGGACGCACCGGATATGGATACGGACAATCAGCTAAGGACAGCAGTGGATACACTGCTTGAAGAGATAAGGAGATAAGGATATGGTTACCAAGTTCAGCAGAGATGAGGCACTTTCACTCCTTCGTGAGCATAACAAGGAGGCATTTCACGTTCAGCATGGCATAACCGTGGGCAAGGTCATGAGATACTATGCCGAGGGCCATGGCTATGGCGATGAGGCGGATTTCTGGGAGATATGCGGCATACTCCATGACATAGATTTTGAGGAATACCCTGAGCAGCACTGCCAGAAGGCACCGGAGATACTGGAGGCAGCAGGGGCAGAGCCTGAGCTCATACACGCCGTATGCTCTCATGGCTATGGCATATGCTCTGATGTGGAGCCTGAGCATGAGATGGAGAAGTTCCTCTTTGCCTCAGATGAGCTTACGGGACTTGTGGGTGCGGCTGCCCTCATGAGGCCTTCAAAGAGCTGCAAGGACATGGAGCTCAGCTCACTTAAAAAGAAGTTCAAGGACAAGAGATTTGCTGCAGGCTGCTCCAGGGATATCATAAGGGATGGAGCCGAGAGGATGGGCATAAGCCTGGAGGAGCTCCTTCAACTGACTCTGGATGCCATGAAGGCTTCAGAGGATGAGATAGCCGAAGAGATGAAGACCATCTTTTAAATAGCCGGCATTTGTGCTATATTTTAAAGTCAGACGACCATGAGAGCAAGGAGAATGAAGACATGCCATTTATAAAGAAGCCTGTCACAGGCATGAGAGACATACTTCCTGAGGAGATGGAGCTGAGGGAGCATCTTATGGGCATCATCCGCAGAGTATATACCTCCTACGGCTTTTCAGCCATGGAGACTCCGGTGGTTGAGCACATAGAGAACCTGACCTCCAAGCAGGGCGGAGACAATGAAAAGCTCATATTCCGCATCATGAAGAGAGGCGAAAAGCTTACGGGCTCTGAGGCTGAGCTTCGGGAGGGCAACTTTGACGCACTCACCGATTCCGGACTCAGATATGACCTTACCCTTCCGCTGGCAAGATATTATGCAAACAATCAGGCTAAGCTTCAGAAGCCCTTCAAGGCCCTTCAGATGGGCTCAGTGTTCAGGGCTGACAGGCCTCAGAGAGGAAGGTTTCGCCAGTTTACCCAGTGCGACATAGACATACTGGGAGACCCTACCAACCTGGCTGAGAAGGAGCTCATACTCGCCACCACGGAGGCTCTTACTGAGCTTGGCATGGAGAAGTATGGCTTTAAGGTATACATAAACGACAGACGCATACTGTTCGGTATGGTAAAGGTAGCCGGATTCCCGACAGAGGATACGGAAAAGATACTCATAGTCCTTGACAAGGCAGACAAGATCGGCCCCGAGGGCGTGGATGAGGAGCTGCTTTCCATGGGCTATGATCAGAGCTGTGTGTCAAGGCTCCGTTCCATACTTGACAGCTACAAGGACAGTGCGGAGTCCGTAAGGCAGATGGGCCTTGATATAGACAATGAGGATATAAAGGCAGCAGCCCTCAATGTGGCTGATATCATGGATTCCATCGCCGCCATGAAGAGCAGGAAGATAGACATCTGCTTTGACCCTACTCTGGTGCGCGGCATGGGCTATTATACAGGGACCATCTTTGAGGTCAAGGTGGAGAGCTTCGGATCATCGGTCTGCGGAGGCGGACGCTATGATCACATGATAGGAAGATTCACGGGACAGGATGTGCCTGCAGTAGGCTTTTCCATAGGCTTTGAGCGTATATTCACCATACTTTCCGAGGATGGCTGCAAAGCCCCCAGAGAGGCGGAAAAGATAGCCTTCATCATAGAGAAGGGCATGGATCCTGCAAAGCTCGGTGAGATCTTTGAGAAGGCTGCCGAGGAGAGGCAGGCAGGACATCAGGTATTTATGGCCTGGATGGCAAAGAACAAGAAGTTCCAGAAGGAAGGACTTGCTTCAGAGGGATATACGGATATCAGAGAGTTTTTCAACAAATAATACATTTTCGGGAGAATGATCATGGCAGAGAGCATGAAGGGTCTGAAGAGGACCGCAAGATGTGCTGAGTTTTCTTCAGCGGACATAGGAAAGACAGTAACAGTCATGGGCTGGGTACAGAAATCCAGAAACAAGGGCGGACTGGTATTTACCGATGTCAGGGACAGGAGCGGCATACTCCAGGTCATATTTGAGGAGGAGATATGCGGCAGCGAGGTATTTGAAAAGGCAGGCACGCTCAGATCAGAGTTCTGTATAGCCGTAGTCGGAAGGGTACGCAGCCGTGGCAAGGATGTCAACAAGGAGCTGGCTACAGGAGATATAGAGGTAGAGGCTACGGAGCTTCGCATACTCAGTGAGTCTGCAGTGCTGCCCTTCCCCATAGAGGCAGAGACGAAGACGAGAGAGGAGCTCAGGCTGAAGTACAGATATCTTGACCTTCGCCGTCCTCCCCTTCAGAGGAACATAGCGCTCCGCTCCAAGCTGGCCATAAGCGTAAGGAACTACATGGCTGAAAACGGATTCCTGGAGATAGAGACTCCTACCTTCATAAAGTCTACTCCCGAGGGAGCCAGGGACTATCTGGTGCCCTCAAGGGTACACCAGGGAGAGTTCTATGCTCTGCCCCAGTCTCCTCAGCTGCTCAAGCAGCTCCTTATGGTGTCCGGCTTTGACAGATATTTCCAGCTGGCACGCTGCTACCGTGATGAGGATCTGAGGGCTGACAGGCAGCCTGAGTTCACTCAGATAGACATGGAGCTTTCATTTGCGGACATAGACGACGTCATAGCCGTAAATGAGGGACTGCTCAAGCGTATCTTCAAGGAGGTCATAGACGTGGATGTGGAGCTTCCCATCAGACGCATGACCTGGCAGACAGCCATGGATAAGTACGGCTGTGACAAGCCCGATCTCAGGTTCGGACTTGAGATAGAGGATGTGAGCGACTGCGTGAAGGACTGCGGATTTTCCGTATTCCACGATGCAGTGGCAGAGGGCGGCACTGTCAGGGGCATAAGAGTGCCCGGACAGGGACATATGCCCAGGAAGAAGATAGATGCCCTTACGGATGTGGCAAAGTACTATGGCGGAAAGGGCATAGCATATATCTGTGTCAATGCTGCTGAGGATGGCAGTCACAAGAGCTCCTTTGCAAAGTTCATGACTCCTGAGGAGCTTGATGCACTCATAAAGCGTATGGGAGGAAAGCCCGGAGATCTGCTGGTATTTGCAGCAGGAAAGATCGACCTTGTAAGGACAGTGCTCTGCAATGTAAGGCTTACTCTCGGCAAGGAGCTGGGCCTCATAAAGGAGGGCGACTGGAAGTTCGTATGGATAACAGAGTTCCCTCTGTTTGAGTGGTCAGAGGAGGAGGGCCGTTTTATGGCCATGCATCATCCCTTCACTGCTCCCATGGAGGAGGACTGGCAGTATATAGACAGCAATCCCGGACGTGTCAGGGCAAAGGCCTATGACATAGTTCTGAACGGCACGGAGCTGGGAGGCGGCTCAGTCAGGATACATCAGGCTGACGTACAGGAGAAGATGCTGGAGAAGCTTGGCTTTACGGAGGAGAGGGCAAACGAGCAGTTTGGCTTCCTGCTTGAGGCCTTCAAGTACGGAGTACCTCCTCATGCAGGACTTGCATACGGCATGGACCGTGTGGCCATGTGGATGGCAGGAGCCGACAGCATCAGAGATGTGATGGCATTCCCCAAGCTTAAGGACGCATCGGACGCCATGATGGGCGCTCCCGCAAAGGTGGATGACAGCCAGCTCAAGGAGCTCGGAATAAAGGTCGATGAGGAAGCCATAAAGGCAGCCTTAAAGAAAGAAGCAGATGAATAAAAGACAGTTTTTGAATGAACTAAGGGAAGAGCTTGGGTATGAGCTCCCGGAGGGACTGGTCCGCAGCAATGTGGAGTATTATTCGTCCTATATAGATGAGGAGGTCCGAAAGGGCAGATCACTGGATGAGGTACTGACGGATCTGGGAGACCCCAGGCTCATAGCCAGGACCATAGTGGATGCGGCCAAGAGCGGCTCCGATGGCATACCAAATACCTCTGATGACCGGGACTACAGCGGACAGATCTATGGAGGCCGACAGAGCTACGGAGGCTCATCCTATGACAGGCAGGGCTATGGCAGCTACAGTGACGAGGATGCCTATGGCCAGGACAGTGCTTCCCAGTCAGGGATGGGACAGGGTCAGAGCCGTGGAGATCATGGTGCAGACCTTGGAAGCGAGCCCCAGAGACACAGGAAGAACATACATGTGAGCTACTACAACTTCGGTTGTCTTGGCTTCTTTGTGCTGCTTATTGTGCTCTCCTTCGTATTTTCAGTGATAGGCTCGGCCATAAGCTTCCTGATGCCGCTTTTGGGACCGCTGATCATAGTGTTCATCATCCTTTGGCTTATCAAAAACATACGGGGTGACTGATGAAAAGATATCTGTTTGCATCCGACATACACGGATCGGTGTATTATTGTGAGAAGCTGCTTAAGGCCTATGAGCAGAGCGGCGCAGAGAGGCTCATACTTCTGGGCGACATACTTTATCATGGACCCAGGAATGACCTGCCAAAGGACTATGCTCCTAAGCAGGTCATAGCCATGCTCAATCCTCTGAGGGACAGCATACTGTGCATCAGGGGCAACTGTGAGGCAGAGGTGGACCAGATGGTGCTGGATTTCCCCTGCATGGCGGATTATGCTCTGCTTTATCTTAATGACCTGTGCTTTTATGCCACCCATGGACATGTATACAACGCAGACGGTGATGGCAGCCAGCTGCCGCCCATAAAGGACGGAGACATACTCATCCATGGACATACCCATATACCCGTGGCTGAGCGCAGAGAGGTGGGAGGCAGGCACATATATGTCCTGAACCCGGGCTCTGTAAGCATTCCCAAGGGCGGTTATGTACAGAGCTATGGGCTTTTATCAGGGCATGATTTTACCGTCACCGGCTTTGAAGGCGATGTCATAAAGAGCATCAGCCTGACATAAGGGAACATATGGAATTTGAACTTATCGCTCCATGTCATTTTGGCCTGGAGACGTGTACCAAAAAAGAGATCACGGGCCTTGGCTATGAGATAAGCGAGGTCACTGACGGAAGAGTAGTATTTAAGGGCGATGAAAGGGCTGTGTGCAGGGCCAACATAGGACTGCGCACTGCAGAGCGTCTGCTCATAAAGGCAGGGGAGTTTGAGGCAAGGACCTGGGACGAGCTTTTTGAGGCGACCAGGGCTCTAAGCTGGGAAAGCTTCCTTCCCTTTGATACCAGGGTATGGGTGGCAAATGCCACCTCAGTAAAGTCAAAGCTCTTTTCCACCAGGGACATCCAGTCCATAGTTCAGAAGGCCATCATATCCAGGCTCCAGTCCGCGTATCATAGGGAGGGGGCCTGGCTTCCCATGTCAGGGCCTGATTTCCCCATAAGGGTATCCATATATAAGGACAGGGTCCTCATAGGACTGGACACCAGCGGAGAAAGCCTGCATAAGAGGGGCTACAGGAAGCATACGGTAAAGGCTCCCATAACGGAGACCCTGGCTTCGGCTCTGATCATGCTCACTCCCTGGCACAGGGGCAGGATACTGCTGGATCCCTTCTGCGGATCTGGGACCTTCCTCATAGAGGCGGCCATGATGGCGGCGGACATAGCTCCGGGCATGGAGAGGGATTTTACGGCCACAGGCTGGACTGACCTCATAAGCAGGAGATACTGGATGGACGCTTATGACGAGGCCCGGGACAGGGCTGAGGCCGTGGACATGAAGGCACTCAGGGAATCCACGGACATACAGGGCTTTGACATAGATGACGATGCCCTGAGGGCGGCAAGACAGAATGCTGCCCTTGCCGGGGTCTCGGAGCTGATACATTTTCAGAAGAGAGACGTGAGAGAACTGAGCCATCCAAAGAGATACGGCTTCATCATAACAAATCCACCCTACGGAGAGAGGATAGGAGAGCGGGAGGAGCTCCCGGAGCTTTATGGCGCTCTCGGAGAGCGATATGCTGCACTTTCTGACTGGAGCATGTATCTGATCACGGCCTATGAGGATGCCCAGAGGTACATAGGCAGGAAGGCGGATAAAAACCGCAAGATATACAGCGGCATGATGAAGACCTATTTCTATTCATATCTTGGAAGGAAGCCGGAGCGCAGGGCCGCGGAGGAGAAAGCATGAGGATCATATTTGCCACCCAGAACAAGGGCAAGCTGGCAGAGATACGTGCCATACTTGGACAGGACGGGTATGAGGTAGTGTCCATGGGAGATCTGGGCCTTAAGGCTGAGGCAGAAGAGGATGGAGAGACATTTTCCGAAAATGCTGAGATAAAGGCCAGGGAGATCTACGACAAGCTGAGAGCAGAGGGCAGGCTCGAAGATCATGACATAGTCATGGCCGATGACTCGGGCTTCTGCATAGATGAGCTTGATGGAGCCCCCGGAGTGCATTCCGCCAGATTCATGGGACATGACACCTCCTATGACATAAAAAATGCAGCCATACTTGAAAAGCTCAGGGACGTACCTGATGACAGGAGAGGAGCCCAGTTCATATGCAGCATATGTGCCATATTTCCTGACGGGCATGCGGAATTTACCGAGGGAATGCTGAAGGGCATAGTGGCTCATGAGGCAAAGGGAGATGAGGGCTTCGGGTACGACCCCATATTTTTCCTGCCCAGATACGGAAAGACCACGGCAGAGCTTGGCGATCAGTTCAAGAACAGTGTGTCCCACAGATCACAGGCACTCCATGCCATGAATGAGCTGATCAGAAATAACGCTTTGGAGCACAGATCATGAAAAAGATACTTGTCGCAAGCGACACTCACGGAAAAAACGATATACTGAAGAAGATCATACTCAGGAACCGCCCCATAGATAAATTTATATTTTGCGGAGACGGAGAAGGCCTTGAGAGGACTGTCAGGGACATGGTGGGAGATGAATGTGAGCTTTATATGGTCAGAGGCAACAATGACTATTTTTCCCAGCTTCCCTGGGATATGGAGTTTGAGCTGGGAGGCATGAAGGCCTTCCTGACTCACGGACATATGTATGGAGTGAGCGTATCTCCGGCCCGTATACTGGATGAGGCAAAGTCAAGGGGAGCAGGCATCTGCTTCTTTGGGCATACCCACAGACCTGTGGAGGAAAAAAAGGACGGCATATACGTGATCAACCCTGGAAGCCTCAGCTATCCGAGACAGATGAATCACAGGCCATCCTATATGATCATAGAGGAGGAAGATAACGGAAGGCTTCATTTTCATCAGGCCTACGTTGACAGATAAACATATGAGGAGGAACATTATGAAAAAAACAGCATTGATGGCAGCAGCACTCATGCTCGCCATGGGACTTGCAGCCTGCTCGGGCACAGCTTCCGAGACCACAGCGGCAGAGACTCAGACCGAGGCTCAGACAGAGGCGGCAGCAGAGACTACTGAGGCTGCGGAGGAGAGCACAGAGGCTCAGACTGAGTCTGAGGCAGAGAGCTCAGCAGATACAGAGGCTAAGGCAGAGCTTCAGTATGGCGACGTGACCGTAAGGGTCGGCTCCCTCAAGGGACCTACTACCATGGGACTTGTCAATATGATGGAGTGGGCTGAGGATGGAGAGCTCCCCTTCAAGGCGGAATTTACCATGGCTACGGCAGCTGATGAGATCACGGCCAAGCTGGTCAACGGAGACCTGGACATAGCTCTCGTGCCTGCAAACCTGGCTTCAGTGCTTTATAACAAGACTGAGGGTGGGATCAGTGTCATAGACATAAACACTCTTGGTGTGCTTTATGGTGTCACGGGAGATGAGAGCGTAAGCTCACTTGCGGATCTGGCAGGAAAGACCATATATATGACAGGCCAGGGCACTACTCCCCAGTATGCCATGGACTATATACTGGCTCAGAATGGCCTTACGGACAGCGTGACCATAGAGTACAGATCTGAAGCCACGGAGATAGCAGCCCTCTTTGCAGAGGATCCCACCATCACGGCAGTGCTTCCCCAGCCCTTTGCCACAGTGGTACAGGTACAGAATGAGGGTGTGACCGAGTTCATGGATCTCAATGAGGAGTGGGACAAGTGCCCTGACAGCGGAGACTCCATGCTCCTTACAGGAGTGACCATAGCAAGCAGGACTTTCCTGGATGAGCATGCAGAGGACGGACTTGTGGATGCATTCATAAGCACACAGAGACTGTCAACGGAGGCCGTATCCCAGGATACTGCCCACACTGCAGAGCTGGTAGTTGAAGCTGGCATCATAGAGAAGGCCCCCATAGCTGAGAAGGCCATACCTAAGTGCGGCATAGCCTGCATCACCGGAGAGGAGATGAAGGGCGCTCTCAGCGGATATCTGGATGTGCTCTTCAATGCAAATGCTCAGTCAGTTGGAGGCTCCCTTCCCGGAGATGACTTCTACTGGATGGCAGAGTAAGACAGGATAAAAGATCATCAACGGAAGGTGATGGTCAGGACGATGCGGCCAGGGATGCTTCTGGCCGCATTTTTATATGGAGGCAGGATATGAGATATATAAGTCATTATGAGTCACCCCTGGGAAGCATATTGCTGGCTGCAGATGAGGAGGGACTTACAGGACTGTGGTTTGAGGGCCAGAAATACTATGCCTCAGGGCTCGATGAGGACTGTGAGGAAATGGAGACGGACATACTGCTGGCTGCAAAGCGATGGCTGGACACTTATTTTTCTGGCGGCAGGCCTGATCATATGGTGCCGTTACATTTTGTCGGCACGGATTTTCAGAAGGAGGTATGGGAGGCCCTGTGTGAGATACCGTATGGTCAGACCAGGACCTATGGCGACATGGCAAGGCTTCTGGCAGCAAAAACAGGCCGTGAGAGAGTATCGGCAAGAGCCGTAGGCGGAGCAGTGGGGCACAACCGCATATCCATACTGGTGCCCTGCCACAGAGTCATAGGGTCAGACGGAAGCCTGACCGGCTACGCCGGTGGCCTTGAGAGGAAGATATGGCTGCTTGAGCTGGAGGGTGGCCTGGGGAAAAAACGATTATGGAACAAATATGCCGGTATCGGCAAAACCGCAAAATGATTTAAAAAAATAGTTCGGGTTCTTGCCGATAATATGGTATAATGAGCCTTGCAGAGCTCAGTGCTT
>CALWHG010000045.1 GCA_944380315.1 uncultured Lachnospiraceae bacterium
GACATTTATTATAAAATTGTTGCCTATCTGCGGCATAATATTGCGGAGGGCCTGAGGCAGGATAACAGAAGTCATGGTCTGAAAATGAGTCATGCCTATGGCCTTTGCTCCCTCAGTCTGTCCAGGATCTATGGAAATGATACCGCCTCTTACAGATTCCGCCATATATGCTCCGGTATTTATGGATACTATAAGTATAGCTGCAGTCCACAGATTATCAAACTGCATAGTATTGTTTGAAAAATACGGAAGCCCATAATAGATAAATACCGCCTGCAGTACCATGGGTGTACCGCGGAACACCTCTACATAGATACGTATGATGATGCGTATCGCTTTGAGTAAAAAGCGCTTGGGCCTTGGTGTATATTCATTGTATGGAATGGTATTTAGGATGCCGCAGAGCAGCCCTATCATGCAGCCTATGACCGTGGCTATAAGAGCCAGCAGAAGGGTGCTCCACATTCCTCCGAGATACGCACTTCCATAATTTTCCCAGAGCAGCATTATGTCGCTGCCAAGCTTTATAAGTCTGTCCACCTTATGCTCCTCTTATACCTCAGGCTGTACGGCGATCGCATCTTCCATGAGCGAATTAAAGTCATCCTCTGTCATACCGCCAAGGACATCGTTCATGGCATCAAGAAGCTCTGTATTGCCCTTTCTTACTGAAATGCCTATGTTGACATTTTCAGCTCTTTCTTCCTCAGATGCAAACTGAAAATCTCCATCAGTTCCTGAAAAATCAAGGATGACAAGATCCGGATCCTTCTCAGCTGCAGCCATAGCTGTCGGCATATCGGTACAGATAAAATCCACAGTGCCTGTCTGAAGGGACATGATCATGGCAGGTGCGGTCTCAGCAGGAGACGCAAGCTCCGCTCCCTCTATCTGAGGAAGACAGGAATCATACCAGATAGTTCCTGACTGGGCTGTACACTTTCCTCCAGAAAGATCTGCTATTGACTGGGCGGCGGCATAAGGGCTGTCCTTAGTCGTCACACAAACGATGGTGGCATAATAATAGGGGCCGGCCATATCCACCTGAGACATACGGTCTGCGGTCATGGACTGTCCTGCTATGCAGGCATCAAGCGTACCTGACTGTACTCCCGGAACGAGTGAATCCCAGGCACTGGAAACGACCTTAAGCTCCCAGCCATTTTCCTCGCATATCTTCTTTGCGATCATAATATCATATCCGTTTGCATATGAACCCTGTACATTGGATATGGGCACTGCTCCATTTGAATCATCCATCTGCATCCAGTTATAGGGAGCATAAGCACACTCCATGCCTACTGTCAGTATTCCGTCCTCCACTCCGCTTCCGGTAGCAGTCTGAGAAGCCTCGCCAACGGTGCCAGCCTCAGTCGATTCTGAGCTTGCCACTGCTGCTATGGATTCCACCTGCTCTGCAGCATTTTGAGAGCCGCAGGCAGTAAGTACCGCCATAAGGCCCAGGGCCATGCAAAGATTAATAAGCTTTTTCATGATCTGTCCTCCTGTTATCTTCAATAAACAAAAAATGAACCGCCTCGTAAAGCGATCCATAAAATACAAAAGCATGACCCATCAGGGCCACGTATCGTTTCAATAGCGCTCCACAAGTACCTTGTGACAGTCCAGAGCATGTTATGCTCTGTCCCAGCCATCCAGGCTCAGGCAGCCTGTCAGGCTTCGGCGGTCTCCCCTTTCTCTCCTGACGGATGCCTGTCCTTATCAGCAGATACTTATGAAGCCCGCGCCTCTATCATTGCGATCCTGTTTTTCCGTATATTAGCAGTTTAAGCCAGAAATGTCAACTGATATAAAATAGTTTACTCCTAGCATCCCTCTTTATATCAGTTCATCTATAATGACAGCCCATTTTCCTCCTTCAGCCTTTCCACCAGCTCCCTTTTGCTCTCAGGCTCCCAGTGACCGCCTATGGCCAGGTCAAAGTCCAGCTCCTCAAGCTTAGTTATAAGGAGCTTCATACGTTCAATGTCTACTATCCACTCTGGATATTCTCCGGAGATACAGTCTCCAAAAAAGAGTACCCTCTCCTCTGGAAGCAGGATCAGGACAGAGTCATCCGTATGAGGCGACTCCGTATGAAGGCATTGAACCTTTATACCTCCAAGATCCAGTGATATCTCGTCCCCAAAGACTACGTCCGCACCAACGACCTGCATACTCTGGTCCTTGTACTCCAGTGCTATATGCTCATCCATGGCCTTCAGCCTGTCCTCGGACTCATCATCCCACTCCATCATTAGCTTTTGAAGATGCTCCTCAGTCCTTTTTTCTGCCAGAGAAAGTTCGTTTATGGCAAACATGCCAAAGGTATGATCCCAATGCCAGTGCGTCATGACCGTAAGCTCAGGCAGCGGAAGCTCGGCTTCCTTAAGCAAGGAATAAAACTCCTCCACATGCTCCTTGGAGTGACCTGCATCAACAGCCAGGCTGTACTTATCTCCTCTTATATAGCCTAAGGCAGGACGATCTCTTTCCTCCTCAAATGAGGAGACCCATATCCTGTCATTTATCTTGTTCAGCTTCATATCTTTTTCTCCTTATCCTTCCATGCGGACATAGCTCTGTCTCAAAGCATCTGCGACACTGAATTTAACTCATTATGCAAGCTTATACAGCACCATACCGCCCTTTTCCTGAAAGCCAGTATCCCAAAGTCCTGCAAGGTCTATCCATCTTTCCTCGCCATAGGTGATGACCTTTATGATAGAATGCATCCCTATGCGCTGATGCCCTATGATCAGGAACCAGTGCCAGATATAGTCATCAAATACAGGATTATAATGATCCAGTATGAGTATGGGGATCGGGTAGCCCAGGGAAAGCTGCTCTCTTACCGCCGCCTCCGCTGCTTCAAAGCTTTCATGTCCGGAAAATGCACTCATGCTCAGGTGCTTCCGATGTCCGGACGCAGGATCTTCAAAGTTGCTTTCTGCCATGGCTATATACTCCTCAAAGCCATTGATAAACAGATCCGTGGTGCATATGCCATGTGATCTGGGCCTGAGGTAGGGCTTCATGACCTTTGAAAAGGCTATATAATCCTTACTGGAAATGTCTCTCCTCAGCAGGAAATCTCCCTCCTCCGAGCTAAGCCTTAGCGGAGTGAGCCTCGTTCCAAAGTAAATGTCAAAGTATATACAGCTTTCCATGGCCGTTACTGCTCCGCAGCCACCAAGCTTCATCCATTTATCCGTAAATGCATCCTGATCAAAGCCTGGCTTTCCCGAGACCGTAAAATACGGCAGCTCCAGCTTTCTATAGTCATCCATCATATATCCTCTCAGATATCCAGCACTATATTGCTTCTTAAAATATTGCACACAGGACAGGACCTTGTCTCCTCGATGATACGCTCCCTATCCTCGTTCAGATACTTCCTGGCTGTGATGTTGATGCAGGCACCGAGAGCAGACAGCAAAGTCTCTCCGGGCCTCATATAGCTGTTGCTGCCTCCCTGATCCTCCGGTACATCACAATAGGAGCTGTGTGCTACAGCTCTGTCAGGCTTCATCTCAGCCACAAGATCCTTTGAAGTTCCTTTTACACATACATTTATCATGGTCATCTCCTTCCGTAGGATGCTGTACCTGAGACTGCCCCGCTCCGCCAGTACACATATGATACGGGACTTCCATTTGCCTCCGAAGATCTCAAGTCTATATTCCAGGGGACAGCGTATGTCCTTTTCCAATTTAGCCTGATACATGATATTTGACTCCTTTCGCATCAAGTATACAGATCACACTAATTGGAAGCAAGTTACTATGAAATTTATTAGTTACTAATTAATTGACGGACGACTTCATTTTCATAATTAAAAGTCCTATGCTTGGCATGCCGATAGAAAAAATAAGGTCACGGGAGGTATCAAGCATGAAAGTAACAGCGTATCTGGAGGTCACCATGAAGATCAGTAAGGCATCCCGCCCTGCAGCAGCAAAGGTATACACCGATTATCGCGGACCCTTTCTTGAGGAGATAGAGGGTGCCCTGACGAAGGATCTTCTCATCAGAGATGAGGATGTGCAGGTCCTTCATGGATTTGACAGTCCCGAGCATGCCAGGGCTTATCTCGACAGCGAAATGTTCAAAAACGATGTATTTACGGGACTCAAGCCCCTGTGGAATGCAGAGCCTGATGTCAGGATATATACAGTAGCCTGATACTGAGTCTCTAAAGCAAGAGGGAGTGCAGCATACAGCCGTTACCCGCGGATGTGCCTGCGCTCCTTTTTCCGTATCTGATCAAGTAACGCTGCCACCACGATGCTTATCATCAGCGTAGCCAAGGGCCAGGTCCACTCATAAGCTGAAGTCAATAGAAACTCGGCCCCAAGCAAGCGCATCATGAGTTCCTTTGCTGCACCGGCCATCAAGACATGAAGCACATAGACATACATGGACAGCCTTCCGCCTATATACTCCAGCAGCCTGCTGGTCCTCCTGTCTGGCTTCTTTATGGCCAGCAAAAACAAAGCTGCACTGTAGGGCACATACCCTATGGCATTGAACTTCAAGGGAAGGTCAAAAACTGAAGGCAGCACAGCGATAAGCAGGCCCACAAACGCCAGGCCACATAACATCCGATCATTTTTAAGCAGCTCTGCCATCCGGCCTTTTTCAGGCATCTCCACCATCTGCTTCTCCCCTGCTCTTATCTCATATCCGAGCAGGAACCAGGGCAAAGCTCTCAGGAGGAAATTGACCTGCAAGGCCCAGGGAAGGTCATAGGTATCGCAGTATATGACCAGTATGAACTGCAAAATAAAGAGCACAGGCAGACATCTTACAGACATCTGCTGCCACCCGTGTTTCGATATAAGTAGCCAAAGCCCATAGGTCTCTGCCATGGCTATCAGATACCATAGATGCACTGCAAAGCCCACATCACAAAACACCAGATAGCGGATCGGAGTCAGCATATCGAAATTGGCCAGGAGCCATGACTCCAAGGCACCCGATCTTAAAGCCATACAGGCATGATAGGAAAAATACAGCCCATATCCGGCCGCCAGTATCCCGAGTATCTTTATAAGCCTTCTCCATATCACATCACGACCTTTGCCATAAGCAAAGTAGCCTGCGATCATAAAGAACACAGGCACTGCAAAGCCGGCTGCTCTCATCACTGCCTTGCCCCACAGTCCGGGAAATGTCACATGGGTAAATACGACACCCACGCATGCTGCCCCCTTAAGCAGATCAAGCTTATATATACGTTTAGAGCCTTGAATGACCATATGACATCCTCAGATACTTATGACCCTCTTTTCTTCAGAGCTCTTAAGGGCTGCCTCCATGACTCTCAGTACCTCTACGGTATCTCTTGGATCCACCATGGGCTTTGTCCCATCTGTCATGGCCTTATAGAGATCATCATAAAACAGTCTGTAGTCTCCCGGTATGGTAGGGATGACATGCTGCACTATACCTTCCCCGGTGACTTCAGCGTAGATCCCGTGATCAGAAGCCGCATCCCTTCCCCAGTCATCTCCTATGGGGCGTTTTCCTGACACAAGATCAGCCTCCTGCACATCCATCCCATATTTGATAAAGCTGCCCTTCCTTCCGTGGATCATAAAATGAGGTCCAGGCATGGGGACTGACTGGCCTGCAGAAAGTACGACCCTCAGGCCGTCAGCATAATAAAGCACCATCCTGAAGCTGTCAGGGCCCTCAGCACCGGGGCGCTGAGTGAGTATGTCTGCATATACCTCCCTGGGCATGCCAAAAAGCATATAGGCCTGATCCATGAGGTGGACTCCAAGGTCATAAAATACGCTGGTGGCTATGCCTCCCTCCCGCTTCCAGGCTTTCGAGGAGCCACCCTTCGCAAACCTGTCAAAATGAGCCTCATAGTCACAGACCTTTCCAAAGGCTCCCTCATCCATAAGCTTCCTTATGGTCCGGAAGTCTCCGTCAAGGCGTCGATTCTGATAGACAGTGAACAGCACGCCCTTCCTCTCCGCAAGCTCACAAAGCTCCTGAGCCTCATCCGCAGAAGATGCCACCGGCTTTTCCACTACTACTGCCTTTCCGGCTTCCATAGCTGACTTAGCCATCAGATAGTGCAGACTGTTAGGTGTGGATACGACCACCAGATCTATATCATCCGTAAGAAGCTCCTCAAAGCTCCTTACCACCTCCACATAGGGATATCTCTCCTTTGCCCTCTGGGTGCTCCTCTCATATACCTTCCTTATACGGAACCTGTCATCTGCATCAAGGAAGGGTGCATGAAACACCTGCCCTGACATCCCAAAGCCTGCTATGCCTACGTTTATGATCCCATTTTCCATGATGATTTACTCCCCGATCTGTTTTTACCCGCAGATATACCGGATATTCTTTCCTCTTCCTATCCTTTTAAGTACTCCGGCAGTCTGCATGTCCTTAAGTATGATTATAGCCGTTGGCTGGGAAACTTGAAAGGCTTCTTCTATATCTTTTCTGACTATATATCCCTTTTCCCTGCATAACGCCCTTATCCTCTCTGCTCTGTCTGACCTGACAGGCTCGATCCCATAAACAGGGCCTTCCTCCTTAAGATAATATATATTGTCAGTACCTGCAGGGGCGTCATAGTTCATATTTGGCAGCGTTACCCTGAAAGCATTGGCAGTAGCCTCAAATACAGGTTTTCTGTTACATCCCCTATAAGCATTTTCGATCTTAAGTATGCCCGTGCCATAGGCTTCTATGAGCTTCAGTCGATAGAAAATATTTGCAAGCGCCTCATTGCGCAGCACAGAGACACCCAGCCTTATATCTTCAAGCTCTATGCCTTTTACCAGTCCTCCAACACTGACGATCTCCAGCCTGTCGTCAAACATGCTTACAAGCAATGGACTTGAAAATGAATAATCTCTGTGTACATAGGCATTGAGCACGGCTTCCCTTATGGCATCCTCCGGATAATCCCTGCTGTCCCTTCTAAAGAGTCCCCTGATCTCAGACCTGGTCTGATTGTAAAAATCGATAAGCTCCATAAGCTCATCCATCTGTGAAAATATGGAGCCTGTAAGCTCCTTCCTGTTTTTGAATACAAGCTTGTCAGTTCCCTGAAATACCGCAAATCTCGTCTGATGGACGCACTGATCAGACAGAAGCAGAGCCAGGTCCGTATACATGCCGTCTTCACCTATAAGCTTAAGAGTACGCATATGTACTCTGTCAAACATGATACCCTTGTCTCTGAAGGTCTCCTCTGCCTTACCAAAGGTAAGCTCCTGTTCAAGGCTCCTTGCGGACTCATAGCTGTAACCCGAGGAATCCTTGATCATGGCAAGTATGGCAGACTCTGAGGCAGGTACCGTTGCAGACCCCTGTCTGATATAGACTCCTGCAGGCCTTATACCTTTTGAACAGAGATAATAAGGCCTGGCTGTGCCCCGTTCAACAGTAAGCTTTACTATATCCATGTCCTCAAGCTTAAGGAGCTCGATCGATGTAAAAATGCTTACGTCCGGACATATGGAATCCCTGATCGAGTTGCTCAGCTTAAACATGATATCATCTATGTCAGTAACACCCAGGATAGAGCCATCGTCATCGACGCCTATATAGATCTCTCCTCCATCAGTATTGGCGAAGGCTATGACTGTCTTTTTGATATCATCGGTATACTGTCTTTTTAGTTCAGTGCCGACTCCCACTCGAAGCATATATCCTTCCTCCCGCTTTCTGATATTATGGTAATATTATAATATCAGTACAGATCACTGTCAATCACAACAAAAAAGCCCAGAGCCTTCAAGACTCTGAGCCTGTCCTTCATGGAGTATACGGGATTCGAACCCGTGACCTCCACACTGCCAGTGTGGCACGCTCCCAGCTGCGCCAATACCCCAAACAGGATAAATATATCACATATCTCTCCTGATTTCATCAACTTTTTGAAAATGTTTCCCTTATGACTGCATTGCTGATCTTTGCCACTGTTATGTAGCCCTTGAGTATCAGATCTATGTCCGAGCCCTCCTCAGGCTCATCGCAGTGCATATAGCGGAGCCTGAGCATCCTGTGCTCCTCATCCTGCCCATCCTCCGAAAGCAGCTCATAGGCCGTCTTATAGTATGGTCTGGATGAAGGCCTGCTGTCGTAGCGGATACCCTTTATCTCCTCAGGAGAAAGGCCGGGAAGGTTCACATTCCAGAGCTCCCAGGGCTCTATGGACTCCTTGAGCAGTCCTTTAAGGATCTCCGGTATGAAATGTGCCGACGCCCTCAGATCGTCATACCTCTCTGCAGAAAAGGCCATGGCTGGAACACCATTTGCCAAAGCCTCCATGGCTGCGCCTATGGTGCCAGAATACAGGATCTCCTTGCCTATGTTGTAGCCGTCATTGATCCCCGAAAGCACAAGATCAGGGGCCTCATCATAAAGATGATCCAGAGCGGCTCTCACACAGTCAGCGGGAGTCCCCGTAAGGGACCAGGCCTCTGCCTCAGCTACAGGATAATCCTTTATGCGTCTGAGCTCAAAGTCTCCCCTTACGGTCACATGCTGGGACATGCCGCTGCACTGCTTTGCGGGTGCCACCACCCTGACCTCGCCAAAGCCGCTGGCGATACGTGCCAGCTCAGCTATGCCCGGTGAATCTATACCGTCATCATTTACCACAAGTATACGCATCATTCGTCTCCTTTAAGACTGAGCTTAACTATGAGCTCTGTGTTACGCGTCCAGGGGAACTGGTCTACTGCACACATCCTCGCAGGCTCATAGCCGCGCTCTCTCAGTATGGCAAGATCCCTGAAGAAGCTCTGGGGCTTGCAGCTGATGTATACCAGCTCAGGTACCCTGTAAGAGCATATGATATCCAGAGCCTTCGGCGATACTCCATCCCTCGGAGGATCGAGTATGACCGCATCAGGCTTTTCATCAAGCCCCTTCAGGACCTCAAACACATCGCCGCAGATGAACTCACAGTTATCAAGGCCATTTGCCGCAGCATTATCACGTGCAGACTCCACGGCCTCAGGTACTATCTCCACGCCCACGGCACGCTTTACATGGGGAGCCGCGATCTGAGTGATGGTACCTGTACCGGAAAACAGATCAAAGCATACCGCGTCCGACTTAAGCTCATCTCCTATATATGATATGGCCTTATCGTAGATGAGCTCAGCACTCCTGGTATTTGTCTGGAAAAATGAAAATGGAGTGATCTTGAAATCCAGTCCGCAAAGCTGCTCCTTGATATGATCGGACCCATACAGCACAGTACTGCCTTCATTTATGATGGCGTCTGCCGGTCTGTCGTTGACCGTATGCATGATGGAGCATATGCGTCCTTCTATGTGTCCGTCCTCGGAGGCCTTAAGGAGCAGGTCCTTCCAGGCTTCCAGTGTCTGATCCTCATCATAGATATTTACCGCAGAGGAGGCTTTGATCTCTCCTCTGAGCCAGGCCTCCTGATCATAAAGTACCTTGTCATTTATGAGCCTGTGGCCCATGACGGGTATGAGGGGCTGCGATGTGGTCACCAGATCTATAAGTATCTCCTGGCTGTTGACTCCTCTCCTGACCAGCAGGTGCCTAAGATACCCGAGATGAGAGCGCTTGTCCATGAAGGTAAGGCCCAGCTCATCAAAATATGAGCGGGTCAGGCGCTGTATCACATTGAAATCCTCATGGGTGATCAGACAGCAGTCAGTGTCTACGATATCATAGAAGCTCTTTTTCTTATGAAGTCCCAGGGTCAGAGGTCCATTTTTGGAGGAATCTCCAAAGCTGAACTCCATCTTGTTTCTGTAAGCAAAAATAAGAGGGCTCCCAAGTATGCCCTCATATATATCGGTGCTGCACTGCGCCTCCTCCATGAGCTTCCTCATCTGAGCATCCTTGTCTCTCAGCTGCTCCTCGTAGGTGCAGGCACCATATGCGCAGCCTCCGCATATACCGCAGAGGCTGCAGTCATGTATCACATCGTATGTCATGTCCTAAAGCTATATCAGCCCTTTGCGTCCTCAGCTGCCTCAAGAGCCTCCTCTGCAGCGTCCTCTGCAAGGGCCTCCTCCACAGCATCGTCATCAAAATCATCGTAGTCGTAGTCATCATCATAGTCATCAAGATAATCCGGTCTGATCATCCTGTACACCATATATACCATATATGCAGCAAAGGCTATGACAGCTACTGCAGCAACTATGATGCCGATGGTCTTGAAGAGCTTGTTCTTTTCTTCCTTCTCCTCGATCATCTCTCTGACCTTGATCCTGGTCATAAGATCCTCAAGGTTTTCCTTGGTATCGCTCCTGAGAGCAGCAAGTCTGTCAGCAAATCTGTTATCCATAAGGCTACCTCCCATACTTTTATTTTATGTGATGATTATATCATAGCTTCCTTAGCTTGGCAAACGCAGCAAACATGCGTCTTACGCCTCCCTCGTCAAAATCAACGGTGACCTCATAATCTCTCTGGCCCTCCTTGATCTCAAGCACGGTGCCGGCTCCGAACTTTATATGCCCTACCCGATCGCCGACCTCATAGTCCGGCTTCTGGCCTGCTGTCTGCCCTACTCCCTTGGTAAGCCCTGACAGAGCGCCGGAAGCAGATGCGGCTCTGGAAGCCCTGCGCCCGGAAGCAGATGGAGTCTTGTCCAGAGAGCCGAAGGCTCCTATGATGCGGCTGTTCTTTCCCTGAGCTCCTGAGGGGCCAAAGCCTCCAAAGCTCTGGGCAAAGAGATTTTCCTTTTTGAAGCCTCTCCTGGGGATGGGATTGTCATAATCATCGTCCTCATCCTCCCAGGATGCAGCCCTTCTGCGTCTCATGATCTTCACCAGATATTCATCAGGGATCTCGTCTATGAATCTCGACACCCGGGTATATCTGGTCTCTCCGTTGATCATGCGCTCCGCAGCGGAGGACATGCGAAGCACCTTCCTGGCCCTGGTTATGCCCACATAGCAAAGCCTGCGTTCCTCCTCTATCTCCTGCTCAGGATCGTCCGCGTTGATGCTTGCAGATGAGGGGAACAGGCCCTCCTCCATGCCGCATAGGAATACCCGGTCAAATTCAAGTCCCTTTGCCCCATGGAGAGTCATGAGCCTGAGCACGTCATCTGAATCCTCAAGACTGTCTATGTCTGCTATGAGGGATACCTCCTCCAGGAATCTGGACAGACCATCCAGCTCTCCCTCGGTGTCCTGATAGTCTGCGGCCTTGTTTATGAGCTCCTCGATGTTTTCAAGACGGGTCTTGCCCTCGATCTCACCCTCCTTCATAAGCTCGTCCGCATAACCTGTCTCATCCCTGACCGCACCTATGAGTCCTGTGACTGACAGCTCTCCGCTCCTGGCCTTGTCCCTGAAGCCCTGTATGAGCTCATAAAAGGCCGTCAGCTTTTTGGCTGCAGCTGTGTTTTTCTGTTCCAACTGTCCTATGGTCTCATACATGCTGAGCCCTCTGGCAGCCGCCTCATTCCTGAGGCTTTCGACTGTGCCGGGGCCTATGCCACGCTTGGGCACATTTATGATGCGTGTAAGTGCCAGATCGTCCACATCATTAGATATGAGCCTCAGGTAGGAAAGCACGTCCTTGATCTCACGTCTCTGGTAGAAGTTGACACCGCCTACTATCTTATAAGGCACGTTGTGCTTTACGCAGGCCTCCTCAAAAAGCCTGGACTGGGCATTTGTACGATAAAGCACCGCCTGGTCCTTCAGGGGAAATGCTCCGTCCTCAGCCTCGAGCACTACCCCCTCGGCCTCAGCCCTCGCATCGGGATACTCACGAAAGGTAGGCATCTCTCCATTTTCATTGCCGGTCCAGAGCCTTTTGGGCTTCCTTCCGTGATTATTCTTTATGACCTCGTTTGCAGCATTGAGTATGCTCTTTGTGGAACGATAGTTCTGCTCCAGCTTTACGACCCTGGCACCAGGGAAGGAGCGCTCAAAGCTGAGTATGTTTTCTATGTCAGCACCCCTGAACTTATATATGGACTGATCG
>CALWHG010000046.1 GCA_944380315.1 uncultured Lachnospiraceae bacterium
TAAACTATAACACAGAAATGATATCTCCCTACCTTCTTTTTATTCTGTTGTGTAACATATGTATTGTAATCCTACAAAAGAAAAAACGTCACATTGGAAAAACAGCTTGACAAGGCAGCCTCATGGTTATAAAATATGGCTTGTCTCTTTGAGACGGATGCCTCAATAGCTCAGTTGGTTAGAGCATCTGACTGTTAATCAGGGGGTCCTAGGTTCAAGTCCTAGTTGGGGCGCTGTTAAAGGGTTCGGTATTCCGGGCCCTTTTCTGTTTTATAAAACGATATCACAAGACCGGAGGATGAGACATGATACCTGTCATAGACATGCACTGCGATACCATAGCCGAGATATATGCTGCAGAGGAGAGGGGAGACAGGAGCCTGGGCCTTCGCAAAAACGGGCTCATGATGGACCTGGAGCGCATGAAGGAGGGGGGCTATATGTGTCAGAGCTTTGCCCTGTTTTCTCATATGGGGAGACTCAGGGAGGCGGGAAAGGATCCCTTCGATCATGTCTGTGCCCTCTCAAGGACCTTTGATGAGCAGATGGCAGCAAACAGTGACCTCATAAGCCCTGTGACCACCGGAAGCCAGATAGAGGACAATATGCATAAGGGCCTCATGTCAGCCCTCAAGACAGTGGAGGAGGGCGCCGTATACGAGGGCAGCATCGAAAAGCTGGAGTGCCTGTATGACATGGGAGTAAGGAAGTCCACCCTGACCTGGAACTTTGAAAATGAGCTGGCCTATCCCAACCGCTCGGTGCATGATCCGAGGAAGGGTACCACGACCTGCAGCGGCATAGATACGGAAAATGGGCTCAAGCAGGCAGGCTTCGACTTCGTCCTCGCCATGGAGGACATGGGTATGCTCATAGACATTTCCCACTTGAATGACGCGGGCATAATGGATATCTTCAACACGGTAAGGTCGGACACTCCGGTCATAGCCAGCCATTCAAATGCAAGAGGGGTATGCATGCATCCCAGGAACCTGAGTGATGAGATGCTCCTTAAGATAGCTGAGCATGGAGGAGTGACAGGCATCAATTACTGCGCCACCTTCCTGGATGAGTCGAACCAGCACAGCGACCGGGAGCTGAGCCGGGTGGAGGACATGATCCGTCACATGAAGTACATAAGGAACCTGGCCGGCATGGATATCATAGGCCTTGGCAGCGATTTCGACGGTATAGGAGGAGAGCTGGAACTTGCCGGCGCACAGGACATGCAGAAGCTTGCAGATGCCATGAGCCTTGCGGGCTTTACCACCGATGAGATAGAAAAGGTATTTTATAAAAACGTGCTCAGGGTCTATAAGCAGGTGCTGGGCTGAGGCCGCAGAAAGGCGGCCCGGAGCCCTTTTCCTTAAGACCTGAAAAAAGTCGTTGACAAACATATGATATTTTAGTAAAATACAGAAGCTGTTTGAAAATACGTGAGTGCCGATATGGCTCAATTGGCAGAGCAGCTGATTTGTAATCAGCAGGTTGAGGGTTCGAGTCCCCCTATCGGCTTTAATGGTTCCTTAGCTCAGTTGGTTAGAGCAACCGGCTCATAACCGGTCGGTCCTGGGTTCGAGTCCCCGAGGAACCATTTTTTTATATCTATTTTGCCGGCGTGGCGGAATTGGCAGACGCCCGGGACTTAAAATCCCGTGGGAGGCGACTCCCGTGCCGGTTCGACCCCGGTCGCCGGCAGTATGAGCCCGGATGCGGTCCGGATAAGGCATAAAGTCCTGCAAAACTGTGCAGGGCTTTATTTTTATGTGCTTTGACAGCTTGCATTATCTACGGTTACTGTATATAATTGTACCTGATGCGCACGTATGTAGGAATAGCATGGAAGGCGCAACGTCCGGAAACGGGCGACCACTTTCAGAGGAGGAATGAAAATGGCTTTATATCAAAAGGTCGACACGTCCATGGACTTCGTCGGACGTGAGAAGGAAGTAGAAGACTTCTGGAAAGAAAACGACATCTTCGAGAAATCCATCAAGGAGCATGAAGGTGACCCGAGCTACGTATTCTATGATGGACCGCCTACGGCAAACGGCAAGCCCCATATAGGACACGTACTTACCAGATGTATCAAGGACCTGATACCCAGGTACCAGACCATGAAGGGCAAGATGGTACCTCGTAAAGCAGGCTGGGATACACACGGACTGCCTGTAGAGCTTGAGGTAGAAAAGCAGATAGGCATCAACGGTAAGGATCAGATCGAGTCATACGGCATAGCTCCTTTTATTGAGCTCTGCAAGGAAAACGTATGGAAGTACAAGTCCATGTGGGAGGACTTTTCCTTCAAGGTAGGCTTCTGGGCCGACATGGACGATCCCTATGTTACATATTACAACGACTACATCGAGTCCGAGTTCTGGGCACTCAAGGAGATATGGAAGAAGGGACTGCTCTACAAGAGCTTCAAGATAGTTCCCTATTGCCCCCGCTGCGGGACGCCTCTTTCATCCCATGAGCTGGCTCAGGGCTACAAGACCATAAAGGAGAGGTCAGCCATAGTCCGCTTCAGGGCAAAGGATGAGGAGGACGTATACTTCCTCGCCTGGACCACGACCCCCTGGACCCTTACCTCAAATGTGGGACTCTGCGTGAATCCCGATGATGAGTACGTGAAGGTCAGGGACAACAAGGACGGACATACCTACATCATGGCCAGGGCCCTCTGCGACAAGGTACTTGGAGAGGACACAGAGATACTCGAGACCTATAAGGGCAGCGACCTGGAGCACAGAGAGTACGAGCCCCTTTATCCCGATGCAGCTGCCATAGCAGAGAAGCAGCACAAGAAGGGCTTCTATGTGGTATGCGACAGCTATGTAAGCATGGATGATGGTACCGGCATAGTACATATAGCTCCTGCCTTCGGTGAGGACGATGCCAAGGTGGGCAAGAGATATGACCTTCCCTTCGTACAGCTGGTGGACGAAAAGGGAAGCATGATGGCTGAGGGTGCATGGAAGGGCATCTTCGTAAAGAAGGCTGATCCCATGATACTCAAGGATCTGGAGGAGAGAGGACTGCTGTTCGATGCTCCCGAGTTCGAGCACAGCTATCCTCACTGCTGGCGCTGCGGTACACCGCTCCTTTATTATGCAAGGGAGTCCTGGTATATAAAGATGAGCGCCGTAAGGGACGACCTCATCAGAAACAACAACACCATCAACTGGGTGCCCGAATCCATAGGAAAGGGACGTTTCGGAGACTGGATAGCAAATGTACAGGACTGGGCCCTCTCCAGGAACCGTTACTGGGGCACACCGCTCCCCATCTGGGAATGTGAGTGCGGAGAGCGTGAGTGCATAGGCTCAAATGCTGAGCTCAAGGAAAAGAGCCCCAACTACCAGGAGGTGCTCGCAAAGCTTAAGGCTGAGGGCGACAAGGGCTATAAGGGCGATACCATAGAGCTTCACAGGCCCTACATCGATCAGATAACCATCACCTGTCCCAAGTGCGGAAAGCCCATGCACAGGGTACCTGAGGTCATAGACTGCTGGTTCGATTCAGGAGCTATGCCTTTTGCACAGCATCATTATCCCTTTGAGAACAAGGAGCTTTTTGAGAAGGAGTTCCCGGCTCAGTTCATATCCGAGGCGGTGGATCAGACAAGAGGCTGGTTCTATTCCCTGCTTGCGGAGTCCACGCTGCTGTTCAACAAGGCGCCTTATGAAAATGTCATAGTCCTCGGACATGTACAGGATGAGAACGGACAGAAGATGTCCAAGTCAAAGGGCAACGCCGTGGATCCCATGGAGGCCCTGGCACAGTATGGCGCTGATGCTATAAGATGGTATTTCTATACCAACTCTGCTCCCTGGCTGCCCAACCGCTTCTACGGCAAGGCCGTGACCGAGGGACAGAGGAAGGTGCTCGGCACCCTGTGGAACACCTATGCCTTCTATATACTTTATGCAAACATAGATGATTTTGATCCTACGAAGTACAGCCTGGATTATGACAGGCTGACCGTCATGGACAGATGGATACTCTCCAAGATGAACTCCATGATCAAGGATGTGGATCAGAACCTGGGAGCCTACAGGATACCCGAGGCCTGCAGTGCCATAGAGGTATTTGTGGATGACCTGTCGAACTGGTACGTAAGACGCAGCCGTGAGCGCTTCTGGGCAAAGGGCATGGAGCAGGACAAGGTAAATGCCTACATGACCCTGTATACGGCCCTCCTTAACGTGTCTCTCTGCGCAGCACCCTTCATCCCCTTCATGACGGAGGAGATATACCAGAACATGGTTCGCTCAGTGGATAAGGATGCCAAGGAGTCCATACATCTCTGCGACTTCCCTGTGGCTGACGAGAGCAGGATAGACAAGGATCTGGAGCAGAGCATGGATGAGGTGCTCGAGGTAGTTATCCTGGGCAGAGCGGCCCGCAATGCCTCCGGACTCAAGAACAGACAGCCCATAGGCAGGATGTTCGTAAAGGCAGAGAAGCCCCTTTCAGGCATCTATGTGGACATCATAAAGGACGAGCTCAATCTCAAATCAGTGGAGATGAGGGACGATGTGAGGGAGTTCACCTCCTATACCTTCAAGCCTCAGCTCAAGACAGTGGGACCCAAGTACGGCAAGAACCTCGGATTCATAAAGCAGTATCTGGCTGATGTAAATGGCAACGAGGCCATGAACGAGCTCAACAGCAAGGGAGTCCTTTCCTTCGATGCCCCTGACGGCACAAGGGTGGAGCTCGGCAGAGACGATCTTCTGATAGATGTATCAAAGCAGGGCGGCTATGTGACCGAGGAGGACAGGAACGTGACCGTGGTGCTCGATACCAATCTGACAGAGGAGCTCATAAACGAGGGCTTCATGCGTGAGATCATCTCCAAGGTACAGACCATGCGTAAGGAGGCAGGCTTTGAGGTCATGGACCACATAATCATAGGATTCAAGGGCTCTGAGCGCATAACAGGCATAGCAGAGAGCTTCAAGGACACCATCTGCCACGACTGCATGGCCGATGACATGCGCTTCGACAGTCTTTCCGGCTATCAGAAGGCCTGGGACATAAACGGCGAACAGGTAGAGCTTTCAGTGGAAAAGCTTGCATGATAAAACATTTGCCCGGTTCCATAGGGCAGAACGATAACGGGGAAAACTTTTATGAAAGCAAAATTCAATAAGCAGGAATTCAAGGCGGCGGTAGAGAACAACGTCAAGGTCCTCTTCCGCAAGGAGCTTTCCGAGGCTACGGACCAGCAGCTTTTCCAGGCTGTGTCCAGCGTGGTCAAGGAGTGGGTGGTGGATGACTGGATCGACACCCACAAGAAGATAGAGGAGCAGGATGCCAAGAAGCTTTACTACTTCTCCATGGAATTCCTGGAGGGCAGGGCCCTCGGAAACAACCTTATCAATCTCAGGAGAGACAAGGAGGTAAGAGAGGCTCTGGATGAGCTTGGAGTGGATCTGAACCTCCTTGAGGATCAGGAGAGGGATCCCGCTCTTGGAAACGGAGGCCTCGGCAGGCTTGCAGCCTGCTTCCTGGACTCCCTGTCCACCCTCAACTATCCGGCCTACGGCTGCGGCATAAGATACCGCTACGGACTTTTCCGCCAGAAGATCAAGGACGGATATCAGGTGGAGACTCCTGACAACTGGCTCAAGAACGGATATCCCTTTGAGGTCAAGAGGAGCGAGTATGCCTGCGAGGTCAAGTTCGGCGGCTTCGTCACCACTGAGTGGGACGGCCACAGGAACTACTTCGTACAGAAGGGCTACCGGTCCATACTGGCCGTGCCCTATGACATGCCCATAGTGGGCTACAACAACGGCATGGTCAACACCCTCAGAGTCTGGGACGCTGAGCCCATAGAGGAGTTCAGGCTCGATGAGTTCGACCGCGGCAACTATCAGAAGGCCGTGGAGCAGCAGAACTTCGCAAAGAACATAGTTGACGTGCTCTATCCCAACGACAATCACATGTCAGGAAAGGAGCTTCGTCTCTCACAGCAGTATTTCTTCGTATCGGCCTCAGTACAGCTGGCCATCAGGAAATACCTTGAGAACCATACTGACATCCACAAGCTTCCGGAGAAGGTGGTATTCCACATGAATGACACCCATCCGACCCTGGTGGTACCTGAGCTCATGCGCATACTCCTCGATGACTTCCACCTGGAGTGGGACGAGGCCTGGGAGATAACGACCCATACCTGCGCATATACCAACCACACCATCATGTCTGAGGCACTGGAGAAGTGGCCCATAGAGCTGTTTTCAAGGCTCCTCCCCCGCATCTATCAGATAGTGGAGGAGATAAACAGACGCTTTGCTGCATTCATAGACAGCAGGAACTATCCTGATGCCCATGAAAAGCACAAGGCCATGGACATCATCTTTGACGGACAGGTGCGCATGGCAAACATGGCCATAGTAGGCAGCTATTCCGTAAACGGAGTGGCAGCCATACATACCCGCATACTGGAGCAGGAGACCTTCAAGGACTACTATGCCATCTGGCCTGACAAGTTCAACAACAAGACAAACGGCGTGACCCAGAGGCGCTTCCTTCTGGATGCCAACCCGCTGCTTGCTTCCTGGATAACCGACAAGATCGGGCCCGAGTGGATCACTGACCTTGACAGGCTTAAGGAGCTGGAGGTATATGCAGACGATCTCAAGGCACAGCGCGAGATCATGAACATCAAGTACCAGAACAAGGTACGCCTTGCGGACTATATCGAGAAGCACAACGGCATAAAGGTGGATCCCAGGAGCATATTTGACGTGCAGGTAAAGAGACTTCACGAGTACAAGCGTCAGCTCATGAACATACTCCATGTCATGTACCTGTACAACCAGCTCAAGGAGCATCCCAACATGGATATCATCCCCAGGACCTTCATATTCGGAGCCAAGGCCGCTCCCGGATATTACAGGGCCAAGATGACCATAAAGCTCATCAACTCCGTAGCCGATGTCATAAACAATGACAAGAGCATAAACGGCAAGATAAGAGTGGTGTTCATAGAGGATTACTGTGTATCCAGCGCAGAGATCATATTCCCCGCATCCGATGTGTCTGAGCAGATATCCACAGCCTCCAAGGAGGCCTCCGGCACCTCCAACATGAAGTTCATGATGAACGGTGCCCTGACCCTTGGTACCATGGACGGAGCCAACATCGAGATAGTGGAGAAGGCCGGTGAGGAAAATGCCTTCATCTTCGGTATGAGTGCCGAGGAGGTCATAGCTCATGAGAAGGCTCATGACTACAATCCCATGGATATATTCAATTCGGATCCGGAGATCAGGAAGGTGCTCATGCAGCTGATCAACGGCTACTATTCTCCCGATGACACTGAGAGGTTCAGGGATATCTACAACTCCCTCCTCAACAAACAGTCCTCAGGAGGCATAGCTGACCAGTACTTCACCCTTAAGGATTTCAGGGATTACTGCAGGGCCCACGACGAGGTGGACAGGCGCTACCGCGACGAGGCCTACTGGGCAAGGGCCTGCATCATAAACATAGCCAACTCCGGAAAGTTCTCCTCAGACCGTACCATAGAGGAGTATGTGAAGGATATATGGCATCTTAAGAAACTGAAGCTGTAACTATAAGCGACTCAGACGTTTCCCTTCCTCCTCAGCTGCCTTCGGCAGAGGTCGTCGGAAGGGAAACGCCCGGCCGCTCACAGGTACCACATGCATTTTTCTTTCTTCCTCAGCAGATGCATGTATTTTCCTTTCCTCCTCGGCTACCACAGGTAGAGGTCGTCAGAAAGGAAAATGCCATGGATAGAAAAAGCTGTTGGGAGAGCAGGCATACGCAAGCCTCACTTACTGATTGGCTGTCAGGCCCGGTCGCGGGATATGCAACACATACCCGAGCGACCTCTGCCGAAGGCAGCTGAGCGAGGGTATGTGTTGCATGCCCTGTGAGTGGACCTTAGCCAGAGGCAGCTGAGTGAGGGCATGTGTTGCATGCCCTGTGAGTGGACCTTAGCATATTATTTTAAGGAGGAATAGCGATGAAAACAAAGATAGATGTTATCTCCGGGTTTCTGGGAGCAGGCAAAACTACTTTCATCCAGAAACTCCTCAAGGAAGCACTTGCCGATGAGAAGGTAGTGCTTATAGAAAACGAATTTGGAGAGATAGGTATCGACGGCGGATTCCTGAAGGACGCCGGCATAGAGATCAGGGAGATGTCCCAGGGCTGTATCTGCTGCTCTCTGGTAGGAGACTTTGAAAAGGCTCTCAAGGAGGTCATCACCACCTATGAGCCCGAGAGAGTCATCATAGAGCCCTCAGGAGTGGGCAAGCTGTCTGATGTCATGAAGGCAGTGACAGACGCTTCCGAGAATCTTGACGTGCAGCTCAATTCTGCAGTCACCATAGTCGATGCCAATAAATGCAAGATGTACATGAAGAACTTTGGCGAGTTCTTCAACAATCAGGTGCAGTATGCCGGTACCGTAGTGCTCAGCCGTACCGATGTCATAAACGACGAAGCCAAGATAGATACGGATGTGGAGCTCATAAGGAGCCTCAATCCTACGGCAGAGATCATAACCACGCCGGTATCCGAGCTTCCCGGTGAAAAGCTCCTTTCCATCATGGAAAAGAGGGACGGACTTCTTTCAGATCTCATAGAGGAGGCCAGGAGAGAGGCAGCTCAGAACGAGCACCATCACCATGACCACGACCATGAGCATCACCATCATCATGATCACGAGCATGAGGAGCATGAGCATTGCCATCATGACCACGAGCATGAGGAGCATGAGCACTGCCATCATGATCACGAGCATGAAGAGCACGAGCACTGCCATCATGACCATGAGCATGAGGAGCACGAGCACCATCATGAGCATGACGAGGAGTGCTGCTGTCATGAGCATCATCACCACCATCACCACGATGGCCACGATGCCGATGAGATCTTTGATTCCTGGGGACGTGAAAATGTGGCTCCCATGACCAGGGAAAAGCTGGAGCAGGTGCTTTCTGCATTTTCCGAGTCAAAGGAGTACGGCGACATCATCCGCTCAAAGGGCATGGTGGAGTCAGCCGACGAGAAGGGTGCCTGGTATTATTTTGATTTTGTGCCCGGAGAGTATGAGATCAGGCCCGGTGAGCCTGAGCATACTGGAAAGGTATGTGTCATAGGACGCGAGCTTCAGGAGGATAAGCTGAGCTCTCTGTTCTGATGGATCGATACTTGACTTCCCGGCCCACAGCCGGGAAGCATTTTTATGGGAAATGACATGATTGATTATATCGACGACAATGAGATACCCGTTTTTATTATAAACGGATTCCTGGAGGCCGGAAAGACCTCCTTTATACAGTACACCATGTCCGAGGAATATTTCCAGATAGAGGGCAATACCCTGCTCATAGTATGTGAGGAGGGAGAGGTGGAATATCAGAGCTCGGAGCTGGCCAGAGCTCATACCAAGCTGGTGCAGATAGAAAATGAGGAGGATCTGGAGCCTGGACGCATGGAGGAGCTTCGTCAGAGCTTCAATGCGGAAAGAGTCATCATAGAGTACAACGGCATGTGGGATCCTACGAAGCTGGTACTTCCGGAGGGCTGGGTGCTCTATCAGCAGATCACCATATTCAATGGTGCCACACTCACCACATATCTCAACAACATGAAGGCTCTCATGGGCCCCATGCTGAGGAATACAGAGCTCTGCATAGTCAACAGGTGTGATGACAGGCAGGAGACTGAGCTCCTGGACTGGAAGCGCAAGCTCCGTCCCATGCTGGTCTCCGAATCTGCCATAGTCATGGAAAACAAATACGGAGAGATACCTCTTGAGACTCTTCCTGAGGAGCTTCCCTATGATCTGGAGGCGCCTGTCATAGAGATAAAGCCTGAGGACTTCGGCATCTGGTTCTTTGATGCCAAGGACAATCCTGACAGATATAAGGGCAAGATAGTCTCGTTTACAGCCTGCATCATGAGGTCCAGGAATTTCCAGGAGGACTGCTTCGTGCCCGGACGCATGGCCATGACCTGCTGTGAGGCTGACATGACCTTCATAGGCTTCATAGCCCATTATGCAGACATAGACGCATTTCCCAATCATGGCTGGGTAAAGCTCAGGGCCAAGATGGATGTGCGTTATCAGAAGGAATACGGCGGAGAAGGGCCCTTCCTCGAGGTGATAGACATGTCGCTCACCGGAGAGATCAAGGAGCCGGTGGCATTTTAAATGACGAGGACTGAAAGGAAGGCAGGACGCATAGTCTGTCTGTTCATAACTGCATTGATATGGGGCTTTGCATTTGTGGCTCAGTCAGAAGGCAATGTCATGGGGCCCCTCACCTTCAACGGGCTCCGCAATCTTCTGGGCTTTGCAGCGCTCCTGCCGTTCATAAGGATA
>CALWHG010000047.1 GCA_944380315.1 uncultured Lachnospiraceae bacterium
CGGTAGAACTGAATCGTCTGATTGAAATTGCAAAAATCCAGAGTACGGAGAGTTCAAATCGGAAGAAACATATTATGAAGTTTTGCAGCAGGCTGATCAAAACTGGTACGAGGGAGAAAATGATCCGAAACCGTTTATCAGATATATGTTAGGCGTCATCCTGTCATGCTACAGAGAATTCGAATCAAGAATAACAATCGCTGCAAAGGCAGGAAGAAAAAGTACTGCGTATGATATCGTAAAGACATATGCAGAGAGTACCCTTGGTAAATTCTCAAAACAGGACGCCCTGATTGCCTGTCCAAGTCTTGGAAGTTCTTCTGTAGAGTCGGCACTGAAAAGGCTGGTTGAAGAGGGTGCCATTATACGAACTGGAGCGGGGCGTAAAACTATGTATATAAGGAAAGCAGATAATATAGAGGCATAGCATCAGCTTCAGTCCTTGCGCCTGCCGGGGAGCAGAGTCAGGAGCCCGAGGGGCAGAAAGGCGATGCCAAAGACCAGGAAGGACATGTACATCCGGCCGTTGATCTGGTCGATCAGGTAAAGTATGTGAGAGGCCAGGCCGGAGCCAAGATTGCAGCCCACGAGTATGGCGGTAGTGGCCTTGTCGGAAAGGGCAGGGGGAAACCATTCTGCCGAACGCTGAAAGACGGATGTGGTCAGTATGCTTAGGGCAGCACCGGAGATCAGGGATCCAATAAGCAGCACAGGAAGACTGGAGGAAAAGGCCATCATGAGCTCACCTAGTCCCAGGGCCAGGAAAAACACAGGCTGAAGCCTGCTGCCAAGGAGCCTTTCAAATCTCCAGAAGGAGATCCCGGAAAGGAAGCCTGCACCCAGTCTGAGGCTGGATATGAGGCTTGACTCGGCTTCTGCACCGAGGCCCTTTTCCAGGACAAGGCTGGGGATCCGGATGGTATTGCAGCAGCTCATACCTACGAAGATCGCACCGCAGATGGCATAGAAGACTGCAGCCGTGACGTAGCCTCGTCCCATGCTGGATGATGCCTCGCCTGATGGCTCTGAGCCCTCTGGGCTATGCGGCCTTTCTGCGGCAGCGCCTTTGGTGCTCTTTATGAATACAAGATACAGGATAAGTATGGGAGTGGAGGACACATATATGAGGAAGGTGTATCTCCAGTTTATGCCAAGGCTCAGGAGCTGACCTACTATGGCTGTACAGATTATGTTGCCCAGGATCTCTGCAGCCCCGCGGTAACCCAGCATGGCTGCACGTTCATTGCCATTAAACAGATCATTGATGATGGTGACGGCATAGACATTGATCAGGCCTATGCCTGCACCGTGTATCATCCTGCTTATGAATACAAGGTCATAATCCTGACAGAGCACGGGCATGATTCCGCTTATTGACAGTAGGAGCAGTCCAGTGATGATGCTGGCATCCTGACTGATCCACCGGGAGATGATGGGATGGAGCATGATCACCAGCATGATGGCTATGGCAGGCAGCGACATCAGCTGTTCCACCTCCATGATGCTCCGTCCTGCATAGAACTCAGCCATGGCAGGTATGGCGGTGGAGACGGACAGTGTGGATGTAAGCAGCAGTGAAAGGGACAGTATGGTCCCTTTTTTCATATTATCGCTCATGGTGCTCCTCTTTGCTCGGGATCTGCAGTTTTATATCACAGATATCATATAGATGATATCACATGTAAGGGAAATGATACAGTGGCTGTCTGCATATGATGGGATCAGGACGGTATTCAGGCTGACCAAGACAGTGCCAGGGCCGAAAACAGTTGATAGTACTGAAAAGATAGTGTATCATAATTCTTTAACGAATCTAAAGGGGGAGACAGGCATGAGAGCCAGATCGAAGATCATATTTGCCTCAGCCATGGCCATATTTGGTACACTGGGCTTATTTACAAGGAATATAGGTGTAAGCTCGGCTGAGCTCGCTCTGTGCAGATCCGTGCTGGCGGCCCTGCTGGTGGGAGCATATATGGTCCTTACCAGGCAGAGCATAGACGTGAGGAAGATAAAAAAGCAGCTCCTGCTGCTGGCCCTATCCGGCATGGTCATGAGCATAAGCTGGATCCTGCTTTTTGAGGCATACCGTTATACCAGCATATCCGTAGCCACACTCAGCTACTATTTTGCCCCGGTGCTGATCACTGTGGGCAGTGCCGTCCTTTTTAAGGAAAGGCTTTCGGGCAGACAGATACTGAGCTTCATCATGTCCACGCTCGGTATAGTCATCATCACGGCAGCGGGCGGACTGGAGGGCGGCCCCAGTGATCTCAGAGGCATAGTGCTGGGACTCCTTGCGGCAGTGACCTATGCGGCAGTCATACTGCTCAACAAATATATCACGGACGTGGAGGGCATAGTCAGGACCCTGCTTCAGTTCATAGCCACGCTCATAGTGCTGGTGCCTTATGTGGCATTTTCCGGAGGGCTTGACCTGTCGGTGCTGGACGGAGTGGGCTGGGCGTGTCTCCTGACCGTGGGACTGGTGCATACGGGACTTACCTACTGCATGTATTTCTCCGCCCTCAAGGATATGACGGGCCAGGAGGCGGCCATACTCAGCTATATAGACCCCCTGGTGGCGGTATTTATATCAGCGGTATTCCTTCATGAGACCATGCTGCCGCTGCAGATACTTGGAGGAGCCATGGTCCTTGGATTTACCATATGGAATGAGCTTGGAGGTGCAAAGAAATGACTGACAGCGAGCTGTTGAGGATATATGTGGGACTGGTGCCCTTCCTGTCGGAGGTATGCGGGCCCGGGACCGAGATAGCAGTGCATGACATCTCCAACCCTGAGCATTCCCTGGTAGCCATAGGTAACAATGTCTCGGGAAGGCAGATAGGCAATCCCCTTACGGACCTGGCAAAGGAGCTGGCCGACAAGGGCGCATATTCGGATGCCGACTATATCTCAAACTATGAGGGACACAGCAAGGACAAGGATTTCCTTTCCTCCACCTTCTATATCAAGAACAAGGGCAGGCTCATAGGCATGCTCTGCATCAATAAGGATATGAGCATAGTGAGCGAGCTGTCGATCTCACTGAAGAGGCTCCTGGAGAGATTCAATCTTGCTCTGCCTCAGGAGAGTGAATTTTCCGAGGACCTGGAAAATCCTGTCACCAACATCATGCGTACCCAGATATCGGAGACCATAGCCCAGAGCGGAGTCATCCCTGCACGCATGAGCAGGCAGGAAAAGATCAGGATAGTTCATCAGCTCAATGAAAATGGAGTCATGATGCTGAGAGGAGCAGCAGCTGAGATAGCTAAGCAGCTGGGCATATCGGTGCCTTCCGTCTACCGCTATCTCAACACCCATACAGACAGCGATTAAAGCTTAACACAGGCTAATTTTTTGTGCCGTTTCTTCAGTTCGGATACTGAAGAAACGGCATTTTTTGTGCAAAAGTCACAAAAAACAGGGCTGATTTTCTACATGCAAACCTGATAAAATTATTTACAAAATGATAATATTTTTGTAAAATCAATAAAAAGTGTGATAAAGAAAGTATCAAGTGATAAATAAAATATTAACAAGCAAAAAGGAGAGACATTATGAAAAAGGCCATCGCAACACAGAACGCACCGGCAACCATCGGCCCCTACAGCCAGGCAGTAGCAGTTGAGAACGGAACTGTATATGTATCAGGACAGCTCCCCATCGATCCTGCCACAGGTAAGTTTGCCGGAGACACCATCGAGGCTCAGACTGAGCAGTCCATCAAGAACATCATGGCCATACTCGCCGAAAACGGCATGAGCATAGATGATGTGGTAAAGACCACCGTGCTCCTCTCCGACATAGATGAGTTCGGAGCCATGAACAAGGTCTATGCTGAGTATTTCACAGAGCCCTTCCCCGCCAGAGCAGCATTTCAGGTGGCTGCACTTCCCCAGGGAGCAAAGGTGGAGATAGAGGTAGTGGCAGTAAAGTAAAGGCCAGAGATCGTACCTTAGCCGGGAAACATTTTCATGCCGACAGGGCAGAAGGGGGAAATAGAGACCCGGCATCAAGATAAAAAAGGAGGTGTAGTTATGACGGATCTGCAGACACGCATCCAGCAGAGGATCAAGGAGCTGGAGCCTGAGACTGTAGCCAACCGCAGGCACATCCATGAGCTGGCAGAGCTTTCCAACACTGAGGTGGATACCAGTGCATTTGTGGAGGGAAAGCTCCGTGAGTACGGCTTCGAGGATATCCATCGTCCTACCGAGTTCTCGGTAGTGGCCATACTGGATACAGGACGTGAGGGAAAGAAGCTTGCTCTGAGGGCGGACCTCGATGCTCTGGCAGTGCCTGAGAGCGAGGAGAACCTTGCAGGGCCCATAGTCAGGGAGAGCGTGGGAGACTCCTTAAAAAAAGAGGAGACCGCGGCCATAACCTCCTACTTCAGGCACATATCGGAGAGCTTCCTGCCGACCTATACCACCATATTCATAGCATTGACCTTCACAAACGGAAGAGTCACGGCACCGGCCTTTATATTGGCTATGCTGATCATGATATTCAAGGAGATACTGACTGCCACAGGGGTCATACAGTCCCTGCCGGAGTTTTTCTCCACTCTGCCCATACCTGCATTTTTAGTGTTTGCACTCATATTTTTCCTGGGTACCATAGTGGCGGGATCACAGGCCATGATAGTGCTGTGCATGTCCATGGCCATGGGATCAGTAGCACCGGGACATACTGGGCTTGCCATGTTCGTGCTGATGATGTGCATGAACTATATAGCCATGCAGCTTTCACCCACGCATATATGCCTGACCATATGTGCAGAGGACTTTTCCGTGTCTCTGGGTGACCTGGTCAAAAAGACCGTGCCGCTGGTACTGGTATTTACGGTGATATCCTTCTTATATTATGGTATACTTTATATGGCAGGATTTTAATTGCTTTATGAGGCAGATATATATCCTTGCCGGAACCACCGCCTTCAGGCTCAGGCCTTAAGCAGCGTAATATTTTTTTCTACTTTACAAAGGAGAAGAGTTATGAAATACGATTTTACAACTATCATGCAGCGTAAGGGCGAGGATGCCCTTGCTGTCGATGCTCTCGGCAAGGGCGGTATGGCCCCCGGAGCGCCCAAGGAGGGCTTTGATGCCATCCCCATGTGGGTAGCAGACATGAACTATCCTACGCTCCACACCATCACCGATGCCATGATCGAGCGTATCAAGAAGCCTCACTTCGGATACTTCTCAGCAAGAGACGAGTATTTCGATGCCATCATTAAGTGGCATGAGACCAGGAACGGAGTGACAGGACTGACAAAGGAGCACATCGGCTATGAGAACGGAGTGCTTGGCGGAGTCATCTCAGCGCTCAACGTATTCTGCTCCAAGGGAGACAAGGTACTGGTACACAAGCCCACATATATCGGCTTCACCAACAGCCTTATCAACAACGGCTATAACATAGTACACAGCGATCTCAAGAAGGATGAGAACGGTGTATGGCGTATGGACTTCGAGGACATGGAGGAGAAGCTCAAGACCCAGAAGATCCACGCAGCCATCTTCTGCTCACCTCACAACCCTACAGGAAGAGTATGGGAGAAGTGGGAGATAGAGAAGGCCATGGAGCTGTACAAGAAGTATGATGTATATGTAGTATCAGATGAGATCTGGTCCGACATCATCACGACCGGCCACAAGCACATCCCCACCCAGTCCGTATCAGAGGACGCAAAGATGAGGACGGCTGCATTCTATGCACCCTCCAAGACCTTCAGCCTTGCAGGACTTATAGGCAGCTATCACATCATCTACAACAAGTGGATCAAGGATCGTGTGGACAAGGAGTCCTCACTTTCACACTACAACAGCATGAACATGCTTTCCATGTATGCTCTTATCGGAGCTTATAAGCCTGAGGGCTATGAGTGGACCGATGAGCTTTGTGAGGTAGTCACCGGCAACATCGACTATGCAGTGAACTACATCAAGGAGCATTTCGATGGAGTAGAGTGTGCAAGGCCCGAGGGTACCTACATGCTGTTCGTTGACTGCACGAAGTGGTGCGAGAAGCACGGCAAGGACATCGACTGGGTAGAGAAGGCCTGTTGGGATGTGGGAGTAGCATGCCAGGACGGACGTATGTTCCATGGCCCCTGCCACCTGCGTATCAACCTGGCGCTGCCTCTTTCAAGAGTACAGGAAGCCTTTGAGCGTATGGATAAGTATGTATTCAACGCTTAAATAAATACAGTTTACTGACCAGCTGTCCCGCAGACTGCCCTTTTAACGTTCCTTCGGCAGGCTGCGGGGCGGCATTTTTATAGGAGGAAGAGATATGACCATGTTAAGGACCGGAGATCAGATGCCGGACTTCAGCTTCGACACTCCCTTTGAAAAGGGCCTCAGACTTTCTGAAGTGGTAAAGGAAGTGCCGGGAAGGACTGCTGTGGTATTTCTGAGATACTATGGCTGCACCCTTTGCCAGTATGACATACATCTTTTCAAGGAGGGCTATGACAGCATAAGAGGCAAGGACGGACAGCTTCTTGTGGTGCTGCAGTCTGATCCAGAAAAGCTGGCGGCTCAGATCGACAAAGACAGCCTGCCCTTCAGGATAGCATGTGATCCGGAGCAGGAGCTTTATAAGCTTCTTGACATAAAGGCAGCAGCCTCCATGGAGGATATGCTGGGCCCGGAGGCAAAGGAAAAAATAGGCAAGGCCAGAGGCATGGGCTTCGTACATGGGGAGTATGAGGGAGAGGAGCTGCAGCTTCCGGCTGCCTTCATCCTGGACAGGGATATGAAGCTTCATTTAGTCCACTACGGAAAGGTGGTAGAGGATGTGCTAGCTGCCGATGAGCTCGCAGCCAATATGTAAGGCAGTCAGACATCATCATGTGGCAGAAGATTAGATACATATAAGGAAAGTAAGTACGATATACAAGGAGAGACAGGATATGAAGGCAGCGATACTATATTTTTCCAAGTCAGGCCATACCAGGGATATGGCGGAGCATATAAGGACAGGCATGGAGCAGGTCAGCGGGGTAGAGGCAAGGGCCTTTGCCCTGTCAGACATTGACAAGGACTGGCTCCATGAGAGCAGCTGCGTGATCATGGGCTGCCCCATATATATGGCGAGCATACCCACGGAGGTCAAGGACTGGTTTGATCATGACCCTCTCAAGAGAGAGCTTGCGGGCAAGCTGGGCGGCGCCTTTGCTACCGCAGACTATGTACACGGCGGCGGAGAGCTGGGCATACAGTCCATACTGGATCATATGCTGGTGCTCGGTATGCTGGCGTACTCCGGAGGCGGAAGCTTCGGAAAGCCGGTCATCCACCTGGGCCCTGTCAGCGTCAACGGTCTTTCCGAGGATTTTTCCGAGAACTTTGAGACCTATGGAAAACGCATGGCTACGAAGGCTGTGAAGTTGTTCGGCTGAAACCGAGTCGGTCAGAACCGAATTAATATCAAGAAAGTATCAGGCCATATACGGATGGGTGTCCGCTGCATCGAAGATGCGAAGGGCCCTCGGCATATGGCCTGATATTTTGTATTGACAGGATGTGGATCTGATGGGATAATTAATTCGAACAAAACCGAGTCGGAGGATACCGAATGAAATTCCATGGAAGAAAAAATGAACAGAAGCTGCTTGATAAGCTTTTCAACGCTCCTGGCATGCAGACCTGCGTGATATATGGAAGGAGACGAGTAGGAAAAAGTGAACTTATAAAGCAGGCATTGAGCACCAGGAGTGAGAAATGCCTGTATTATGAATGTAAGCAGACCACAGAGATGAATAATGTGGAGAGCCTGTCAGGTATCATGGCAGAGGTGTTCGGATTTCCCAGGCCGGCATTTGAAGATATGGAGGCTTTACTGGATCTTATATTTAAGATGGCGATCAAAGAGCCTTTCATACTGGTGCTGGACGAGTATCCTTATCTCAGAAGTACCATGAAGGGCCTTGACAGTATACTGCAGTCTCTTATCGATCGCTATAGGGAGAGTTCGCAGCTGAAGTTAATATTATGCGGATCGTATATAGATGTGATGAAAGCGCTGCTTGATTCAGCGGATCCACTTTATGGCAGGATTGATCGGACTATAGAGCTTAAGACTATGGATTATAAGGAAGCTGCGGAGTTTTATCCGGAGTTTTCTAATGAAGACAAGGTACGCCTATATTGTGTATTTGGAGGGATACCCTATTATAACAGGCTTATAGACCCTTCCATGTCAGTCAGGGATAATATCATGGAGCTGATAGCCTCACCAGGTGCACGTCTGGAAAATGAAGTGCCCATGTATCTACGATCTGAGATAAATAAGATAACCAATGCCAATGAGGTGATAGAGGCACTTGCAAGGGGGTATTCCCGTTTCAGTGATATACTTTCCCAGTCGCATGTGAGCAGCGGACCAACTTTGGTGGACGTACTTGATAAGCTTGTAAGGATGGAAGTCGTAAAGAAGGTCTCCCCAATAAATGACGAAAATAACAAAAGAAAGACTGGATATTATATAAGCGATCATCTATCAAGCTTTTATTACAGATATTGCTTCAGGTTCTCTTCCCAGCTGCGGCTTATGGATCCGGAGGTCTTTTATGACAGGTATATAAAGGATGATTTTGAAAATAATTTCGTGCCCCATGGATTTGAAACCATATGCACCCAGTATCTGATAGCCCAAAACAGGGCAGGGCTCATGGAGGAGCCCTTTGAAAGGATAGGAAGGTACTGGTATGATGACCCGGTAACCAGGACCAATGGTGAGTTTGACATAGTGACCGCAGATAGGAAGGGCTACATCTTCTATGAAGCCAAATTCCGCAGGGAACCTATGGATCAAAGGATGATCGATGAAGAGATCCTTCAGGTAAAGCGGACAGGACTGAATTGCTACAGATATGGATTTATCTCAAGATCAGGTTTTTCCGATGTGTCGGGAGAGGGGCTTATACTGAGGGATCTGAGAGATTTGTACGGGTAAAGTATCAGGCCATATGCCGAGGGCCCTTTGCCTCTACGAGGCGGCAGACACCCTCTGGCATATGGCCTGATATTAATAGTTGACTGAACGATTCTCTTAAGAACACTCAGGACATAATTGTATACAAAAATAGCATATTCTATGTAAAAACTATTGACAATTCAATTAATTACATCATATTATTTTTATTGGGAGAGGAAATAATTTAGTATAATAGTATTATTATAAAGGGGTTCTTTTTTGTATAGTTTTTAGGGGTGTTCTATGGCATCGTCAGGAATATGCTTAGAAAAAATGGAAGATAAGATAACTGCTCAGCAAATAGTTGATGGAGTAGTAAAAATGATACAGGAGGGTAGATTCTGCCCTGGAAAACCGATTCGTGAAATAGAGCTTTGTAAAGAGTTTAATGTGAGTCGTACTCCTGTTCGTGAAGCCCTAAGATTGTTACAGAACAGTGGCGTGATCAAGTATGTACCCAGATGTGGTGTACAAGTAGTAGAGATGGATGAAAAAGATCTGCTTTTCTTCACAGATATACGTACAGCATTGGAGACTGTAAGTACGAGAGAAGCTGCATCAAATATAACTCCAGATGACATAAAGGAACTTAGATCAATTAATGATAAATTTCTGGACAATAAGGATTCTGATTATGATACAGAGTTTCATATGGCTATAGCCAGGATAAGCGGAAACAATTGTCTAATTGAATATCTTAAGAATCTACATATTAGACAAGCATTGGTGAAACAGACTATACCGATGAAGCCAGAGAGATATATACATTCTTATGAAGAGCATGAAGCTATAATCCAGGCTTTGGAGTTGAAGGATCCTGAGCTGGCAGCAAAGCAGGCTGATATACATTTCCATATAAGTCAGGTATCACTTCAAAATAAGCTTCGCAAATATTTATCCGAAAAATAAAATGACTGTAATGAGTTTATAAGCTGTATCCATTAGATGGATACAGCTCAGACTGAAGACAAACCGGGTTTAGGAAAGAGCTCCTAAGCCCGGTATCTTTATGTATGTGAATGTTTCAGATAT
>CALWHG010000048.1 GCA_944380315.1 uncultured Lachnospiraceae bacterium
AATACCAGCACCGGATACAGCATCCTGAGCCCGCCGCTGTGGACGGGCAGATCCCTTATGAGGCAGTTCAGATTATCAAAATTATTTGCCACATACATATATGGCTGTATGATCCATATGGGAAGCCCGTCATCCTTCATGTCGAAAATGGACTTGAGGTACTCCACACTGTGTGCCCTCTCTATGGTCAGGAACACATAAAGCATGAGAGCTCCCACACAGGTCCCTCCCAGGAGATACTTCCTGCGTCCCTCAAGCAGGCTTCCTATGCTGTCTCTCCTGATCATGATGATCGTAAATATGCAGAGCAGCACTGACAGTATCATCTGGAACCTGGATACCAGGAGCACGGGCAGCAGCAGACCGATGACCGTACATACTGCAACGGCTATGTCCCTCCTCCTTTTCCTCCTGCCAAGCATGAAGTATACTGCCGCCTCCGCAGGTATGAGCACGAAGGAGGTGGTAAAATAGTGAAGCCCCGTGATATGGAAATATGAATAGGCATGGGGCGTATCCACGGTAAAAAGGGGAATGTAGCCCAGAAGCCTGGCCTCGATGAGGAAGGCTCCCATGCAAACTGCGGCCGTTATGTATATGACCAATGCCGTAAACATGGCCTCCGGCTCCCCGCTTACGGAGCACTTTCCTGCTGATGCAGTCCCCGCCGTATCAGGTATCTTCCATGTCAACAGCTCATATGCCAGAAGGAAGGCGGCAGCAAAAAGCCATATGGACAGCCAGGTAAGGAGCTCCCAGTCGGTCTGAAGGTTTGAGAGCTTGAGAGCAGATACACCTGCTCCTCCTACCCATGAAAGGGAAAAGAGTCCCGCCGGACACAGCACCAGACATCCGCTCCTCCTGTAATAGCATGCATACAGATACAGTGAAAGCAGTATGAGCACTGAGCCTGAAAGCAGGTACTCTCCCATGGCCGAAAGCATATATGATGATAAAAATGTCAGACTTAATATGGCTATATGCATGCCTTAGGGCTCCTGAACAAGAGTCTCTGAGGGATGCTGTGCATCCGTCTGGGCAGTATCCGACAGATCATCCGAGGGCAGTGTGGCTTCATCCTGGCCCTGCTGTCCATGACCCTCCAGGACTGATCCAGGCTCTGAAGGTGTCGTATGCCTTTCAGTAGCATGAAGCTCCCCGGTGCTCTCCTCCGTCTGATGAGGAGTCGTGGTTCCAGGACCTGATACGCTCTCTGTCTGCGTCTCGGTCTCCTCCACATCCTCTGCCGAGGTCTCAGGCATACGCCTGATCCTGGCAATGACAGATATCTGAGGCGATGCCTCATAAAGCGTCAGTCCCTCAGGTATATATGCGGAAATGTCCAGGGTCAGGGTGACATTTCTCGTGGCTCCACTTATATTTATGGCCTCATCGGGTATCTCTATACCCGAATACTGATCAAGTATCTCCTGGGGACCGTACACGGATATAAAGGATGGACTGGTCTCCACTCCATCAAACATATATCCGTCAGCAGGCTCTCCCGTCACTCCCGCGCTTATGCTCAGGCTCTTGACCAGATAGATGGACTGGGTATAGTCTATGGTATCGTTGCTCAGCTCTACCCTTTCGTCCACCTCTATGGGGTGGCCGTTTGCGTCATAAAATACGACCTCAGCAGAGCCTCTGAAGGTCTCAGCAGCCTCTGCTGCCTCTATCTCTATACCGGCAGAGCTTATTGTGCCTATCTCGGATATAGGGCCTCTCACATATACATAGTCCTGTTCAAGCTCTATGTCTCCAAGAGCATAGCCCTCTGCAGGCTCACCATTTACCCTTACTCCCAGATCGAAGCGCTTTTCCTGCATGTCCTCGGTGCTCACATGGACCACCATGGGATTGCTGGATATATCTGATATGAGAGATGATATGTTGCTGTCAGGCACCACATATACAGGCACGGCTCCTGTAATGGAATAATCCTGCAGATCCACATAAGCGGTAAAATCCGAAGGGCTGATCTGATTCATGTACCTGGTCCTTACGTGGAAGGAGACCCTGACGGTCCTGGTATCCAGGCTGTACATCTGATCCACTGCGGTAAGCTCCTCGGCATTCCTTACCTCCAGCTCCACATTGACATAGTCCGTGACCTCAGGGTTTGAAAAATTGACCACTGTGATCCAGATGAGGAAGGCCAGCACGAGTGAAGCCAGCTTTAGCATGGGATTCTGTTTTAACCAGTCACTGAGCTTTTTCATTTTCCGTCTGCTTCTCCTCTGCTGCCTTTCTGCTCCTGCGCCATCTGAAGAATCCTCCGGACTCTTCAGCCGTCACGAGCGCCGTAAGTATACGTCTCAGGCTTTCCTGATCGGGCACCCTTGTGAGCTTGCCGCCCTCTGCCACGCTTACCCTTCCGGTCTCCTCTGAAACTACTATGGTGAGGCTGTCAGTAGTCTCTGACACGCCTATGGCTGCCCTGTGCCTTGTACCCAGATCCTTGCTTATGCTCAGGTTCTCAGACAGGGGCAGATAACAGGTGGCGGCCGCCACCTCATTCCCCCTTATGACCACCGCTCCGTCATGAAGGGGAGTATTCTTTTCAAATATGTTTATGATCAGACCGGAGCTTATGAGTCCGTTGATCTCTATGCCTGTCTTTTCTATGTCGTGAAGAGACTCATTTTGCTCTATGGTCATGAGAGCTCCCGTCTTTTTCTTTGCCATATAGAAGGTGGCATATACGATCTCATTTATGGAGTGCTCGTTCATGACACCACTGTACTTGTTGTCGCTGCTCATGGTGAAGATGTTTGTCACTATGTTCTGGCTTCCCAGCTGCTCAAGGGCCTTCCTGAGCTCAGGCTGAAAGATTATGACCATGGCAAGCAGGGCCACTGTGGAGATGCGCTCAAGTATCCAGAGTATGGTATCCAGCCTCAGTATGGCTGCAAACAAAGTAAAAAGGAGTATCACTATGATACCCTTCAAAAGTGTCCAAGCTCTCGTGTTTTTGATCCACAGCATGAGCTCATAGACTATGATGGCTATGATGACCACCTCTATGAGATTGCGGACTGAAAACAGGGGGAGCAGGGATACTGAACTTCTAAGTCTTTCCAGCAACTCACTCAACGCTTCCACCGGCCTTTCAGGACCATCTGTCCTCTTCTTCGCCCTTTATCTTAGGTATGGCTTTTACATAATAGTAATAATCATCATCCTCAAACTGTACCCTCTCCGCACCGCTGTAATCCACGCCGAAGAACACGGCCTCATAGAGGAATGCTATACCGAAGGATACGACTATGCCGAAGATATCCCATACGAGGGAGGTCTCCGAAAACATGGCGCCTATGATGACTACAAGCACGCAGAGCACTCCTCCGCCTGCACCTATGGCTATGGTCCAGGCATGGTCTATGCTCATGCTCTTTATGGCATTGACCACCAGCACACAGAGCACGAAGGCAGCTATGACTATGATCATGTACCTGTCCTTAAGAAGCCCGTCCACTATGGTGGAAAAATCGCTGAGCATGGCCGAAGCATCCCGTGCCTTGCTCATGTTCTCAGCATTTTCAACGAAATCTCTGATCACGAACCACATGAAAGCTCCAAGAGCACTGGGTATGGCAGCCGAAGCTCCCAGATAAAGGCCAAGTACCATGGGTACCGCATAGGGGATCCTGCATATGAATGCAGCACATACGAGCGCTATGACCGCTCCATGACCGGGCTTGAAGCCAAAGTACAGCACACCTATGACCAGCATGGCCATGAGCATGATGCCTGCCATGACAAAGGATGCCTCCAGCATGGCAAACAGTGTAAGTATGCCTGCAAAGAAGGTGATGGCTCCCCAGGGGAGAAACGCACAGAGCAGGGAAAACAGCAGCATGAAGCTCAGGTCAAAAAGCCCTGTGGCCAGATCACCCAGATAGAGCCTGAGTGTCATAAAGCATGAAAACGCACAGACTATCTTGAGCAGCGGCCTTATGATGCCACTGTTTTTTGCATATATGCGTCTTATATTGTCCCTGAATGTAAAAAGAGTATCCAAAGTCTCTTACCTCTTGATATATTTTCTTTCCAGTCTCTTTAATTTTGATGCATAGAGAAGCATGCCTCTCCTTGCCTTTTTGTACCTTGCAGAAGCTATGCACAGGGCGATGACCAGATATATGCCAAGCCCTCCAAGGAAATAGTATGACAGCTGTCTGAGCACCACAGTAAGGCCGCTTACATTGATGTTGTAGAAAAGCGACCCGGCCTGGAAGATCAGATGCAACACGAAACACAGGGCCATGCATATGATATAGCGCACAAAAGCGCCCAGCAGCTGCCCCATGATGTAGTCATGCCTGTAATAATTGTTTATCTGAAATACTGTCCTGCTGTTCCTTTTTTCATAAAGGGCAAGATCAGTCATAAGCCTTACTTTATCAAGATCTACCATGTTGGACCTCCCTAAGTCCGTATTTGACAGTATATCATGCGAGGCCATAAAAAAACAAGGTGCGCAGGCACCTTGTTTTTGAAAGTCGGTTTAAAAGTTTATTGCGAAATCCTTACGTGATCTGCAGTATCCCGCAGACTGCCTCAGATCCGCCTGATCAGGATCTCAGCTCTGCTCCGAGCTCCCTGAGACCAGCTATGATCTTTTCCATGACAGCATCCACCTCTTCATTTGTGAGGGTGCGGTCCTTTGCCCTGAAGCTGAGGTTGTAGGCCACTGACTTATGGCCCTCTGCAACCTGCTCGCCCTCATAGATGTCAAAGAGATGATACTCATCGAGGATATGGCCTCCCTTTTCCTCGATCACATCCTCAAGCTTGCCTACCGGAAGCTCCTTGGGCACCAGCATGGAGATATCCCTGATATTTGCAGGGTACTTGATGATGTTTTCATATATGCGGTCGAAGCTTGCAAGCTCAGTGAGCATGGGCATGTCAAGCACTGCCACATAGACCCTTACTCCCTCCTTGAAGCCGTAGCTCTCTGATACATCGGGATGTACCTCTCCGAGGAAGCCAAATACCTTGCCGTCATATACCACATCGGCCTTGCGTCCGGGATGCAGGTAAGGGCGGTCACAGTCCTTGTCATAATGTATCTTGTCCCTAAGTCCAAGTCTCTCAAATATCTCCTCTACAACTCCCTTCATGACATAGAAGTCCGCGTACTGGCCATAGGCTCCCAGGGTCAGCTGCTCTCTCTCATCGGGAAGCTCCTTGAGAGGAAGCTCCTTTGCGAGATATATGTTTGCCATATCATAGAGCATGACATCCTTGTTGCGCCTGTTATAGTTCAGTGACAGGGCAGTCATCATGGCATTGAGGGTCTGGGTCCTCATGATCGAGAAATCCTCGCCGAGAGGATTGGATATGACTATGGCCTTCCTGAGCTCAGAGTCTGCAGGTATCAGCAGCTTGTCAAAGGCCTTGGGGCTCTCAAAGGCATAGGTGAAGGCATGTGAGAAGCCGCTGAACTCTGCCACCTCTCTGACAGCCTGATCCACCAGGAGCTTGAAGGGATATCTGCCGTTTGTGGACTCGCCTACCGGAAGAGTATCCTCTATCTTGTCATAGCCATAGAAGCGGAGCACCTCCTCTGCAAGGTCGGCAGTGCATTCCAGGTCTCTCCTGAAGCTGGGGACCAGCACCTCATTGGTACTCTCATCAAAGCCAAGCTCCAGCTTGCTGAAGGTCTTCTTCATCTCCTCCACGCTTACATCCAGGCCAAGCAGTGCATTGATACGCTCAGGCTCGAAGGCTATGCGCTTCTGGGGCTCTGCGCCCACATATACATCCACCATGCCTCCTACTACCTCTCCGCACTGGAGCTCCTCCACGAGCTCACATGCACGGTTTATGGCCAGGAGTGCATTTTCAGGATCGAGTCCCTTTTCAAATATACTTGAGGCATCGGTCCTCATGCCTATCTTCTGGGCAGATCGACGTATGTTTACCCCGTTGAAGTTTGCAGCCTCAAAGAGCACGGTGTGTACATGGTCTGTGATCATACTGTTCTGACCACCCATGATGCCGGCTATACCTACAGGCTTCTCAGCATCATTGATCATGAGGGTACGTCCGTCCAGCTTCCTTTCCTGTCCATCCAGGGTGACGAAGCTGTCACCGTCCTTTGCACACTTTACCACTATCTCATGTCCTGCCAGATCGTCATAGTCATAGGCGTGCATGGGCTGGCCAAATTCCTCCATGACGAAGTTGGTTATGTCTACCAGATTATTGATGGGACGTATGCCGCTGTTACGGAGCCTTTTCTGCAGCCACTCAGGTGAGGGAGCGAACCTGATGTTCTTTACCACCCTTGCTATGTAGCGGGGACACAGATCAGGATCCTCTACCCTGACCTTTATATAGTCATGGGCATCCTCACTGTTTCCGCTGGACTTTATGTTCGGCATGACAAACTTCTGGTCAAAGGTGGCCGCAGCCTCCCTCGCTATGCCTATGACAGAGTAGCAGTCCACACGGTTTGAGGTGATCTCATAGTCAAATACCACATCATCCATGCCAAGGGCCTTTATGGCATCATCTCCGGGCTTGAGATCATACTCGTTTATCATCTCCTCCCCAAAGATGTATATGCCGCTCTCGGGAGCGTCCCTGTATGCATTTCTATCTGAGCCAAGCTCCTCTATGGAGCACATCATGCCGTCTGATTCAACGCCGCGGAGCTTGCCGGCCTTTATCCTGATGCCGTCCTCGGGCCTGGGGCCATCGTCATGGCCTCCTGCCACCTTTCCTCCTGAGAGAACCACGGGCACCATCATACCACTGTCACCCACATGTATGTTGGGAGCTCCCGTAACTATCTGTACCGTATGGTCTCCCACATCCACCTGGCATATGGTGAGCTTGTCGGCATCCGGATGCTTCTCTACGGAAAGCACCTTTCCGACCACTATCTTCTCAAGGTTCTTTGAGAGCTCCTCATAGCTCTCCACCTTGGTGCCTGAAAGAGTCATCCTGTCACTGTATTCCTGAGGGGTGCAGGAAAGCCCGGGCACATAATCCTTTATCCATGAAAGCGGTGTATTCATATCCTTCTTATACCTCCATCAGAACTGATCCAGGAAACGCTGATCATTTTCATACAGCAGTCTCATGTCGTCTATCTCATACTTAAGCAGCGCTATCCTTTCCAGTCCCACGCCAAATGCAAAGCCGGTGTATTCCCTGGAGTCTATGCCGCACATCTCAAGCACGTTGGGATGTACCATGCCGCAGCCCAGTATCTCTATCCAGCCCTCTCCCTTGCAGAAGCGGCAGCCCTTGCCATGGCACTTGAAGCAGCTTACATCCATCTCAGCAGAAGGCTCCGTGAAGTTGAAGTGATGGGGCCTGAAGCGGGTCCTGGTATCGGGTCCGAAAAGCTCCTTCGCAAACTCGGTCAGTGTGCCCTTCAGGTCAGTCATGGTGATATGCTTGTCCACTGCAAGTCCCTCCACCTGATGGAAGGAAGGGCTGTGGGTCGCATCTATGCTGTCAGAGCGGAACACTCTTCCCGGCGATATCATCCTGATGGGAAGCTTGCCCTTTTCCATGGTACGCGCCTGTACCGGAGAGGTCTGGCTGCGGAGCAGTATCTGATCAGTTATGTAAAATGTATCCTGCTCGTCCCTGGCCGGATGTCCCTCAGGTATGTTGAGCTTGGTGAAGTTATATTCCTGGTACTCGATCTCAGGGCCCTCGACCACCTCGTAGCCCATGCCGGTAAATATCCTTTCAAGCTCATCCAGTGCTCTCTGGCAGGGATGTCCGTGTCCTATATGCATCTTCTTTGCGGGAAGAGTGACGTCTATCTCCTCCTCCTTGAAGCGCTTCTCCCTGTCCTTCCTCTTGATGGCAGCCGCAGCCTCATCTATGGCTGACTCCACCTTTGTCCTCAGGTCATTGACCATCTGTCCGAAGGCAGGTCTCTCCTCCGGGGCAAGGTCCTTCATGCCCTTCATAAGCTGGGTTATCTCGCCCTTTTTGCCGAGATAAGCCACCCTCACCTCATTGAGCTCTGCCTGAGTCCCACATGAGGCGATCCTTGAAAGCGCTTCTTCAGTGATCTTCTTAAGCTGTTCGTTCATAGATCCTCTCTCCTCAAAATAAAAAAGTCTCCGTCCCACAAAGGGACGAAGACTCGCGGTACCACCCTTATTCCTGTCATGTCCGTACCGTCCCGGGCTCTGCTCTCCCGATACCATACAGCATTTCAGGCACTCATTTGCTGCGTAACGTGCAGTGACGTCAGGACCTACGCTCCAAAGATCTCAGCCCTGCGGCTCCGATGTGAATTTCACTGCCCATACAGGGGACAAAGGGCTCTCAGCCGGCGGCCCTCCTCTCTCAGGTCATGTATGAGCGCTACTGTGCATCCTCACAGCCTTTATATAAAGTTATAAACATGTAAAAATTTATCACTAAGCAGCCAGGATGTCAATCATCACTTTTTCTGAGTGATGGAATTGTACTTGGGCACGAGCCTCTCCTTGCCGCCCATGTAGGGCCTCAGCACCTCAGGTATGGTCACAGAGCCGTCCGCATTGAGATTGTTCTCAAGGAAGGCTATGAGCATGCGGGGCGGAGCCACGCAGGTGTTGTTGAGAGTGTGAGCAAGATGGTTGCCCTTGTCCTTTGACTTGATCCTGATCTTGAGGCGTCTCGCCTGAGCATCGCCCAGATTTGAGCATGAGCCTACCTCAAAATACTTCTTCTGACGGGGAGACCAGGCCTCCACATCACAGGACTTGACCTTGAGATCTGCCAGATCTCCTGAGCAGCACTCAAGCTGTCTTACAGGGATGTCCAGGGTCCTGAAGAAATCCACGGTGTTCTTCCAGAGCACGTCGTACCACTTCATGGAATCCTCGGGCTCGCAGACCACTATCATCTCCTGCTTTTCAAACTGATGTATGCGGTATACGCCTCTCTCCTCAATGCCATGGGCTCCCTTTTCCTTCCTGAAGCAGGGGCTGTAGGAGGTCATGGTGATGGGGAGCTCAGCCTCATCCACCGTCTGATCTATGAACTTTCCTATCATGGAGTGCTCAGACGTACCGATAAGGTACAGATCCTCTCCCTCGATCTTGTACATCATGGCATCCATCTCGGCAAAGGACATGACTCCCGTGACTACCTTTGAACGGATCATGAAGGGAGGTATGCAGTAGGTGAAGCCTCTGTCTATCATGAAATCCCTGGCGTAGGCTATGACTGCCTCATGAAGCCTTGCTATGTCGCCGATGAGATAGTAGAAACCGTTTCCGGCAACACGACCAGCAGCCTCCATGTCTATGCCTCCGAAGGACTCCATGATGTCCGTATGATATGGTACCTCAAAATCAGGCACCTTGGGCTCACCAAAGCGCTGCACCTCAACATTTTCACTGTCATCCCTGCCTATGGGTACGGAAGGATCGATCATCTGAGGGATGACCATCATCTTCCTGGTAAGTTCCTCTGAAAGCTCGGTCTGCTTTTTGGAAAGCTCATCCAGCAGCTCTCCGTCCTTCCTGACCTCTTCCTTTGCGGCCTCAGCCTTATCCTTCTCTCCCTTGGCCATGAGCGCACCTATCTCCTTGGAGATCTTGTTGCGCTTGGCCCTCAGGTCATCGGCCTGGGTCTGTACGTTCCTGAGCTCTGCATCCAGAGCCACACACTCATCGACCAGGGGAAGCTTCTCGTCCTGGAACTTCTTCCTGATGTTTTCCTTAACGGCTTCAGGGTTTTCCCTGACAAATTTGATGTCCAGCATAGTCTCGTGTCCTCTCGGGTTTCAGTATTATGTAAATGTCTCAGGCCAGGGGTCGCGATGGGGCTGCTCCCCGATGCTCCCCGGCCGGATAATAGGAAAAGTATAGCACAGGCAGGGCTTTTACTCAAGATTAAAGCCTGTGGAAGCCAGCTTTGACTGTAGGATTACAATACATATGTTACACAACAGAATAAAAAGAAGGTAGGGAGATATCATTTCTGTGTTATAGTTTA
>CALWHG010000049.1 GCA_944380315.1 uncultured Lachnospiraceae bacterium
CCTCCTGTATTGTGTGGGTCATATAATATATTTCTGTCTCCTGGATACCCGCTTCCAGGAGATATTTTATATATTGGGACAAAGCCTCATGCCAGGGAGGGTTCTCCAGCTGGCCACTGTCTGTGGAGATCATGACATTTTTATAGCCGCAGATCTTTATGGCCTCCAGATTCATGGGCAGGTTGCTCTTGTAGATCCCGCCTCCCATAGGCTGGGCAAAGCAGTGCTCAAGTATGACGCCATAGTCCTTTACAAGCCTCAGCTGATCGTCAAGGCTCATGCCCACCAGCCACCACTCGGGGTGGGTGATGACTATCTTTCGTATACCCTGGTCCCTGGCAGCCTCAGTGACGATGAAGGCCTCCTCAGGAGAGATGTGGGCCGTGGCCAGTACTGCATCATGGTCTTTTATGAGCCTGAAAATGTCAAGAAGCTCAGGCACTGGCCTGCCGTCTCTGATCACATCGACTGCAGAGTCCTCGTCCTGATGCATCATGCGAAGATGATTTCTAGATGACTGGGTAGGAAGCCATACCACCTTGCCCCCAAGCTTCAGACAGGTATCCACTGCCCAGGGATTGAGACCTCCAACCTGCCGGTTAAGCACTATGCCTCCGTACATGGTAAAGGGACAGGGCCTACCTTTACGGCAGCCAGAGCTTCGTTCAAGATATCCATTGCATATCATGGCCCGCTCTGCAGCGGAGCCCAGATGGCTTTTTATGACTATGGCTCTGGCGCCTATGCTCAGAGCCTTATCTGCAAGGCTCAGGTCATCATAGACTCTGGGACGCAGATCCGGATCCGTATGCACATGCATGTCTATGATGCCCTTAAGCATTTTGTCAGTCATGGGTTGCCTCCTTATTGTAAAATATCTATCTGGATTTTATAATAAGCATAGTATCGATGCAAGCATAAGATCTGATGGTATGCCATAGGAAATGACGATGGGGTGCAGAGGGAGGACACCATGGACATGAAGGAATTCATATATCTGATCACACTGGATGAGGAGGGCAGCATATCGAGGGCGGCAGACAGGCTCTATATGGCCCAGTCCTCCCTGAGCCAGTTCCTTCAGCAGACGGAGGCGGAGCTGGGAGTACAGCTTTTCATAAGGACCTCCAAGGGCATCAGGCCTACTCACAACGGAGAGATATTCCTTGAGCATGCAAGATCCATGGTGCTGGAGTTCCAGAGGGCGAAAAACGAGCTCTGGGACAATGAAAACCTGACTGCCGGCAAGGTCATATTTGGAGTCAGCACCTTCAGAGCTGTAAAGCTGGTGCCAAAGGCTCTCCGTATCTTTGGAGAAAGGTATCCCAGCGTAAAGGTGGAGCTGGTGGAGGAAAACAGCATGAAGCTTGAGGAGCTGCTGCTGGACGGAAAGCTCGATCTGGCTGTGGTGGCCATGCCTACAGTCAAGCTGAAAAATGAGGTATCCCTCCTTAAGAAGGATGAGGTCATGCTGGTGGCGAACCGGGAGCATCCCCTCATCGGCGAGGCCCATGCCATAGAGGGGACCGATGACCTCTGGGTGGATCTGGAGGATGCGGTCAGATACGGCTTCATCATGGGACCCTACGATACCATACTGGGCAGCATGAGCCGTGAGCTGCTCCGCAAAAGAAAACTCAAATGGACCTCTGTAAATGAACATGTATCTGCTTCCATGGCCGTGGCCATGGCGAGAGAAGGGCTGGGTCTTGCCTTTACCTACAGATCAGGGGCAGAGGACCTTAAGGATGTCGCTTATCTGCGGATAGGGCGGGAGGGCATATTTCTGGACCTTGGCATAGCGTATCCCTCAAGAGAATACAAGTCTAAGGGAGCGGCAGCCCTGGAGGGGATCCTGAGGGAGGTATATGAGACGTATTGACGGGGCGTGTTGAGCCCTGGCCGATCCCTGCCGAGCCATCGGTACAGCCGATAGCAGACCCTGTTATTATATATTTGTTTTTGAAGGCCTCTGGTAATATATTTATCTTATGAACAGGAGATCCCGGACCCGGGAGATGGTGGGGCCGGGAGGGAACGCAGCAGATCAGGTACAGGAGGAAACGATATGGTCAAGTTATATGACGGCGGTGTCTATCTCGTAAACGGCACCGAGCTGACACAGGACCCGGAGCATGCCGCTCAGCTTGCAGGAAAGCCTGTAAGCAGGGAGGAGGCAGTAAAGGGTACCATAGCCTATGGTATCATGAAGGCTCACAACACTGCGGAGGACATGGAGGATCTCAAGCTTCGCTTTGATGCCATGGCTTCCCATGATATCACCTATGTAGGCATAATACAGACGGCAAAGGCCTCAGGCATGGAGAGATTTCCCATCCCCTATGTGCTGACGAACTGCCACAATTCTCTTTGTGCGGTAGGCGGTACCATCAACCAGGATGACCATATGTTTGGCCTTTCGGCAGCCAAAAAGTATGGAGGCATATACGTGCCTCCCCATATCGCAGTCATCCATCAGTATATGAGGGAGATGTTTGCAGGCTGCGGAAAGATGATCCTCGGCTCTGACTCCCATACAAGATATGGCGCACTCGGCACCATGGCCATAGGCGAGGGCGGTGGCGAGCTGGTAAAGCAGCTGCTCAGAGATACCTATGATGTAAAGAGGCCGGAGGTCATCTGTATCTATCTGGATGGAAAGCCCCAGCCTTATGTAGGTCCTCAGGACATAGCCCTGGCCATCATAGGCAAGGTATTCAAGACCGAATACGTAAAGAACAAGGTCATGGAGTTCGTTGGACCCGGAGTATCATACATGACCACGGACTACAGGAACGGCGTGGATGTCATGACCACAGAGACTGCATGCCTCAGCTCCATCTGGCGTACTGATGAGGATACGGAGCATTTCCTTGAGATGCACGGAAGAGGAGACCAGTACAGGAAGCTGGATCCCGCAGACGTGGCTTACTATGACGGCTGTGTATATGTGGATCTGAGCACGGTCAAGCCCATGATCGCACTTCCCTTCCATCCCAGCAATGTCTATGAGATAGACGAGCTCAATGCTGACCTGGGAGACATCCTCAGGGAGACCGAGAAGGCAGCTGAGAAGGTAAGCGATGGCAGGGCCACCTATACCCTGACCGATAAGATAGTGGACGGAAGGCTCCAGGTGCAGCAGGCTGTCATCGCCGGCTGTGCAGGAGGAAACTATACAAATGTAGTACAGGCGGCAAATGTACTGAGAGGAAAGGACTGCGGCAACGGAGGCTTCGATCTTTCCGTATATCCTTCATCACAGCCTGTATACATAGACCTGGAACGCAAGGGCATAACTGCAGATCTCATGGAGGCGGGTGCCATCATAAGGACTGCCTTCTGCGGACCCTGCTTCGGAGCAGGAGATACCCCATGCAACAACGGCTTCAGCATAAGGCATACCACCAGGAACTTCCCCAACAGGGAGGGCTCAAAGCCCGGAAACGGACAGATGTCAGCGGTGGCCCTGATGGATGCCAGGTCCATAGCTGCAACGGCGGCAAACAAGGGCATACTTACATCCGCAGAGTATATAGACTGCGACTGGTCAAATGTGCCTGAGTACCATTTTGACGGTACCGTATATGAGAGAAGGGTATATAATGGATTTGGAAATGCCGATGAGGCATCCGGACTCGTATATGGCCCCAACATCAAGGACTGGCCTGAAATGGAGGCCCTGACAGACGACATACTGCTCAAGGTCTGCTCAAAGATCATGGATCCAGTGACGACCACCGATGAGCTGATACCCTCAGGAGAGACTTCCTCCTACAGATCCAATCCCCTGGGACTTGCGGAGTTCGCCCTTTCCAGGAGAGATCCGGAGTATGTGGGACGTTCAAAGGCAGTGGACAAGGTGGAAAAGGCAAGGCTTGCAGGCAAGGATGTAGTCACTGAGGATGCAGAGCTTGGAAAGGTATATGATGCCATCAGGAGCATAGATGGCATGTCAGCCATAGATCCTGCAAGGGTAGAGATAGGCAGCATGATCTATGCGGTAAAGCCCGGAGACGGCTCCGCCAGGGAGCAGGCAGCCAGCTGTCAGAGAGTGCTTGGAGGGCTTGCAAACATCACCAAGGAATATGCCACAAAGAGGTATCGCTCAAATGTCATGAACTGGGGCATGCTTCCCTTCAGGATGAAGGAGGAGCCTGATTTTGAGGTAGGAGACTATATCTTCGTGCCCGGCATCAGGAAGGCCCTTGAGGGAGATATGCAGGACATAGCGGCCTATGCTATAAAGGATGGCAGGGCAGAGCGCATATCCCTTTACATCGACCACATGACACCTGAGGAAAAGGAGATAGTCAAGGCCGGATGCCTCATCAATTTCAACAGAGCAAGGATGCAGAAGGCCTGAGCCTGATGCGTGTCATATAAAAATGCTTCATGAAGGGAGGACAGATATGGATATCATAAAGCCTGCAGTGGCAGGTACCATGGAATCCAGTGACTGCCAGGTCACCATAGAGCCGGGAAACGGTGGCATAGAGCTGGACATACAGAGCCCGGTCATCCATCAGTTCGGGGATCAGATAAGGAAGACCATCCTTGAGACCCTGAAGGACCTGGACATCGAAAACGCAAGGCTGACCGTAGTTGACAAGGGAGCCCTTGACTGTACAGTCAGGGCCAGAGTAGAGGCTGCGGCATACCGTTCAGTGGGACAGAAGGATGCTCTGCCCTGGGGAGGAGCCATAAGATGATGAATCCTGACAAGAAAAGACTGAGAAGGACCATGATGTTCCTCAATGCCCAGAAGCCTTCGCTCATAAAGGATCCCTACATATACAAGCCGGATTCCCTTATGTTCGATCTGGAGGATGCGGTAGCCGAGAATCAGAAGGATGCGGCAAGGTTTTCACTGTATCACGCCCTGCGCACCATAGATTACCGGGGCTGCGAGAAGGTGGTCCGCATAAACGGACTTGACACCGATCTTTGGAAGGAGGATATACGCTGCGCCGTGGCCGCAGGCTGCGATGTCATCCGTATCTCCAAGACAGAGACCGGAGCGGACGTAAAGGCCGTGGAGGCCAGGGTAGAGGCGGCTGAAAAGGAATTCGGAAGGCCCGAGGGCAGCGTGCTCATCATGGCCGCCATCGAATCCTGCAAGGGTGTGCTCAATGCTCAGGAGATCTGCGGAGCCAGCGAGAGGCTTTTCGGCATAGCTCTCTCAGGAGGCGACTATACCAAGGACCTTCAGACCAGCATATCCGGCACCGGAGTGGAGCTCATGGGCGCCAGGCAGATCCTGATCATAGCCGCCAGGGCTGCCGGAGTGCAGTGTTTTGATACCGTGTATACGGATCTTGACAATGAAGAGGGCTTCCGCAGGGAAGTTGAGATGATACATACCATGGGATTTGACGGAAAATCCATAGTAAATCCCAGGCAGATACATATAGTACACGAGATATATACCCCTGCCCAGAAAGACATTTTCTTTGCTGAAAAGGTGGTCAGGGAGATAGATTCCAAGAAGGCCCAGGGCATAGGCGTATTTACCGTGGACGGCAAGATGATAGACATAGCCTTCTACGACGGAGCAAAGAGGACCATAGAGCTTGCAAAGGCCTCTGGAGTATACAAGGGGGATCTGTAAGATGATAAATGCTGTAGGAAGAGATATACCTGAGGAGATACTCAGGCTTACGGGCAAGGAAGTATTTCAGGGAAACAACCATTTTGACGGATACGAGTACAGAAGGCAGGCTCCTAAGGTAAAATGCGTCATAGATCCGGAGAAGTCAAAGCTCCGCAGCAGCATAAGGGAAGTGCTTGAGGCCTGCGGCATAAAGGACGGCATGACCCTCAGCTTCCATCATCATTTCCGTGAGGGCGACAAGATAGTCAACATGGTCATGAAGGAAGTCCATGACATGGGCCTGAAGGACATAAGGCTCTGCGCCAGCTCACTTGGAAAGGCCCATGAGGCTCTGGTGCCCATGATAGAGGACGGCACCATCACTGAGATCAGGTCATCGGGAGTCCGCGGAGAGATAGGAAAGGTCATATCCGAGGGCAAACTCAAGGGCCTTGCTTATATGCAGTCCCATGGAGGACGTGTAAGGTCCATAGTCAGCGGAGAGGTCAAGATAGACATAGCATTCATAGGAGCTCCCACAGCTGACGATTACGGAAACTGCAGCGGCATAGGCGGCACCTCCGACTGCGGCGTGCTTTCCTACGCTGCAGCGGACGCGGACTATGCGGACAATGTGGTGGTCATCACCGATCATCTGGTACCTTTCCCCAACATGCCTGCCCAGATCTCCATGACCAAGGTGGACTATGTGGTGCAGGTGGACCAGATAGGAGATCCCGCAAAAATAGCTACGGGAGCTGCCAAGCCCACCAGCGACGTGCGCAAGCTCATGATGGCTGACAATTGTACCAGCTTTGTCATCAACACCCCTTATTTCAAGGACGGGTTTTCCTATCAGACCGGCGTGGGCGGAGCTTCCATAGCCTCTGCCGTAGCCCTTTCAAAAATCATGAAGGAAAGGGGCATCAGGATGCGCTTCGGAGTGGGCGGACTGACCAAGCCCATGTGCGACATACTCAACAACGACCAGGTGGACTGTCTGCTGGATACACAGGACTTTGATCTGGACGCAGTGGAAAATGTAAAGCATCCCAGGCATTTCTATATAAGCGCCGACGAATATGCAAATCCCTTCAACAAGGGAGCAGTGGTCAACAGACTGGATTTCGTCATACTTGCCTCCCTTGAGGTGGACGTGCACTTCAACTGCAATGTAGTGGTAGGCTCTGATGGAGTGCTGACCGGAGCTCAGGGCGGACATCCTGATACGGCTGCGGGAGCAAAGTGCTCCATAGTCATAACTCCCCTCGTACAGGGCAGGATACCTGCAGTATGCACAGATGTGACCACGGTCACCACTCCCGGAGAGAGCGTGGACGTCGTAGTCACCGACTATGGCATAGCCATAAATCCCAGGAGACAGGATCTCATGGAGGCCGTAAAGGATGCAGGACTTCCCCTCAGGACCATAGAGGAGCTCAGGGACATCGCCTATTCCATCACCGGAGAGCCTAAAAAAGTTCAGTTCGGTGACAGGGTGGTAGGCATCATAGAGTCCAGGGACGGCACTATCATGGACGTGGTAAGAGAGGTAAAGGAGTTCAGCTTTGCTGAATGATACGGACTGTTTTGCGGCGCAGATCAAGGGGTCTGGGCCGCAGCTTATATTTCATAAAAAATAATTGTTAAAAAATTGATAATTTTCTAAACAAGCTCTAACACTTTTCTTTCAGTCGTGATATAATTAAACGGAATTTTGTTTTTTTTCATAAACAAAAGTATTTATTAAAAATGGAGGAACGTGTATGTCTTACAACGATACGACTGCGCATAAGAGGATCGCATCACTTCTCGATGACGGCAGTTTTGTGGAAATCGGAGCGTACGTGACCGCAAGGGCTGACGCTGCTGATCCGAGCGATGAAGCATACGGCGACGGTGTGGTGACCGGATACGGTACCATAGACGGATGTCTCATGTTCGTTTATGCTCAGAACCCGGACTACAAGGGAGGATCCCTTGGAGAGATGCATGCGGCCAAGATCGCAAAGATCTATGACATGGCTCTTGACATGGGTGCTCCTGTACTGGCTCTGCTTGATTGTGCCGGAGTAAGGCTCTCAGAGGGTGCAGATTCCCTTCAGAGCTTCGGAAGGCTCTTCAGGGCTCAGGCCAAGGCATCAGGCGCCGTGCCCCAGATAGCCGTAGTTTACGGCAGCTGTGGAGGCGGACTTGCAGTAAGCGCTGCCATGGCTGATTTCGTATTCATGAAGGATGATGCAAAGCTGTTCCTTAACAGCCCCAATGCTGTCAAGGGCAACTATGAAGGCAAGTGCGACATGGCTGCAGCCAAGTTCCAGTCAGAGAAGGTAGGCACCTGTGATCTTACAGGTACTGAGGCTGAGATAGCCGCTGCCCTCAAGGAGCTGGTGGCCATGCTTCCCGAGAACTATCTGGATGATTTTTCCGCCATCGAAAATGCTGACAGCCTCAACCGTTCAGTAGCAGGCATAGACAAGGCCTCCGATAAGGCTGAGATGATCAGAATGATCGCCGATGACGAGAGGTTCTTCGAGGTAAAGAAGGGCTATGGAAAGGAGATCACCGCAGGCCTCATAAGGATAGGCGGCAACACTGTTGGAGTGGTTGCAAACGCTGACAGGAAGATCGGATACTGCGGAGCAGCAAAGGCTGAGAAGCTGGTCAATTTCTGTGATGCCTTTGGCATTCCCGTACTGACACTTACTGATGTAGACGGCTTCATGAACTGTGAGGCAAATGAGAGGAACCTTCCCATGCATCTGGCCGGACTTGTGGGAGCCTATGCTGAGGCTTCAGTGCCCATGATCACAGTAGTGGCAGGACATGCCTATGGTACTGCAGGAGTAGTCATGGGATCCAAGTCAGCAGGAGCCGATATCGTATATGCATGGAAGGATGCAAAGATGGGACTTATGGATGAGGACATCCAGGCCGACATCGATGACAGCTTCGACAAGGCAAGGAACACAGCCCTTTACAATGCCAAGAGGGGCTATGTGGATGATATCATCGATCCCGCCGAGACCAGACAGAGAGTGGCTGCAGCCCTTGAGATGCTTTACACAAAGGCATTTGACGCATGAGGAGCGGACAGCATAAAGCATATTTGATAGAGGTGATCGCATGAAAGATAGATTTAAGAAGATCCTGTTGGCTTTGGTGATGTCTCTTGCGATGCTTTCACTCTTCGGCTGTGCCAAGCAGAGCGATGTGGAGCCCATGACTCCGGAGACGGAGGCTACCATAGGCTACATGGCTCAGAGCATGTTCCAGCAGATCATAAGCATGCCCGATGAAGACGTGGAGGAGCTCATCGACGGATACTCGGAGCAGCAGGACACCATCATGGTCAACGGACTCAATGCATGGCTGTCTTCTGAGGAGGATCTGGGAGGGTTCGTCGGAGTGAAGAGCTCCGAGGTCACTCAGGATGCTGAGGGAGATTATACGGCACTGATCGTGGCAGAATTTGAGCAGAGAGACTGTGAGTTCACCCTCGGAGTGAACAGGAGGATGACCAAGTACACGAACCTGGGATTCTCACCTGTCTATACCATGAACGAGCTTATCATGGAGGGACTTGGAAACCTCGTCATAGGCATGGGAGTGGTATTTGCAGTACTGATATTCCTGGCATGGGTCATCAGCCTTTTCAAGTACATACACGTATTTATGGATAAGGCCGAGAAAAAGGCAGCGGAAATGGCTTCTGAAAAGAAGGAGGAGCCTGTGGCCGCAGCAGCCCCTGCAGCAGTGGCAGCTCCGGCAGCGCCTGCACCAGTATCTTCGGCAGTGCACGGCTTTGCATCCGAGGAGGAGATGGCAGTAGTGCTTGCCACGGCCATCGCAGCCTATGAGGCAGATACAGGCAGACACTATGATGAGCTTACAAATGGCATAACCGTACGCAAGCTCAGGAGAGGACGCAGATAAGCGGACTTCCTCAAAGCATATAAGCATATTTCTGAATACAATATCGGAGGACAGATATGAAGAACTATACTATCACAGTAAACGGTAATGTTTATAACGTAACCATAGAGGAAGGCATCGGCGCAGCGCCTGCTCCCAGAGCAGCAGCTCCCGCACCTGCACCCGCTCCCGCAGCGGCTCCTGCACCTGCAGCAGCACCCGCTCCCGCAGCAGCGCCTGCACCCGCAGCAGCACCCGGAGCACAGGGAAGCATCAAGGTAGAGGCTCCCATGATAGGCAAGATCCTTGCAGTAAAGGTAAAGCCCGGACAGGCAGTAAAGAGGGGAGAGCCCGTAGTAGTGCTTGAGGCCATGAAGATGGAGAAC
>CALWHG010000050.1 GCA_944380315.1 uncultured Lachnospiraceae bacterium
CCTTAGGGAGGACGGGAACAAACTGGACAGCATAAAGCATGTGGGCATGCTTACAAGCTCCGTAAGGGAGGTGCTGCCGGGAAGGGATTATTTCATACCTGATCAGAGTCACAAGGAGGATCCCGTAGGCCTGCTTTCCGAAGGAGGAAGGAAGAGGTTTTCAGACAGGCTCACCTCATCTGGCAACAGCCTTCGGAAGGCCATATACATGGACTTCACCGGCTTCAGCCCGGTCATGGCAGAGGAGCTCTGCTTCAGGGCAGGGCTGGATTCTGACAGATACACACTGGAGCTGTCCTCGGATGAGCAGGATCGTCTTTTTGAGGCCTTCCTCTCCATGATGGAGCCTGTAAGTACAGGCAGCTTTGAGCCTAACATCATATATGAGGGCGATGCACCGGTGGAGTTTTCAGCCATCCCCCTTCACCATATGGAGGGCGGCACCTATGAGAGCCGAGGCTTCTCAAGTATGTCCGAGGTCATAAGCCTTTACTATGAGGAGAGGGCCAAGCGCGGCAGGATACGCTCCAAGTCAGAGGACATAAGGCATACTCTCAGACAGCTTACGGAGCGCTGCGCAAAGAAGCTGGAGCTCCAGGAAAAGCAGTTTGCAGATGCAGCCAAGCTTGACCGGTACCGTATATACGGAGAGCTGATCAACACCTATGGCTACGGGCTTTCCGGAGGAGAGAAGGAGCTTCGGTGCCAGAACTACTACGATGAGGGCCGTGAGATAGTCATACCTCTGGATGACAGGCTCTCAGCCAGGGACAATGCCAAGAGATATTTTGATCGCTATCAGAAGCTCAAGAGGACTAGAGAGGCCCTTACGGGCCAGATAGAGGAGTCCAGGCAGAGGCTATGGCATCTGGATTCCCTTACTCAGGCTCTGTCCATGGCAGAGACAGAGGGAGACCTCAACGCCATCAGGCAGGAGATGAGGGAGTATGGCTACATAAGCAGCCATGCTGAAAAGGGCAGGCAGCGGAAGCAGGAGCTTCGGTCGGAGCCCATGCACTTCGTATCCTCGGATGGCATAGACATCTATGTGGGCAGGAACAATTATCAGAATGAGGAGCTCAGCTTCAGGCTGTCAGATCCCTCGGACTGGTGGTTCCACGCAAAGGGCGTGGCGGGCTCCCATGTCATAGCCAGGACAGGACAGAGGGAGCTTCCTGATGCCACCTGCCTTGAGGCTGCAGCTCTTGCGGCCTATTATTCCAGGGCCGGCAGTGAGGACAAGGTAGAGGTGGATTATGTCCAGCGCAAGGAGCTTCGGCGTGTGCCGAAGGCTGCTCCGGGCTATGTCATATACCACACAAATTACTCCATTGTGATTGAACCAAGGGCCAAGATTTGATATACTGACTTTATATGTGATCGGAGGATTATGCCTATGCAGAGCATCAGCAGCATGACAGGCTTCGGCAGAGCAGAGCTCGCCACAGATGAATATCGCGTGCTGGCAGAGATCAGGTCCGTGAACCACAGGTATCTGGACGTCAATCTCAGGATGCCAAGGAGATTCAACTGCTTTGAGTCCCGTATCAGGTCCCTGCTTCGCGAGTACATGCAGAGGGGCAAGGCCGATCTGTATATCATATTTGAGGATTATACCGCAGGCGCACATCTGCTCAAATACAACAGAGAGCTTGCAGCCGAGTATATTGAGCATTTCAATGCCATGGCAGAGGAGTTCGGCATCAAAAACGATGCGGGAGTTAGCCTGCTGTCCAGATGTCCCGAAGTGCTTACCATGGAGGAGGCCTCAGGAGACGAGGAGAGGCTGTGGGCCATAGCTGAGCCGGTGCTGCGTGAGGCGCTTTCTGCATTTTCAGAAGCCAGACGTACCGAGGGCGGGAACCTGAGGGATGATCTGCTTACGAAGCTGGAGCACATGGAGTCTCTGGTAGCTGATATAGAGGCCTGCTCGCCATCGGTCCTTGATGACTACAGGGAGAGGCTGTCACAGAAGATCAGGGAGACCCTTTCGGGACTCTCCTTTGATGCCGATGAGGCCAGGATACTTACGGAGACGGCGGTATTTGCAGACAAGATCTGCACCGATGAGGAGATGGTCAGGCTCCACAGCCATATAGGCACCATGAGGGAAAAGCTCATGTCGGGCGGCTCCTGCGGCAGGGATCTGGACTTCATAGCCCAGGAGATGAACAGGGAGGCAAACACCACCCTTTCAAAGTCCGGCAGTCTCAGGATCACTGACACGGCCATAGCCCTTAAATCGGAGATAGAAAAGATAAGAGAGCAGGTACAGAACATTGAGTGACATCACGACTGACAAGGATATACAGGACAACAGCCGCATGAAGAAAAAGGGCATGCTGGCCGTCATATCCGGATTTTCCGGAGCCGGAAAGGGTACTCTCATGAAGAAGCTCATGGACAACTATGACAACTATTCCCTTTCCATATCGGCGACCACCAGGGCCCCCAGACCCGGAGAGCGGGACGGAGTGGATTATTTCTTCGTGACGAGGGAGCGCTTCCTGGAGATGATCAAAAATGACGAGCTCCTGGAATATGCCCAGTATGTAGACAACTACTATGGCACACCCAAGGCCTATGTGGAGGCCGAGATGAAGAAGGGCAAGGATGTCATACTCGAGATAGAGATCCAGGGAGCCTTGAAGATCAGGGCCAAGTATCCTGAGTCAGTGCTGATCTTCATCACCACGCCCACTGCGGAGGAGCTTAAGAAGAGGCTCATGCACAGAGGCACCGAGAGTGAGGAGGTCATAAAGCGCAGACTTGAGAGAGCAGCCCTTGAGGCGGTGGGAGTCGAGGCCTATGACTATATACTGGTCAACGACGACCTGGACAAGACCGTAAAGCATCTCAATTATCTCATACAGGATCAGCATATGAGAGCTTCTCAGCAGCTTGAATTCCTGGAGCAGTTCCAGAAGGAGCTGCGTACAGTACTTTAATATATATTTTTGGAGGATAAAGACATGGCCATGCTCAGACCTACATACAGCGATCTTATGGATATAGCAAACAAGGATGTTCCCGAGGGAGGGACACCTGTCATAAAGAGCAGATATTCCGTAGTCATAGCCGCCTCAAAGCGTGCAAGACAGCTTGTGGACGGAGACGAGCCCCTGGTGGCTGCAGCTCCCGATGACAAGCCCCTGTCAGTCGCAGTTGAGGAGCTCTATGAGGAGAAGGTAAAGATCCTCGGAGAGGGCAGCGAGGGCGAGGATGCCTGACATGGCTGCCTCCATGGAGGACATAAAAAGCATAAATCTCGTCTCACTTGGCTGTGACAAGAATCTCTGTGACAGCGAGAGGATGCTGGGTCAGCTCATATCAGAGGGCTATGTATATGAGCCCGAGATGGATAAGGCGGACGCAGTCATCATAAACACCTGCTGCTTCATAGGAGATGCCAAGGAGGAGAGCATAGGGGTCATACTGGAGGCCTGTGAGCTCAAGAAGGAGGGCCTCATAAAGAAGCTCATCATCACCGGCTGCATGGCTCAGCGCTATGCCTCGGACATAACCGATGAGCTGTCTGAGGTGGATGCGGTGGTCGGCACCAACTCCATACAGGACATAGTCGCTGTCATGGACGAGACCAGGAGAGGCGAAAGGCCTGTCTCCATGAGACCTCTTTCGGAGATACATTTTGGAGAGCTTCAGCACATGCCCAGGTTCGTGACCGGCATGGGAGGCTATGCATATCTCAAGATAGCAGAGGGCTGCAACAAGCGCTGCTCCTACTGCATCATCCCCTACCTCAGGGGACCTCAGCGTTCGGTGCCCATGGAGTACCTTGTGGAGGAGGCCGGCAGGCTTGCAGCCGATGGGGCCAGGGAGCTCATACTCGTGGCTCAGGAGACCAGTGTATATGGCACGGATCTCTATGGACAGAAGATGCTTCCTGAGCTGCTGCGCAGGCTCAGTGAGGTCGAGGGCATAAGCTGGATCAGGATACTTTACTGCTACCCGGAGGAGGTGACCGATGAGCTCATAGAGGCCATAGCTACGCTCCCCAAGGTATGTCATTATCTGGACATACCCATACAGCATGCCTCGGATCATATGCTGAGACGCATGCACAGGGCCACCACCAGAGCTGAGATAACCGAGAGGATACAGAGCATAAGGAAGAGGATACCCGATATCGTGCTCAGGACGACCATGATCTCGGGCTTCCCGGGAGAGACAGATGGGGATCATCAGATTCTTTGCGAATTTGTTCGTGAGATGGAGTTTGACAGACTCGGAGATTTTACGTACTCAAGGGAAGAGGGTACGGAAGCCGCAGCATTTAGTCATCAGATTGCGAAAAAGACCAAGGAAGCAAGACGTGACGAGATCATGCTGATACAGCAGGATTGTGCCTTCAGGAAGGCTGCCTCCCATATAGGCAGGGAGCTGGAGGTCCTTATTTCCGGGCGACTCATGGACGAGACCGGTGAAAGCGCCGATGGAAATGTCTACGTGGGACGCACATACATGGATGCCCCTGATGTGGACGGGTACATATATGTACATACGGGAGACCGTGAGCTCATGACCGGAGACATGGTCATGGCCAGAGTCACGGGAGCCCATGATTATGATCTGATCGGGGAGCTCATATGAGTCCCCACAGGATGGAGTAAAAGATGAACCTTCCAAATAAACTTACGATGCTCAGGGTCATCATGATACCTGTATTTGTGGCTCTGATGCTCCTGAGCCGCAGCGATATGGTTATCGACTACATGAACCGGCAGTATACCCTGGCGCCCTACATCTGGCTCAGGATATGGGCATGTCTGGTGTTCTGCCTGGCTTCATTTACGGACTTTCTTGACGGGCACATAGCCAGATCCAGGGGCCTTGTGACAAATTTCGGAAAATTCATGGATCCTCTGGCGGACAAGCTGCTGGTATGCTCAGCCCTCATACTGCTCACTGCAGAGGGCTCCCTGCACCCTCTGGTCACTCTTATCATAGTGGCCAGGGAGTTCATCATCAGCGGCTTTCGCCTTGTGGCGGCAGACAGCGGTATAGTCATAGCCGCCAGCAAGTGGGGCAAGCTGAAGACAGTCACTCAGATGCTCATGTGCATACTGCTCATATGGCCCTACACCGGTGCACTCGGCAATCAGCATCTGACAGAGGGCACAGGTCTTACTGCCGGTCTTGTGATGGATGTGATCATAGCACTTGCAGTCATACTTACCATAGTTTCTCTTATAGATTATATAGTCAAAAACATCAGGGTCATCACTGAAGGAGGTATGTGATGGAGGACAAGAAGGACAGCATGAAGGAAAAAGAGAAGGCAGATACCCGCAGGATGAGTCCTGAGGAGGAGCTTTACAGGCTCCTTTCCAAGGCGGAGCTCTCCATAGCCGTGGCGGAGTCCTGCACAGGCGGCATGGTATGCTCAAGGCTGGTAAGCGTGCCCGGCATATCCGAGTATTTTAAGGAGGGCTTCATCACCTATACCAACAAGGCAAAGCGCAAGACCCTGGAGGTATCAAAATCCACGCTTAAGAAGCAGGGCACCATATCCGGACAGACAGCCAAGGAGATGGCCATCGGCGCCGCCATGAATGCAGACACGGACCTGGCCGTATCCATCACCGGAAATGCAGGCCCCTCAGCGGATGAGGACAAGCCCGTGGGACTCGTATATATAGGCGTATATCTCAAGGGCAAGGTCAAGGCCTATGAGTTCAGCTTTGAGGGAGAGCGTCAGGACATCAGGGAGCAGGCTGCAAATGAGGCCATAAGGCTCTGCTGCAAGGCTGTGGAAAAGAGCCTTGAAAAGACAGGTAAGTCAGACAAGCACTGATCATGGCCGGTGGCATTTTGACAGTACTTTCCGTGATCCTCTGGATCCTGCTTGCAGTACTTATCCTTCTCATACTGCTTTTGCTCATACTGCTGTTTGCCCCCATAAGCTACAGGCTTAAGGGCTCATATATAGATGAGCTGCCTGACGGAACTGCAGATGTAAGGGCATTTTTTGGCATGATACACCTGAGCATAAGCTATGACCATGGGGTTGCTGAGAGCGGCTACATAAAGCTACTTGGCATCACCATATACAGGATAGAGGGGGCGCAGGATGAAGAGGGTGATTGAACGTCTGAGAGAGCTTTACAGCTTCATCAGGGAGGCGGCAGGTCTCCTTATGGATCCGGAGCACAGGGGAGCTCTTAAGCATATAACTGACGTGATTAAGAGGCTCTGCAAAAGGCTTTCTCCCAAAGAGGCCTCAGGCTATGTAAGGTTTGGTACGGGGGATCCCTACGATACCGGCAGGGTCATGGAGGCAGCGGCCTTTCTGTATCCCTTTTATGGAGACAGGATAGAGGTCATACCGGTATTTGATGAGGCAGCCCTTGAATCGAGGCTGAGCCTTAAGGGCAGGTTCAGACTGTATCAGGCAGCATTTCCCCTGATAGGACTGCTGCTGGATAAGGAGGTAAGGACCTTTATAAGAGAGGCCCTGAGCCTGAGGGACGAGCTTTAAGCTGTAGAAAGGAAGTAGCATAGATGGCTGACAAGGATAAGGACAGGAACAGACAGAGGATCAGGGATGCGGTGAACAGCTTTGATGCCGAGGTCAGTCTGAAGGATGACGGCATAGGCATAACCATAGACGCTCTGTTCAAGGGTCTGGAGGGGCTTGCCTCCTCAAAGACCGTCATAGGAGAGCCCATATATCTTGATGATGTGAAGCTCATACCGCTGATCGAGGTCACTGCCGGTCTTGCCTCCGGAGCCCTGGCTAAAAATGCCAGACAGAACGGGGCAGGTGCCATGAGCGCCAAGGTCAGTCCCATAGCGCTGCTCATACTGCAGAACGGACATCTGAAGCTCATCAATGTCAGGAATCAGGATATCTGGAACAGACTGCTGGACATGATACCTGATGCCATAGACAGGATCACGGGCAGCGTCATACCCCGCAGCAGGGAGGCCGAGGCCCGTGAGGTGCTGGATGAGATGGGGGTAGAGATCATAAGCCCCGGAGATAAGGATGAAGGATCAGAAAACTGATATTAAAAAGACAGATATGCTTCCTGAGGAGTTCCTCTCGGCCATGAGAGGGCTCCTGGAGGATGAATATGAGGACTTTCTGAGGAGCTTTGAGGAGAAGCCAAGGAAGGGCCTCTTCTTTAATATGAAAAAGGCCAGGCCAGAGACCATAGATGAGCTCAGTAAGCGCTGGCAGCTCAGGAAGGTGGACTGGGCATCTCACGGCTACGAATATGATGAGTCAGTGGTAAGGCCTGGCAAGTCCCCCTATCATGATGCGGGACTTTTCTACATCCAGGAGCCCTCTGCCATGATAGCTGCGGAAAAGGCGGATATCAGGGAGGGTGACGTGGTCCTGGATCTGTGTGCTGCGCCGGGAGGCAAGTCCTCCCAGGCTGCACAGAAGGCAGGGCTCCTGATATCAAACGAGATCATCGAAAAGCGTGCCAGGATACTGAGCTCCAACATGGAGCGCATGGGCTATGACAACGTCATAGTATGCTCGGCATCTCCGGAGGAGCTTTCAGGCGTGTTTTGCGGTTTTTTTGACAGGATCATAGTGGATGCTCCCTGCTCCGGTGAAGGCATGTTCCGTAAGGATGACACTGCCATAGCCGAATGGAGCCTTGAAAACGTGGACAGATGCGTGGCCAGGCAGAGAGATATACTTGAGGCTGCCCTTACCATGCTGAGGCCGGGAGGCAGGATAGTGTACTCGACCTGTACCTTTGAGCCCTATGAAAACAAATGGCAGCTGAGGCGGTTCTGCGACATACATGGGGACAGGCTGGAGCTTAAGGAATTCCAGCAGCTCTTTCCACATAAGGTCCCGGGAGAGGGACATTTTTATGGTATCATGGATGACCTGGGAGAGAGCCCTGAAAGGAAGCTGCCCGAGCTTTGGGACACAGCGGCTCGTATGAAGGCAGCAGGCATACATGTGCTCAGGGCAGGCATAGAGAAGGGCGAGCAGAAGAGGAACCGTAAGACTGGCGAGGACAGGTACGAGCCTAGCCATGCGGAGGCCATGAAGGCCGGAAAGTCCCTTATCGGAAGCTCCTTTGAGCTTTGCAGTGAGGAGCTGGCCCTTCGGTATCTGGGAGGTGAGAGCCTGAGACTTTCAGAGCTTTCGGATGCCGACTACAGGATCCAGGGAGATCAGGGGGATATGAGAGTGACCTTTGACGGCTATCCCCTCGGACTTGGAAGGCTGTCAGGCGGGATGCTGAAGAACAAGCTTCCAAAGGGCCTGCGCAGGGCTTGACTTATGGCAGTATGCTATGGTAGTATTAATTGGTTATTTATTGGAGGTGAAGACATGACCGCAGTTATCTCAGTCATATATTGCATCCTTGGCGTTGCTCTGGCAGTGCTTGTGCTCATGCAGGAAGGCAAGAGCCAGGGGCTCGGAGCCATCGGCGGCATGGCCGACAGCTACTGGGGCAAGATAAAGGGACGTTCCATGTCCGGCAATCTTGAGAAGTTCACCAAGTATGGCTCCATGCTGTTCCTGGTGCTCACTCTGGTGCTCAACATCCTCATGAAGTAAGCTTCATGGGCGTGGCGCTTGCAATATGATCATAAGATACTAAGTCAGACAGCTCCTTTGAGGGCTGTCTTTTTCATGAAAGACATACATATGGCTAACAGGAAAAATGATATAAGATACAACAGAAAAACCGGAAAGACCAGCCTGGCCTCCGAGGGACAGAAGACTGCAGGAGGCAGGAGACAGGGGAGGTCAGGCGGCAGCAGAGACCATAAGAAGGTCTCGGGGACTGAAAAGCGCAGAGAGCAGGAGGAAAAGAGAGATCAGTATCTGCTTTCTCATGCGGGCAGTGACAGACTGCTGACCGGCAGATATACCCAGCATCAGAAGGGCTTTGGCTTCGTCACCGTGGAGGGCAGGGATCAGGACATATTCATACCTGCGGACAGGACAGGCTCTGCGCTCAATGGAGATACGGTCACGCTGCTCCTCGAGAAGGAGGCCAGGGAGGACGGATCCATGAGGGCAGAGGGCCGCATACTGAGGGTCGATGATCACAGTGTGACTGAGCTGGTGGGCATATTCCACAAGCACAAGAGCTTTGGCTTCGTGACAGCGGACGATCCTCATTTTACCACGGACATATATGTGGACAGAGAGGATTTTCTTGATGCAGCCTCCGGTGACAAGGTGGTGGTGTCCATCAGATCCTATGGCGACAGGAGACACAAGCCTGAGGGAGTCATAACGGAGGTGCTTGGAAAGCCCGGGGACAAGGGCGTGGATATCACCAGCGCTGTCAGACAGAGCAAGGTGCCCTACAGCTTCCCTGACGAGGTCAGGGAGGAGCTCTGTGACATACCTGACAAGGTACGCAAAAAGGACATGAAGGGCAGGACCGACTTTAGGGGAGAGCTCTGTGTGACCATAGACGGAGATGATTCAAGGGATTTTGACGACGCTGTATCCCTCAGGTATGATGAGACCAGGGATCTTTACATATTGTCGGTGCATATAGCCGATGTGGCCCAGTATGTGAAGGAGGGCTCAGCCCTCGATGAGGAGGCCAGACTCAGAGGCACCTCCATATACCTCCCGGACAGGGTCATACCCATGCTGCCAAAGAAGCTTTCAAACGGCATCTGCTCTCTCAATGAGGGAGAGGACAGGCTGCCCCTGTACAGCATCATGGACATAGACAAAAAGGGAGAGA
>CALWHG010000051.1 GCA_944380315.1 uncultured Lachnospiraceae bacterium
GGTCATGGTGCCGTCTGCAGGAGCTGCCTTAAGGGCCTCCTTAAGAGCATCCACATCAGCCTGTACCTGGCTCCTGTCGCTCTCAGATATCTTGTCTCCGACCTCCTTCAGAGCCTTCTCGGTCTGGAATACCATGGAATCAGCCTCGTTCCTTGCATCGACTGCTTCCTTCTTCTTCTTGTCCTCGGCCTCAAACTGCTGAGCCTCACGTACGGCCTTGTCTATGTCGTCCTGAGACATGTTGGAGCCGGATGTGATGGTTATGTGCTGCTCCTTGCCTGTGCCAAGATCCTTTGCGGAAACATTGACTATGCCGTTTGCATCTATGTCGAACTTGACCTCTATCTGAGGGATGCCTCTGGGAGCCGGAGCTATGCCGTCCAGTCTGAACTGTCCCAGAGTCTTGTTGTCTCTTGCAAACTCACGCTCACCCTGTACTACATGTATGTCTACTGCAGTCTGGTTGTCGGCTGCGGTAGAGAATACCTGTGAAGCTGTGGTGGGGATGGTGGTGTTCCTCTTGATAAGAGGTGTAGCCACACCGCCCAGTGTCTCTATGCTAAGTGTCAGAGGTGTTACATCCAGAAGGAGCACATCGCCTGCACCGGCATCGCCTGCCAGCTTGCCGCCCTGGATGGCTGCACCTATGGCTACGCACTCATCGGGGTTCAGGGTCTTGGAGGGCTCCATGCCTGTGAGCCTCTTGACCTCGTCCTGAGCGCAGAGCATACGTGTGGATCCACCTACCAGCAGTACCTTTCCAAGGTCTGCATTTGTTATGCCTGCATCCTTCATGGCATTGCGTACGGGCACGTCGGTCCTTGCAGTCAGATCAGCGGTCAGCTCATCGAACTTGGCTCTGCTGAGAGTCATGTCGAGGTGCTTGGGTCCCTCTGAGGTAGCTGTTATGAAGGGCAGGTTGATGTTTGTGGTGGTAGCGGCTGAAAGCTCCTTCTTGGCCTTCTCTGCTGCCTCCTTGAGCCTCTGCATGGCCATCTTGTCAGCGGAGAGGTCTACTCCCTCTGCCTTCTTGAACTCATCCACCAGATACTTCATGATGACGTTGTCGTAATCATCGCCGCCAAGGTGAGTATCACCGTTTGTGGCCATGACCTCTACTACTCCGTCACCGATGTCGATGATGGATACATCGAAGGTACCTCCGCCAAGGTCATATACCATGACCTTCTGCTCCTTCTCATCCTCAAGGCCGTATGCCAGTGCTGCTGCCGTGGGCTCGTTTATGATCCTCTTGACATCAAGGCCTGCGATCTTGCCTGCATCCTTTGTAGCCTGACGCTGTGCATCATTGAAGTATGCGGGTACGGTTATGACCGCCTCGCTTACCTTCTCTCCCAGATAGCTCTCTGCATCAGCCTTCAGCTTCTGAAGGATCATGGCAGAGATCTCCTGAGGTGTATAGCTCTTGCCGTCTATGGTCACCTTGTAGTCAGTGCCCATGTGTCTCTTTATGGAAGATATGGTCCTGTCGGGATTTGTGATGGCCTGACGCTTTGCAGGGTCGCCCACCAGTCTCTCGCCGTTCTTTGTAAATGCTACTACGGAAGGAGTGGTCCTCTGTCCCTCAGAGTTGGGGATGACAGTGGGTTTTCCTCCCTCCATGACAGCTACACAGCTGTTGGTAGTTCCTAAATCGATTCCGATGATCTTGCTCATAGTTTTTTCCTCCTTGGAGATTTATCAGTAAATCAGTCTTATTTCTTTATCATATATATCAAGTCCCTGTCATACCGGGACGGGATATCAGTTTGCCACCTTCACCATGGAATACCGAAGGACCTTGTCCTTATACATATAGCCCTTCTGGAACTCCTCGACGACCACATTCTCACCCACGCTCTCATCCTCCACATGCATGACAGCATTGTGAAGGTTAGCATCAAAGGGCTTTCCTGCAGCATCTATGGGAGTGACCTTGAGCTCTGTAAGCATATCCGTGAAGGCACGGTATATCTTGTCTATGCCATCCACGTAGCTTGAGCCCCTGAGCTCCTCGGGCACCGATGCCATGGCCCGCTCGAAGTTATCCACTACTGAGAGGAGCTTGAGTATCACATACTTCTCACCCTCGTCATACATGCCTGCCTTTTCAAGCTCGGTACGCTTCCTGTAGTTGTCAAACTCTGCAAAGAGCCTCTTGTACTTATCGGTGAGCTCCTCTATCTTTATATCCTTTGGATCAGGCTTTCCGCCCTTGGCGGCTTCGCCTTCCCCATCGTTCTCATCGCCTTCCTCCAGGGGAGCTTCAGAAGCTTTCTCAGTCTCCTCTCCGGATCCGGCTCCTTCGGCCTCTCCGTCAGTTTCCTTTACTTCCTCAGTTCCCTTTACAGCCTCAGCAGCCTCTTCGGCGCCTTTGCTGTCCTGAAGCTCCTTTTCATCTATGTCTACTATATCCTTTTCCTCAGCCATCCGTACTACCTCGTATCTCCATCATTTCTCTTGTATGCCTTATCCAACTGGCTGATAAGGTTCTTCATGGTGTCAAGCACCTTTTCATAATCCATACGCTTGGGTCCTATGACGCCTATGACGCCTCTCATGCCGTCGCCCAGCTCATAGTTGGCCGTGACCAAGGAGCAGTCCTGCATGTTCCTTACGGGGCCCTCTCCTCCGAGATAGACCTGAAGTCCGCTGCCACCCTCGTCCTCTGAGATGTTTGACACCTCCTCCACCAGCTCCTTGAGGGCATCCTGCTCCTCAAAGGCCGATATGAGCTTGGAGGCCTTGTCGGCATCCGTGAGCTCCGGGTACTTGAAGATGTTGGTGGCTCCGGAGGTAAATATCTCCCGGCTCTCCACATCAGTCTCTATCATGTCGGCTACTGCGTCTATGATCGACTTGGCCGTGGCGCTGTGCTCCCCTGACTGCACCATGAGGGAGGTCAGCATCTTGGGGGTGATCTCCTTCAGGGACAGGCCGCTGATCACATTGTTGATGAGGATCGTCAGATTCATGACCGTCTCATGATCCAGATCCTCCTCTATGCTGATCACCTCGTTCTTGATGATGTTGCCCTCAAGCACCAGTATGAGCAAAAGCTTATATCTGGAGGGCGAGCTCAGCTGCAGATACTTTATGCGGTTCTCCGTAAGGGAGGGACCGCTTATGAGCGCAGCATAGTTGGTGTCCACCGCCAGCAGCTTTACCAGCTGCTTGAGCAGCATCTCCAGCTTGTCCACCCGCTGGACCATGAGCTCGGTGGCCTCAGTGACCTTGCGGTCGCTGTCCTCCATGATGCTGTCCACATAAAAGCGATACCCCTTATCCGAGGGTATCCTGCCTGCAGACGTATGGGGCTGGATGATATAACCCATCTCCTCCAGATCGCTCATCTCGTTGCGGATGGTGGCGGAGCTGAGGTTCAGACCACTGTACTTGGAGATGGTCCTGGAACCTACCGGCTCTCCTGTCTCCAGATAATTCTTTATGATGGTCTTTAAAATGATTATCTTCCTGTCATCAAGTTCCATCAATAACACTCCTATCTTTTGTTAGCACTCTGATCTCTTGATTGCTAACACCGATATAATATAATACCGCCTGCCAAAAGTCAAGCGGTATGGATATCAAATGTATAAACTTTTTATGAAATATCTGATCGTCTGGCTTCAGTCAAGGAGCAGGTCGCTGAGCACCGTATTTGAGAGATCCATGCCTCTTTCACTGAACCTGATCACGCTTCCCTCCCTAAGGAGCAGCCCGTCCTCAAGGTGTCTGGAAAGCGCCTCTCCAAACACATTGTCCACTGTCCTTCCAAAGCGCTCCTTGAAGCCTGTCTCACTTACTCCCCTGGTCATGCGAAGCCCCAGGAACATGTATTCCTCCATCTGCTCCTTTTCATCAAGCTCATGCACCTCTGCCCTCAGCTTTTCCTCAGCCTGCTGGTCATGGAGCAGATCTATGGCCAGGTATCCACTGATGTCTCTTATGTTGCTCCATCTGGTACCATCATAAAGGGAAGACGCTCCCAGTCCGAAGCCCAGGTAGTTCACGCCTGTCCAGTAGCCCACATTGTGCCTGCAGGCCGCTCCCTCTCTGGCAAAGTTGCTTATCTCATAGCGCTCATAGCCGTTGCGCCTGAGGAAGCTGCGGGTAAACTCATCCATGGCCGCCTGCTCCTCCTCATCAGGCAACATCAGGAGCCCTTTCTGCTGCATCTCATAAAAGGGAGTCCCCTCCTCCACGATCAGGTTGTAGACCGACAGATGCTCGGGCCTGAGCATGACCACTGAGCGGAGAGTCTTTTTCCAGGTATGCATGGTCTGCATGGGGATGCAGTCTATAAGGTCCACATTGATGTTTTCAAATCCCTCCATGCGGGCGCCCTGGTAGCACTTGAGGAATTCCTCATAGCTGTGGATACGCCCCAGCATGCGAAGCTCCGCATTGTCCGCTGACTGCAGCCCTATGCTGAGCCTGTTTATGCCCGCTGACCTGTATACCGCAAACTTGTGCCTGAGGGTAGAGCCAGGATTGCACTCTATGGTTATCTCAGCATCCTTGGATACGCAAAAAGAGTGCCTGACGGCACTCATGATGTCGACTATCATGCGGGGATCCAGTATGGACGGAGTCCCCCCTCCTATAAATACGGAGCTGACCTCCCGATCCCTGCCCATGATGGCTGAAGCATTTATCTCCCTTATGAGCTGGGCCACATAGGCCTCCTGGGCCTCCTGGCCTGCGGGAAAGGAAAGGAAATCACAATAGCTGCATTTCTTTGCGCAGAATGGTATGTGTATGTAAAGCTCAAGCTCGCTCATGTCACCGGCTCCGCGATCCATATGTCAGCTCTGTTCCAGCCGTAGTGGGTGACCATGAGAGCCTCCTGATGCGTGTCGAAAAATATATCGACTACGCCCTCATTTTCTATGGCTGAGCCGCCTCGGTCCTCTACCACATATATGCCGTTATAGTCATCCACTGAGGGGCCTGTGCCGCCATCTATGATGATGACCGTGCCAAAGGGGAGCTGTGAGGTGGCCGATACGGTATGTCCAGCCTTTGCGGCAGCGCCTGAGGCCGTATCAGTGCCCCACTCCTCACCGGAGTAGCCCGTAAGCTTGTGGAAGCCCCAGTACTCTCCCTTCTTATATTTGATCCCGTCTATCTCATATTCCACGTCATCGGCATTGGGGACATGAGCAGCTGCTCCTGATCCCTCTGCAGCATCCGCCGAAGACTCCGCAGGAGCATCCGATATGGTGTCCGCCTCCGGGACCGCCGCATCATCGACCAGATCCTCCGGAAGGGCCTTGGGATCCTTGGTATCCTGACCCTCAAACTCTATGGCCGTCACCTCTCCGGACTCATCATAGCAGACGCCGGGTCCTCCGTTTATGCCCTCGATGACTGCCTCCGCCGCATAAGCATTGGTGGTCAGGAGCAGTATGCACAGGATGGCCGCAAAGCTCCAGAGCACGGCCGAAACATAGGTCCTTTTCATAGTATATAACTTCCTCCCGTCAGCCTGCCGGCGGCAGAACTGTACATGATATCTCTGTCTTCTGGGATATAATATACCAGTAAGCCCCTGAAAATCAACAAAAGTGGGGATATCGTAAAGCTTTCTTAATTATTTCAGGCATAAAAGTGTCATCTGATGGTCACATCGCCGTCCTTGATGCAGTAGTTCTCCTTTATGCCCATCTCTTCTATCCAGGCCTTGGTCTCATAGGTGAGGAAGCCTTCCCTGTTTCCCACCTGACATTCATAGAGCCAGGATGGCGAAGGCCATATGCAGGCCTTGGGGGCTATGCGCTCATAGACCTCTCTCGTCACTCCGTTCTGTCCGTGATGGGACATCTGCAAAAGATCGGCCGTAAGCCCGTCAAATACTCCCCAGCTAAGGAGCAGGTCCCCTGCAGAGGGTCCCATATCCCCGAGCACAATCACATGCTTTCCGTCCATGGTTATGTCATACATGATGCCTGAGTTGTTGACTGCATATTCATCGGGCACATTCATGGGCTCATTGAGCACCCGGAAGGACAGACTCTGGGAGAGCTGTACCACATCTCCGGTCTTTATGTCTCCATGGAGCTTCCATGAGGGGAGCGAGGAAAAGACATGCCTCATATCCCCTGCCATGGAGGACTCTATCTCTCCCACCGCCGCATACCAGGAGGGATCCTGAAAATGATAATATATGTTCCTTATATCTATCTCACCGGCATGGTTTTGGAGTATGTCATGGAGGGCTCCCACATGATCGTCCTGAGGGTGAGTGATGAGCCAGGCATCCACATAGCCTCCCAGCTCCTTTATCTCTGAAATGAGATGTTCAGAATCTGCCGCCACTCCTCCATCCACTACGAGTATGGCCCCGTCGCTGCTTTTGAATATCATGCTGAGCTGCTGTCTATCCGTGGTCTCATCTGCCAGTACCCTGAGCTCACCTCCGGAAAACTTGGGCTCCAGATCCAGATTATCTGTCCTGGGGCCTGCCACAGTGCCCCGCTCACCTGGGCCTGAGACATATCCAAAGCCTGGTACGGAGGAGGGCGTAGCAGCCGTCCCCTGGGAAGCCCTGGCAGGAAGTGATGTCCCAGATATACATATGATCATGGCTGAAAGGAGTAGGGCTCCGATCCTGAAAATGCTTCTTTTCATCTTATCTGTCATAAAAAAATATCCCTGAAAATTTACTTCAGGGATATTGTCACATATCAGGCTCCTGTGTGCAACCCACTTCAGGAAACCGTAAACAAAATGAAAAGACTTATCAAGCTTCTTTGTCCTTGCCCATGAAAAACAGTGCCACCGTACCTGGGCCCGTATGTGAGCCTATGACCGTGCCTATGTCGAAGACCTGTACTCCGCCCCTGAGCCTTTTGAACCGGGACTCTATGAGCTCCTTGAGCTCCCTTGTCTCCTCCTGGGCCTCGGAATGGGAGATGTAGCAGTAGCCATCATAATCAACGCCGCCTTCTGCCCTTTCCTCCATCTTCCGCACACAGGCCTCTATGACCTTCCTGGTGCCCCTGAGCTTAGCAGCAGCCACCAGCCTTCCCTCAGCGTCCACCCTCAGCATGGGGCATACCTTGAGGGCCGATCCCAGCACGAAGGCTGTCTTTGACACTCTCCCGCCCCTGAAAAGGTAGGTGAGATCATTTGTAAAGAACCAGGCGTTCTGCTGTCCTCTGACTGACCTTACGTAGCTGTCCAGCTCCTCTATGCTCATGCCCTCATCGCGTCTGTCGCAGCAGAGATCCACCAGCATACCGAAGCCCGACGAGGCCGTAAGGGAATCCGTCACGTAGATCTTCCTATCCGGAAACTCCTCCAGAAGCTCCTCCGCCGCAAGGCAGGCAGAATTGTAGGTGCCGGATATGCCCGTGGAAAGGGTAAGGTGATAGATGTCCCTGCCCTCCTTAAGATAAGGCCTCCAGCTGTCCTCATAATCCTGCATGGATATCTGGGACGTGCTCGTCATGGATCCCGCCTTCATGCGGGAATAAAACTCATGGATATCCATGCTCCTGCCATAATCATCCTTCAGATCCTGGCCATCGATGGAAAAGGTAAAGCAGGTGTAGATCACACCTCTCTCCTTAAAATGCGCATCACTGAGATCGGCTGTGGACTCACAGCTGATAATGTAATCATGCGCCATGGTACACACCTCCTGTATCTATATATTAATGATGATATCATTCATCATCCAGCTTAAGCACGCTCATGAAGGCCTGCTGAGGTATGGTCACATTTCCGATCTGACGCATACGCTTCTTGCCTTCCTTCTGCTTCTCCAGCAGCTTCTTCTTTCTGGATACGTCACCGCCATAGCACTTGGCAAGGACATCCTTGCGGAGGGCCTTGATGGTCTCCCTGGCTATGACCTTTCCGCCTATGGCAGCCTGTATGGGTATCTCAAACTGCTGTCTGGGTATCTCCTCCTTCAGCTTCTCACACATGCGTCTGCCCCTGTCATAGGCAGAATCTGCAAATACTATGAAGGAAAGGGCGTCTACCTCCTCACGGTTGACGAGGATATCCAGCTTCACGAGCTTGGACTGCCTGTAGCCCTTGAGTGTATAGTCAAAGGAGGCATAGCCGCGGCTCCTGGACTTAAGGGCGTCAAAGAAATCATATATGATCTCGTTCAGGGGAAGCTCATAGCGGAGCACTGCCCTCGTCTCCTCTATATACTCCATGCCCTGATATATGCCTCGTCTCTCCTGACAGAGCTTCATGATGGATCCCACGAACTCTGTGGTCACCATGATCTCCGCATCCACCATGGGCTCCTCCATGTAGTCTATGAGCGAAGGATCCGGCAGGTTGGTAGGGTTCGTCAGGTCTATGACCTCACCGTTTGTCTTGTGTACCTTATATATAACTGAGGGGGCTGTAGTCACCAGATCCAGGTTGTACTCTCTCTCCAGTCTCTCCTGTATGATCTCCAGATGCAGGAGCCCCAGGAAGCCGCATCTGAAGCCAAAGCCAAGGGCCACCGAGGTCTCGGGCTCGTAAAAGAGGGAGGCATCGTTGAGCTTCAGCTTCTCAAGGGCGTCACGAAGGTCCGGATATCTGGCTCCGTCCGCAGGATATATGCCGCAGAACACCATGGAGGTCACCTTTTTATATCCGGGCAGGGGCTCATCCGCAGGATCGTCCCTGCCGGTGATGGTATCTCCCACCTCCGTAGTCTGTATGTTCTTGATGCTGGCTGTCACATAGCCTACCATGCCCGCAGAGAGCTCGTCGCAGCTTATGAATCTGCCGGCTCCGAAGTAGCCTACCTCCACCACATCGTATTCAGCGCCTGTGGCCATCATCTTTATGGGCATGCCCTTTCGGATAGTGCCCTCCTTTACCCTGCAGAATACTATGACTCCCTTATACTGATCGTATACTGAGTCAAATATGAGGGCCCGTAGCCTGGCCTTGGGATCACCTGTGGGGGCCGGTATCTTCTTTACTATCATCTCCAGGACCTCGTGGACGTTCTGTCCGGTCTTGGCAGATATGCGGGGAGCGTCATGGGCCTCTATGCCTATGACATCCTCTATCTCCGTGGCCACCCTTTCAGGATCCGCGCTGGGCAGATCTATCTTGTTTATAACCGGAAATACCTCCAGCCCATGGTCCAGGGCCAGATATACATTTGCCAGAGTCTGGGCCTCTATGCCCTGGGCAGCATCCACCACCAGTATGGCACCGTCGCAGGCAGCGAGGGCCCTGGATACCTCATAGTTGAAGTCCACATGGCCGGGAGTATCTATCAGATTGAATATATACTACTCTCCATCGT
>CALWHG010000052.1 GCA_944380315.1 uncultured Lachnospiraceae bacterium
GCTTATATTGAGATATGACCTGAACTTGACATCGGTCACGTACAGAAGCTCGCTCCTGTGATCAGTATAGTTATAGGGGCCGCAGCTTCCAAGGTCGAGAGCATAGGTCACGCCCTTCTGAAGGAAGTTCTCCACCTGCTTTATGGGTCCGTTGGGGTCAGCAAAGTGACAGTGGGCATCCAGCCAGCCGACTGAGACATACATACCTTCCGCATCGAAGATCTCTGCCTCAGGCATATCCATGCCCTCCTCTATCCTGGTGATGATACCATTTTCCACAAGGATATCAGCTTTCTTTTCCGATCCGTCAAGGATCGATACAAGTGTTCCATTTTTTATAAGATATGACTTAAGCATCCATTGTCTCCTTTCACAAAGCTTAGAATGCCGGGAATACGGTCATGACATAGCCTACGGATACTATACATATAAGTATCGAAGGCAGCCAGCCCATCTTGAGCAGATCCATCTGGTCATATCCGCCCGCATCCATCATCATGGGTATGGTTCCTGTAGCGCTGGGGGTCATGAACGCAGTAAGTGAAGCAGCCTGAAGGAGGATCAGGGGACCTACGGGATCACACTCAAGCGAAGCACAGGTAAGGATGACTATGGGCTTGAATATGGCACCGACACTCTGGTTCTGCATGAACTGGGTAAGCACAAAAGGTACTACGAAAACTATGCCTCCAAGGATGTAGCTGTTACGGCTCTCTCCAAGTATACCTGCTATGGCATCGCCTATCATGTCTCCCAGTCCGCACTCAAGCATGGCTCCGCCTACTGAAAGGGCTGCTACCAGCATCAAAATAACTCTTACCGGTATGGCGTTGATAGCTTCTTTGGGTTTCAATACACCTGTAGCTACTGCCAAAGTAGCTCCAGTCATGGCTATCTGCCAGTTCTCTATGCCTATATGTTTCTGAAGTATCAATAAAAGTGTCGTAAATATAAATATGCTGTAGCCAAGGACCTCTCTTACAGGGCCCAGAGGAGGCTGCTCCTTGCCGCCCTTCTTTGAAGCAGATATGGTTATGGCAGTCGTAGGCTGTGCGGGACAGCTCTTGGGTGCTATGAAGATAGCATACAGTATGATAAGCACAGTCACGGGGAACCTTGCTATAAAGCTGTCAAAGAACTCCATCTGATATGCAGTATAGCCATAGGACTCAAGGTAGCCGTTTTCCTGAGCATAGTAGGTAGCTCCACTTCCTACGGGAAGCACACCACAACAACCTATTGCGACCAAAGCCAGAGGGAACATGACCTTTGAAGGGCTTACACCGAAGTCCTCACAGCTTGCCGCTATAAGGGGTGATAATATGCCGAATACTACCATGGGGCTGGGGATCATGCTTGAAAGGCCAAAAGCCACCAGCAGATAGCCTGCCAGCATGGCAGTAAAGTTACCCTTTGATATATGGTATACCATGGCTGATATCTTGTGTACAGCCTGGGTACGGTTGAGTCCTGCGGCAGTTATGAACATACCTGTGATAAGCAGGACATTTTTAGATGCAAAGTTTGCCAGTACCTGTGATGCCGGTATGATACCGGAAAAGCTCACCAACATGATGGCTATCAAAGCTATAACACCAAGTGTGGTATTCAATCTTTTTGAAAACAGATAGCCAAGTATCATAAATGCAAATATGGCAAGACATAAATAAACATGTGTACTCATACTCTCTCCCTTTCAACTACAATGTATTTACTGCTGTCTCAAGCCTCATTTATACTGAGCTCCAGAGTGTACCACTTTCCTCTCTCCATGGGTGCCACTCTGCCCACCAACCCCTTTTCCATCATGATCCTGTTCATATCCTCATGGACCTGCTCAGAAAACTCAGGATCATCAGTCAGCCAGGTCTCATAATGCATGGGGATCAGAAGCTGCATGTCCGACTGGGAGAACCAGTCTGCAAATTTCTCTGCGGCCCCTTCCTTATGCTTGGAGCTTGCCATCTTGTTTCGGATGACCACATTTGGCTTGTCCTTTCCTGTCATCCTCTTGAGCATACCGTCATCATTGCCGCCTATAAACGCCACTCTCATGCCCTGTTCGGTAGTCATGATGAAGTTCATGTTGAAGACGCTGCCCATAGCGTTGAGCTCAGGATTGCCGCCAAAATCAGGCATGCCGGAGAAGCGTTCTATGACCTGAGCATAATCCCCGGGCTGTCCATGATGAGTCGCATGATGAGTCTCCATGATGAAACCGTCAAAAAAGTACGTGCCCTCATAGTCAACAGGGTAAATGCTGGTAAGAGGGATGCTGAAGAACCTTGAAAGCTCCATGGCTACAGCAGAATGGCATATGACTACGGGATGGAACCTGTCATAGACCTCCTGAAGGTTTGCTATGTGGTCTCCATGGGTATGGTTAAGGAACACATAGTCAGCAGCCTCTATATCCTCCACCGAAAATCCAGGCGGACACTTGCTTGCCATGTTTCCTCCCCCGCTGAACCAGGGATCGGTCAGAAGGGTCTTGCCGTTGTTGAGCTTGAACTCAAAGCACTGTCCGTTGATCCAGCGGAACTTAAATGCCTTTGAACTTGCCAAAGTGCTCATTACTTACACCTCCTTTGTATGTTTTGTTTTTATAAGTTCACTTTATCTTGAATTTATTATAGATTTTGCACAAAACACTGTCTAATATACTTATAAGCTTTATATATTCCGAAAATGCATAATAAGCCATATATCCTCCCATATGGCACAGAGACAGGCATATAAAAAAGGCCCCAGGCGCGATCATGCGCCCGAAGCCTTTATATGGGTCTGTCAAAATATAAGTACCTTGCTTTGATCCGGACTCTCTATATCCTTAAGTATATCTCTGACTATGGTAAATCTCTCATCCTTTTCAAAGCCTTCCCTGCATATAAGACATACCTTTGACCTTATCTGCTGATCAGGGTGAAGATAATAAAAGGTTCCCCTGTCGGATCCGCCCGATATCCTGTTTCGATTCAAAGCCAGGAAGTATGTAGCCCTTCCACTCTGGACCATGGCAACACGGTCAGCATTGTACGGACTCTCATATATATCCAGGTGTATGTCATGCTCCTCCATGAGCCTGTCAAGGATCTTTCTGTTCGCACTGCCCTTTGTATTAGCTACTATAGGTTCATCCTCTACATCCTCAAGCCTTAGCACCGGCCAGTCGACCCCCTCGATATGAGTTGCCCTTTCAGCTGCCGGGCTTCCCTCTCTCAAGTAGATAAATTCTTCATTTTCATAAAGCTCTTCATAATGAAGCCCTTCCCGGTAGCTGTCTACGGTTATCATGACCATATCAAGATCTCCGCTCAGCACTCCGTTTTCAAGATCAAGGCTCTTTCCAGTGCGAAGATCAAGGAAATATTTATCATATTCAAGATAGAGATTCTTGAAAAGTGCAGAAGAGATGCTGTAGCCCTTTGCCGGAGCAGTGCCGAACACTATCCTTGACCTGTTCTTTTCCTTAAGCTCCTGCAGCTGCTGTTCAAAATGATGATAGAGCTCAAGCACAGGCCTTGCCATATCAAGGAAAGCCTGCCCTTCCACCGTCAGATTTATGGAGCTTCCTCGGTTCCGATAAAACAGCTGTATGTCATATTCATCCTCCACCTTCTTGATGCATTTACTGAGTGACGGCTGCGCCACATAAAGCTCCTTTGCAGCCCTGTTTATACTGCCGCATTCAGCTATCTTTACTATATACTCCACATCCCTGAAATTCATGCTGCCTCCTTTCAGGACACCACGCTGTTTGCCTGGATTTTACAGCTAATTTACTTTAAGTATATATTCATATAAATGCAGTATCAAGTCTAATACCATTTTGGAATATGGTTATGCTATATGGTTATATACGAAAGACACCTCCTTTATCATTTGGATGCGATAAAGATGGCGTCTTTCCTGAGTGCTTTTAATTTATGCTCTTATCTCTGTGCCAGATCAGACTACAGGGAAGAAGAAGTTGATGCTTACCACAAAGCTTACGACACAGACTATAGCATAGCCAAGCGACCACAGGAAGGTCTCCTGCAACTTAATAATACTCCGCCACAAAAACTCTATAGACATGAAGGAAACTTCTGAGTGAACAGCAATGTGGATATCAAAGGCTCTGCCAGCTTCGGAAATTTCTTCCCTCATGCCAGGCAGAGCCTATTTAAGTTATATACATATATGTCAAGAAGCTTTCCTGTTCTCTCTCCTCATCAGAACGGGAACACCTGAGGAATATAAAGTATAAATATAATAAAGTGGATAATAGTAATTGGCCATGCCATCTTTAAGGTATCCTTTACTGAATATCCTCCAACCTCCGTTGCCATGACCTGAGGTATAGACCCTGTAGGTAATAAGAACGAGTTTGCGGAGCCCAAACGTGAAGCTAGCATCATGCTTCTGGGATCATATCCATTCTGCACTGCGATAATAGCAGCCAGAGTCTGGAACGCATTATTTGCAGCAGAATCGGACATAAACTGAGTCAGCACCATAACGCAAAGGTAAATCACCAACATTATGACTAACGGGTTAGATTCTCCAAATATCAAATTGACTTTTTCAGCTAGAAAAGCATCTGTACCTGTCTTATTAAGCGCAGTAGCCAATGGCAAAGTTCCTATGGAAACAAAGATGACCGGAGTTGTCATGGCTTTAACTGCTTCCTTATCATTAAGAACTCCGCTAAATACCAGCAGTACAGCTGCGATCGTAGAAGGATACCATGTTTTGATACCCAACATAGCACAGGATACGATGCCGATAACACAAGCTACAAATATGAAAATGGTAAATTTTTCCTTACCTGGAGTAAGCGATGAGGCATATTTCTTCTTATTTCCTTCATTAGCCTGTTCTGCAGCTGCTACCTGCTCCAGCGTAGGAATATTTCCAAGATCCGGAGCCATCTTAAGAGTCAAAAACATAACGCATGGTATCAATATCAGGACAAATGGAATCTTTGAGATAAAATTAGTGAAATAAGTATAGGTTCCAACACCTCCAAGATTCTCGATCAGAGTATTCGTTGCAAGATATCCTCCTGCATTTCCTCCTGTAGGCAAAAAACCTACCCATAACATGGTAATTACAAGTGCCGGAAACATAAACTTTGAAAGAGGCCTTTTATGCTCAGCACAAATACCAGTGATCATAGGTATCATAATGGTCATAGTTGCAGTACCGTTTATAAAACATCCCAAAAACAGTATAGGTACAGCAATACCTATCATGATTTGAAAATCCGAAGCGCCCGGTTTGATCAGTGTCTTACTCATACGTGTAAGAAGGCTGGTCTTATTTATTGCAGCCCCTACTATGAACATGGAAGCCATCATAACAATAGAACTGTTTAACATTCCACCCCAGGCTTCATCAAAAGTCAGTATCTGCGTCAGCTCCAAGATCACCGGAATGGTAAGGGCAGCTATGTGAATCTTAACTCTGCCAGACAATATCATGGCTACAAAAGCCACAAGAGTAAGCAGAACGATTATCATTTGTGTAGACATAGAGTATAACTCCTTTCCTTCATCAAATCACATTAATGAATGAAACATTTACATCAACAGCCAAGACTTCAGGCCTCATTTATACTAAGGTCCAATGTATACCATTTTCCTCTTTCCATAGGAGCCACTCTGCCTACAAATCCCTTTTCCCTCATGATCCTGTTCATATCAACATGGACCTGTTTTGAAAACTCAGGATCATCTGTAAGCCAGGTCTCATAGTGCATGGGTACAAGAAGCTGTATATCAGCCTGAGAGAACCAGTCCGCAAATTTCTCGGCAGCACCCTCCTTATGCTTGGAGCTTGCCATCTTGTTTCTCAGTACGATGTTAGGCTTATCCTTGCCGATCATACGCTTGAGCATCCCGTCATCATTTCCGCCTATAAATCCCACTCTCATGCCCTGATCTGTAGTCAGTATAAAGTTCATGTTGAACACGCTGCCCATGGCGTTGAGCTCAGGACTTCCAGCAAAATCCGTCCTGCCAGAGAAGCGATCTATGGTCTCCGAATAATTGCTAGGCTGCGCATGGTGAGTAGCATGATGAGTCTCAAGCATAAAACCATCGAAATAATAGGTGCCCTCATAATCAACTGGATAAATGCTTGTAAGCTTTATATCAAAGCATCTTGACAGCTCCATAGCTACTGCAGAATGGCAGATGATGGTGGGATGAAACTTCTGATATACCTCTCCCACGTTTGCTGTATGATCCCCATGGGTATGATTAAGGAACACATAATCAGCACCCTCGATATCATCCACAGTAAAGTTAGGCGGACATTTGCTTGCCATTGATCCCCCTCCACTGAACCAGGGATCCGTAAGGACAGTCTTTCCATTGTTGAGTTTGAACTCAAAGCACTGTCCGTTGATCCAACGGAATTTAAATGCCTTTGAACTTGCAAGTGTACTCATTTCATTTTTCTCCTTTTTGTTTACATTGCCTTTACGAACACTTTACTTTTATGCTTTAATCATAGATTTTGCACAATCACATGTCCAATACACATCTCTCTTCCCCCTATTCCAAAGGTGCATACCCACTTCTGTCCAGATCTTTTCAGACCACAAAAAAGCCGTATACATGATCCTGAAGATCACATATACGGCACATATCCTGCAATTTAAAATATCGTTATCTGTATTTTGTCATATTATTATCTTCCAGCTCTTTGAGAGCCTCCCATACTATCTTAAATCTTTCATCATGCTCAAAGCCCTTCCTGCATATGAGGCATGAAGCTCCACTGATCTGCTGGTCAGGATGTATATAATACATAAGCTCCTGATTATATTTTTCGGAAAGTCTGTCTCCTTTGATATTCAGGAAGTAAGACGCCCTTCCGCTTTCCACCATAGCCATGCGTTCTCCGTTATTGCCTCTTTCTACGATCTCAAAATCCAGGCCATACCTTTCCATCATCTCATCCATGAACTCCCGGTTGGCACTGCCTCTTGCATTTGCAACTATGAGCTCTCCTTCCAGGTCCTCAAGTCTTATGACGGGCCATCTTATCCCGTCCATATGGATCGCTTTGGCTGCTGCAGGACTTCCCCTCCTCAAATAGACGAACTGGTTGGTATCATAAAGTCTTTCATAATACAGCTCATCACGGAAATTACCTGTGGTTATCAGTATCATATCCAGATCACCATTAAGTAATCCCTTCTCAAGCTCAAGACTTTTATCGGTCCTGAGCTCAAGGAGATATTCATCATACTCAAGATAAAGCTTTTTAAAAAGCACTGAAGATATATCGTACCCTCTTTGAGCTGCTGTCCCAAGTACTATGCGAGACCTTCCCCTTTTCTTTATCTCCTTTATCTGATCATCAAAATGTCTGTAAAGCTGAAGTACAGGCTTTGCCATATCAAGGAACGCCTGGCCTGCCACTGTCAGGCTAATAGAGCTTCCAGGATTTCTGTAAAATAACTGGATATCATATTCATCCTCCACCTTCTTGATGCATTTACTCAGAGAAGGCTGCGCCACATAGAGCTCTCTTGCAGCTTTATTGATACTTCCGCACTCTGCTATCTTCACGATATACTCTACATCCCTGAAATTCATACTCTCCCCCCCTCAAAATCTTTAATCAGATATCTCGTGCGCTATACACATATCTGATCCTTTACATTGAGTATTGTCATACATATGTAAATTCACGTCCAATAGCATTTTGGAATAAGGGTATATGATATGGCTATATGTATTCAGGATATCTCATCCACCACCGACCTTATGCTCCTGCAGGCAGTCGGGTCAAGCTGCACCTTTATCTGTTCACTGTCCTCCACTGCCCTGGAGCCATCAGGCTCTGAATCAAGGCCCTTGAAAAAGTCTATGCCTTCATCCGGAAGTGCAGCAGCAGGGCGGCCTGTCATGACCCGATACAGCGTACAGGCTATAAGGTAGTCCCCATAGGGAGATGCATGCTCTCCATCGCGCCAGTAAAGCTCTGCTTCCGGATGGTCCCTGCATATCCTCTGCCAGATCTCACCGACTGGAGCCAGCAGTGCATCATGGCTCTCTGCTGCTTCTCTGTAGGTCTCATTCATGATCTCCTGATGCTCCGGATAGCGTTTTTCAGCCCAGGTCTCCACTATGATGGGCTGAGCATTTCCCTTCCTGCAAAGCTCTATGATACGATCCAGATCTCTCAGTGTCTCAGGTTTTCCCGGAAACGGATGCGCAGCCTGCTGGATGACACAATAGTCATAATGTCCATACAGCAAATTGAAGCGAAGCTCATAGTATTCCCTGAGATGCCACTCCAGAGTCCTGCCGGGATGGCTCAGCATGAAAGGCTCCACATCGAGGCCGGCACCGGCTTTGCACAGCCTTGAAAAAAGCTCGGGCATGTCGTTGAAATACGTATGGCTGTTGCCAAGGAACAGCACCTTTATCCTGCTCATCATATCCCTCCCTTAGCAGCCATGATATGGTCAAGCAGGCCCTTGCAGCCTTCGCTTATCTGTTCATAGGCCGTATCGAAATCTCCAGTATACCATGGATCATCTATCTCTCCTGGAGTCCTGGTAAAGTCCCTGAGCAGATGAAGCTTATGCTCGGGATCCCCTGAAAATGCTCTCTCCATGTTTTTCAGGTTCCAGTGATCCATGCCTATCAGATAGTCATAGTCCTCATAGTCCTTTTTTGTGATCCTGCGTGCAGTCTTTCCGCTTGGATCGATGCCATGATCAAGCAGCTTCCTCCTGGCAGGCGGGTAGACAGGGTTTCCCAGCTCCTCTGAGCTGGTGGCCGCAGAGGCTATGAAAAAGTCATCCTCAAGGCCCCTTTCTTTTACCAGATCCTTCATAACGAATTCGGCCATTGGCGAGCGGCAGATATTGCCATGGCAAACAAATAAAACCTTCGTCATCATGTTCGCGTCCCTTTTCGAATGGTTTTTATCTTGCTGATTATACCATAAGGGGCCGAAATTTGCACATTTCATTCCTCCAGAGCAGTCAAGAGGCGGCGTGTATGCGCCGTTCATCTTGACCGCCCGCTGGCTCGGCTGGCTTTGCTAATTACTGGCGTGCATTTTGTTCACGCTTTAATCGCGCTTTTG
>CALWHG010000053.1 GCA_944380315.1 uncultured Lachnospiraceae bacterium
GTTTTCTATGGGCAGTACCCCATAGGTTCAGAAGCCGCTCTCCACCGCCTGAAAGACACTGCGGAAATTGTCAAAATACATGATGCTCGGCATGTTGAATATCCTGTCGCAGGCCGACTGGCTGAAGGAGCCCTCCACGCCCTGACAGGCTACCACTGATCTATTGGGAAATACCTCAGGCGTATCCTTGAGAGCCTGCTTTATGGCCCCGCCTATGGGCGATTCCGTGGTCAGGCTCCTGTACTCATAGGAGCGGGTCACGTCAAAGAGAGTGGTATAAAGCACATTTGCATAGGATTCAAGCTCAGGGCCCACCTTGTCCTCCACCCGGTTGAGCACGGCCCTCTCTCTTTCCCGATCGAATATGGGCAGCTTATGCTCGCTCTTATAGGCGGCTATATCCCTGGCTATGCCCATGCGCTCGGCAAAGAGCCTTGTTATCTCATCGTCTATGCTGTCTATCCTTACTCTTGCGTCCTTTAAGTCCATCTCAGTCTCTCCCTTCCTTGTCCAAAAGCATATCATATATGACCAGCGCCGTGACCGCCTCTGCCACAGGCACGGCCCGCGGTACTATGCAGGGATCATGCCGTCCCTTTATGATCAGCTCCCTGTCAGCCTTATCCTTCATGTCCACTGACATCTGGGGCTTTGATATGGATGCCGTGGGCTTTATGGCCATACGCATGACTATGGGCATGCCCGTGCTTATGCCTCCGAGTATGCCACCCGCATGGTTCGTCACCGGTCTTATGGTTCCGTCCCCTGTCATGCGATATGGATCATTGTGCTGGCTGCCCCTCATGGCTGCAGCGCCAAAGCCCTCTCCGAATTCCAGGCCCTTCACTGCAGGTATGCCAAAAATGGCAGCTGCCAGCCGGTTTTCCACTCCGTCAAACATGGGAGCTCCCAGGCCTGCCGGAAGTCCGATCACGGCACATTCTATGACTCCTCCCACAGAGTCACAGTCCATGCGGGCCTCCTCTATGAGAGCTTTCATGGCCTCACCGGCCTTTTCATCATTTACAGGGAATTCCCTTTCCTGTGCAGCCATGAGCTCCTTAAGCTCCAGGCCCTCGGCATCATATCTCTTGTCACTTATATCGCCGATGCGGTCTATATGGGCTCCTACATATATACCCTTCTCCGCCAGTATCTGCTTGGCCATGCCTCCGGCAAAGCAAAGCGGCGCAGTCAGGCGTCCGGAAAAATGTCCTCCGCCCCTGACGTCCTGGAAGCCCCCATACTTTATCTCCGCAGTCAGGTCTGCATGTCCGGGCCTGGGCACCCGCTTGAGCTCATCGTAATCCCTGGAATGCTGGTCGGTATTGCGTATGACCGCACATATGGGTGCACCGCAGCTTATGAGACTGTTCCCATCCTGCTCATCAGGAAGCAGTCCCGAAAGTATCTCAAATTCATCTGCCTCCTTCCTTTTTGTGGAATAGGCATTGCGCCCGGGAGCCCTCCTCTGCATGAAGCTGCGAAGCTCCGGAAGGCTTATGGACATGCCTGCAGGTATGCCGTCTATGACTGCTCCTATGCCATCCGAATGGGACTGTCCGAAGACAGACACCTTTATATTGTCTCCAAATACTGACGCCATGTTCAAGCACCTGACCTTTCCAGCCTGACACCAAGCTTTTCCATATCCTCAAAGAAATGGGGGTAGGACTTTCCTACTGCCTCAGCCCCCTCTATGACCACAGGCTCCCTGCAGAACAGAGCTCCTATGGAAAATGCCATGGCTATGCGATGGTCTCCCTCAGAGCTGATGCTCACACCTCCTGGAAGCGGCCTTCCTTTACCTTCTATGACCAGGCCCTCCTGCAGCTCCTCTACTTCAGCTCCGAGCCGCCTGAGGCCCTCTGCCATGGCGCTCAGTCTGTCGGACTCCTTTATCCTGAGCCTGCCTGCATTTATGATCTCAAAATGGCCCTCCGACAGCGCCATGGTCACCGCCACTATAGGCACCAGATCCGGCACCTCCGAGGCATCCATGACCCTGTGGCTACCATCTGCTATGCCTCTCAGTATGGAGGCTATGCGTCTGTCCCCCTGGACCGAGTCCTCCCTGAGGCCCCTTATGTCTATATGTCCGCCTCCGAGCAGACTGTCAGCTGCAAGGGGGAAGGCTGCGTTTGACCAGTCCCCGTCTGCCTCATAGATACCCGGGCTAACATAGATCCCGGGGCCTCCTCCGTACAGGAACCGTCTGTCTCTCCTGTCTATCTCCGCCCCGAAGCGCCTCATGGTATCCATGGTCATGTCAACATATGCTGAGGACTGAAGATCCGTGGTAAGTCTAAGCTCAGAGGCTCCTTTCATCAGGGGAAATGAAAGCAGCAGTCCCGTTATGAACTGGGAGCTCACATCCCCTGGCAGGGAAAAGCTTCCTGCTGCGAGCCTCCCTCTTATGGTCAGCGGAAGGCGATCGCCCTCTATGTCCATCCCGTGGGCTCTCAGCTCATCAAGTATGGGGCCCAGGGGCCTCTCAGGGAGCCGACCCTGGCCCAGGTAGCTGGCTGTCAGCCCCGCCGCCGCAAAGACTGGTATCAGGAACCTGAGTGTGGATCCGCTCTCACGGCAGTCAGCCATGACTGATGACGAAGGCCTTATGGGCCTGACCACAAAGCCCTGTCTCTGGCTGTCATAGACTATGTCGGCCCCTGCTGCCCTCAGGCAGCCGGCCGTAGCCTCCATGTCGCTGGAGTCTGCATTTGATCCTATAAATGTCTCCTTATCGGAAAACGCAGCACATATGAGAGCTCTGTGCACGTCCGACTTCGATGCCATGGCCCTCAGCTCTCCCCTGGGCTCTGACCCATAGATCCTTACATCCACTGTCTCACCCCTCTACTGCTTCTGACATGGCAAAGAGCTCCGGAAGCTTCTCTGCATCTGTTTCATAGAGCATACATTCGCCGATACGTACAGGAAGTATGAGCCTTATGGATGCTCCCCTGCGCTTTTTGTCCGTAAGGGCTGCTTCTCCAAGCTCCGCTGCACCGAAGCTCGTGCTTATGGGGAGCTGATTTTTCAGGAGCACCTGTCTTATGCGCTCCGCAGTGCCGGCCTCACAGAAGCCAAGCTTCTCTGATATATCTGCCACCATGACCATGCCCGTAGCCACTGCATGACCGTGGGTCACGGAGAAATGGCTCAGCTTTTCCATGGCGTGTCCCGGTGTATGTCCCAGATTCAGATACATACGAAGTCCCGTGTCAAATTCGTCCTTTTCCACGTACTCCGACTTTATCTCCACGCTCCTTTTTATCACATGCTGAAGCTCCTCCCTGATCCTGCCCTCGGAAAATATGTCAAATATCTCCGGATCGGACAGCACGCCGTATTTTATAGCCTCCGCCGCACCGTCGGCAAAGGTCTCCGGCCTGAGAGTAGACAAGGTGTCCGTATCGCATATGACCTCTATGGGCTGATGGAAGGCCCCGACCAGATTCTTTCCTGCACTTATGTCTATGGCCGTCTTTCCTCCTACCGAGGAATCTATGGCGGCCAGGAAGGTGGTAGGTATCTGTACATAGTCCATTCCGCGAAGATAGGTGGCGGCTGCAAAGCCTGCCATGTCTCCGCATACTCCTCCTCCAAGGGCCACTATGAGGTCTGTCCTGGTCACTCCCTCAGCCGAAAGCACGTCAAGCAGTCTTCCGTAGCATTCCAGGCACTTGCTCTGCTCGCCGTTTGGAAATACATGCTTTACCACAGAGAAGCCTGCCGACCTGAGGCTCTCCTCCACCGTGTCTGCATAAAGGCCGTCCACTATGTCATCGGTGACTATGCATGCAAGGCAGGGGGCCTTGACCCTGGATATGAGCTCTCCGCAGTCCCTGAGTATGCCTGAGCCTATGATGACCTCATACTTCTTTGATGCTCCTACAGTTACGCTCTCCATCATCTTTTCAGATCCTCTTTCCTGTCTATCATCTCCTTGAGCTCCCTTCCTTCCTTAAGGACCTCCCGGAGCTCCTCCTGCCGACCCTCTCTTATGAGCTCCGAATATATCCTCAGATCCTCTATGAGCCTGTCTATCTCATCTGCCAGGGCCTCCCTGTTGTCTATGAAGAGCTCTGACCACATGACCTCATTGAGCCATGCCACCCTGGTCAGGTCCAGATAGCTGCCTGCCGAATATCCGTCATGTATCTTTGCTGTCGGGCTCTTTACATAGGCATTTGATACCACATGGGCAAGCTGGGAGGTAAATGCTATGATCCGGTCGTGAGTTTCCATGCTGGTCCTCACTACTCTGCCAAAGCCTATCTCAAGGAAAAATGCCTCTGCCCTTTTATACTGCTCCTCAGTATTGTGAGCGGGCACCAGCAGCATGGAGGCTCCCCTGAAAAGGTCTCCCCTGGAATTTTTGTAGCCTGTCTTCTCAGTGCCTGCCATGGGATGGCCGCCGATATAGCTGAAGCCACGAGACGCAACTACTGGCTCCAGGGGCCTCATGACCGCGGTCTTGACTCCGCAAAGGTCTATGACCAGAGCGTCATCGGCTATGGCACCGCTCTTTTCAGTCACATAGTCCACTGCAGCCCTGGGATATAGAGCCACCAGTATGAGGCTGCAGCTACCTATGCTTTCATCGTCGAGTATGCCGTCTATGCTGCCATCAGAAAGAGCTGTCTTAAGTACCTCTTCGTTTATGTCAAAGCCCAGCAGCCTGCAGTCTGTCTCTGCCTTTATGGTCCTTGCCATGGAGCCTCCTATGAGGCCCAGCCCTGCTATGCCTATGACAGGAAAACCCTCCTGCCCCATCTCTTTACTGCTCATCAGTCCATCCTCTTTCCGGTCACTGCAAGTATGGCCTTTATATCAGGTACCAGCTTTGAAAATGCATCCGGTGTGATGGACTGAGGTCCGTCACAGAGGGCACGCTGGGGATCGTTATGTACCTCTATGATAAGTCCGTCTGCCCCTGCAGCCGCTGCTGCCAGAGACATGGACCTTACGAATCTGGAGTGTCCCGTAGAGTGGCTGGGATCTATGACCACCGGAAGATGTGAAAGCTCCTTTATGACCGGTATGGCCGACAGATCCAGGGTATTCCTCGTATAGGTCTCAAAGGTCCTTATGCCTCTCTCACAGAGTATGACCTGCTCATTGCCCCCGGCCATGATGTACTCTGCACTCATGAGCAGCTCCTGGATGGTATTTGCCATGCCGCGCTTCAGGCGTATGGGCTTCCTTATCTTTCCCAGCTCCTTGAGGAGCTCGAAGTTCTGCATGTTCCTGGCTCCGACCTGTATCACATCCACATCCTCGAAAAGAGGCAGATGAGAGGCATCCATGATCTCAGTCACTATGGGAAGTCCGGTCTCCTTCCTGGCCTCCATAAGGAGCTCAAGGCCCTCACCTCTCAGTCCCTGGAAGGCGTAGGGAGAGGTCCTGGGCTTAAACGCGCCGCCTCTCAGCAGACCTGCTCCTGACTTCTGCACCTCTCTGGCTATGTACGTGATCTGCTCCTTGGACTCCACCGAGCAGGGGCCTGCTATGATCTGGAAATGTCCCCCGCCTATCTTCCTGCCGCATATGTCTATGACAGTGTCGTCCGGATGGAACTTGCGATTTGCATTTTTGAAGGGCTCCCTTATGCGCTTTACGGTCTCCACGAAATCCAGGCTGGAGAGCATATCCTCATCAAGTCCCGAGGTATCTCCCACAAGGCCAAGTATGGTCTGATACTTTCCTACGCTAAGGTGAGTTTCCACTCCGCGGCTCTTGAGCCACTGGATAAGGTTATCTATCTGTGACTTGCTTGCATTTTCCTTCAGTACCAGTATCATAACTAATTCTCCTTTTTATATCCTTCAGGGGTCTGAAATAAAAAAGGCTCCGCAGTTTTACTGCGAAGCCTTGAAGATCCCTCTGATCTCTCCTGAAGCAATGTGTCTAAGCAGCAAAACTAATAACCTTACCGAAGCTGGTAAAGTAAAAGTAATAATATGCTGCTGCAAACATGTTGTTCTGCATCTAAGCCATATGCTCCAGAAATAAAAAATACCTCTAAAGATTAGCACACCTGAAAATCATTGTAAAGTACTTTTTGCATATCGGGCGTGCTGCGGCCTGTCTCAGCATTATTTATGTGCCCGATCGGTCACCGCCTTCTTACCTGAGACCTACCTCTTTGGCTATGGCCTCCCAGGCCGGCTTTGAATCCCTGATGGTCTTTTCCGATACACAGTAGGCCGCCCTCATATTTCCGGGTCCCTCGAAGGATGCTCCGGGCACCACAAGCACATAATGCTTCTTGCAGATGTCACAGAACTCTGCATCCGTATAGCCCTCGGGAGTGCGTATCCATATGTAGAAGGCTCCGGAAGGATATACGGCCTTAAAGCCTGCATCCTTCAGTATGCCGTAAAGGAGCTTCCTGTTATTGTCATATATCCTGACATTTTCCGATATGTCTATGTCCAGGCAGCGCTCTATGGCCTTCTGCATGATGCCGGGAGCATTGAGCATGCCAAGCGTACGATTGGCTATACCCATGCAGGCAAATATATCCTCATGCTCACAGAGCTCATCGGGCACTACGCAATAGCCTATGCGCTCTCCCGGCAATGACAGGGACTTTGAAAATGAATAGCATACTATGGTGTCCTTATAAAATGAAGCTACCCAGGGCTGGCTCATGCCGTCGTAGCAGAGCTCCCTGTAGGGCTCATCGGATATGAGCACGATAGGGCGACCTATCCTTTTGCTCTCCTCCTCAAGGACTGCGGCAAGGGCCTTAAGTGTATCCTCGCCGTATATGACTCCCGTGGGATTGTGAGGGGTGTTTATGATCACTGCCCTGGTCCTTTCATTTATGGCAGCCCTCAGGGCCTCCATATCCGGCAGGAAGGTCCGGCTGTCCGTAGCCACGGGCACAAGTGAAGCTCCGTAGTTTGAAGCATATTTTTTATACTCCAGGAAATAGGGCTTGAAGGTGATGACCTCATCTCCTTCATCCAGCAGGGTCTTGAGCACTATGTTGAGTCCCCCTGCGGCTCCTGTAGTCATGATGATGTTGCTTTCGTCATAGTCAGTGCCGTAGCGTCTGTTAAGATCGTCCGCCACCGCCTTCCTCGTCTCAGGATAGCCTTCATTTGCCATATAGCCGTGAAGGTAGACACTGTCCACCTCGTCCACCACTGCCTTTATGGCCTCATTGACCTCCTTTGGTGCAGGCACGTTTGGATTGCCTATGGAAAAATCATAGACGTGATCCGCTCCCACCTTCTTTGCCATCTCCTTGCCCTCTGCAAACATGAGCCTGATGGTGGAATTGCCCGCCAGCTGCTCCTGCATGGATCTGCTTATCATCATGACCTTAATCCTCCTGTATCCTAGTCCATATATGCTGCTCCATCATGACAGATGGAAAGTGAAAGTGCCCTGTAGCCGGGCCAGGCCTCTCTGTATGCTGAGAGTATATCTTCTGCCCTGGCCTCGTCCTTTGTGACCGCCATAAGTGTGGAGCCCGAGCCGCTTATGAAAAATGCCGCAGCCCCTCCCCTGAGCGCCAGCTCCCTGGCCCTTTCATAATCGGGTATGAGTCCCTTCCTGTAGGGCTCATGGAGCACATCCCTGCAGGCTGCTGAAAGGAGCTCCTCATCTCCGTCAGACAGGGCCCGAAGCAGGCCTATGACATGGCCCGTCGTATATATGCTGTCAGACAGACCTATGTCCCGTCTGACCACCCGCCTTGCCTCCTCTGTCCTGACCTCATAATCAGGTATGAGGGTCACAAACCTCCAGTCAGGGGCGGAAGGAAACCTTGAGCACCATACCCTTCCCTCCTCGGAAAAGCCTGCCACCACTCCGCCATAGACCGCCGGAGCCACGTTGTCGGGGTGTCCCTCTATGTCCGTGGCCATGCTCACCATATCATCCCTGGACAGTCCCAGTCCCTGGAGCCTGTCAGCCGCCATGATCCCCGCAACTATGCAGGTGGAGCTTGAGCCCAGGCCCCTGGCTATGGGCACCTCCGTCTCCTCATGGAGCCTTATGGGAGCGTCAGGCCTGCCGCAGAGGCTGAGGGTACGCTTATAGCTCTGTATGACCATGTTGTCCTCATTTTGGTAAGCCTCAGGGCAGCCGCTCACCTCATAGGTCTCTGAGGGCTCCGCATCAAAATATGCATAAAGCGTAAGCGCTGCCCCAAGCACGTCATAGCCCGGTCCCATATTTGCCGTGGTCGCCGGCACCCTTATCCTTGTCATGACTTCATCCTCCCGGCATTTTCATATACAAAGTCCTTCATCTGCTCCCGGTCGAGCACCCGATCATGAAGGATCCTTTTATCCCTTAATCCTGCAAGAGCTGAGGGCACAGGCTCACGGGTGAGCTCATAGAGCCTGTCCATGGCCTCAAAGCCACTCTTTTCCTCCCCAGTAAGTGATGAGAGCACATCAGAGGCAAACTTATAGGGGCTGGCAGTGGACAGCACTATCATGGGCCTCAGCCTGCCATGGCTGCTTATATAGTCGGATGCCACCTTGTAGGCCACCGCCGTATGAGGATCCAGTATACGGTCAAAGTCCTCATAGGCCTGCTTTATATATGCTTTGGCCTCCTCGTCCGTGGCAAAACCGCATTCAAAGCTCTCTCTTATGCCACTGAGGAGCTCATCGGGTACCCTGAACACGCCCTTTTCACTCAGGTCCTTCATAAGGCCTGCCACCAGCTCACAGTCACCGCCTGATTCATAGTAGAGGAGCCTCTCCAGATTGGAGGAGACTAGTATGTCCATACTGGGAGAGATGGTCTTTACGAAATCCCTCCGCCTGTCATATACGCCCGTGGTCAGAAAATCTGTGAGCACCTTGTTTTCGTTGCTGGCCACTATGAGCCTTCCGACGGGAAGTCCCATGAGCTTGGCCAGATAGCCTGCCAGTACGTCACC
>CALWHG010000054.1 GCA_944380315.1 uncultured Lachnospiraceae bacterium
CCTACGACACAGAGGTTCCTGTATCTGGCGGAAAGCATGCGTACCAACTCAAACTGCACTCCGTTGGTGTCCTGATACTCATCCACCATGATATAGTGGAAGCGCTCCTGCCAGCCTGCCAGCACCTCAGGAAACTCCTTGAAGAGCCTGACCGTAAGGAGCAGCAGGTCATCAAAGTCCACTGCGTTGTTGCTCTTCAGCCTTCTCTGATACTCCATAAATATGCGGGCCATGTTGCGCTCATAGTAGTCTGAAGCCTCGGAGCTGTACTCCTCCGGAGTGACCATGTCATTTTTCTTTGAGGATATGAGAGACAGGGCTGCCCTGTCTCTGTAGGTCTTTGTATCCAGGTTAAGGGCCTTTATGACCTCCCTCATGAGGGTGCGCTGATCATCCGTATCATATATGGTGAAATCCCTGCCATAGCCAAGCTTGTCTATGTCACGTCTGAGTATGGTCACGCACAGTGAGTGGAAGGTGGATACGAAGACATCCGCTCCCTTTCCGGAAAGGAGTCCGTCCACGCGGTCCCTCATCTCCTGAGCAGCCTTGTTTGTAAATGTGATGGCCAGTATCTGCCAGGGCATGACACCCTTCTCTATAAGGTAGCCTATCCTGTGGGTGAGCACTCTCGTCTTTCCCGAGCCTGCTCCTGCTAAAATAAGCAGCGGGCCCTCAGTATGCTCCGCTGCTTCAAGCTGTCTGTCATTAAGTCCTTTAAGTAGATCGCTCAAAATGTTTACTCCGATATCATCTATATTTTTGATCCATGAGGCATATTCTATCACAATATGCTAATTTGTTAAAGCTGTTTATTTTTATGCCGCCAGGTCGTATAATACTTATGTTATCTAAGCCACGAGGAAAGGCAGGACATGATGGATAATAAAAAGATATTTGATGAGATGCTTGCGTACCTGGACACCATAAGCTATGTGAAGCCTGACAAGATACCCTACATAGACATATACATGGATCAGGTCACCGGCTTCATGGAGGAGCATCTTAGGAGGGTCAAGCGTCATGAGGACGACAAGATCCTTACAAAGACCATGATCAACAACTACACAAAGGCCCGTATCCTCCCTCACCCTGAAAAGAAGAAATACAGCAGGGAGCATATGTTCATGCTCCTGTTCATCTATTATTATAAGGGCATACTCTCCCTCGACGATCTCAAGGTCATACTTGAGGACGTAAAAAATGAGCATTTCAAGCACAGGGATCTTTCAGTGGAGGACATATATAAAGAGGTCTTTTCAATGGAGGCCTCTCAGATGGATGTGCTGAAAAATGACATCAAACAAAAATATGAGCTGGCCCAGAAGACATTTTCCGGAAAGAAGGCTTCAGGGCTAAGCGCCGAGGAGCTTGACAAGCTTAGGCTCTTCTCCTTTGCCTGTGAGCTGGGCTTCGATATATACCTTAAGCAGCTTATGCTTGAAAATATCTGCGACAGGCTAAAGGATGAAAGGAGCCAGAAGCCCGGTCACTGATCCAGTGCAGCACCAGGCTGGCAGACATAGACACAGTGATATAAGAAACGACAAAAGCGAAGGCATGGAACCTTCGCTTTTTTGTGCTTGCAATCTTTGATAAACAGATGTAGTATATATAACAAGATAACATAGTTTTAAAAACTACATATGCAAATACCAAAGGAGGTCGATCATGAGATCAGCCATGACCCGCATCATAAAAAGCATCAAAGACCCGGGAAGCGCCATCACCCACTTTGCCGGGCTCCTGCTTGCCGTAGCCGCCACCATACCTATCATCATAAAGGCAGCCCACACTCCGGGGCCTGCGCACGTGCTCGCCATATCAGTATTCATGACCAGCATGATACTGCTCTATGCCGCCAGCACCATCTATCATACCCTCAACATATCACCGAGGGTCAACAAGCTGCTTCGCAAGATCGACCACATGATGATCTTCATCCTTATAGCTGGCACCTATACTCCGGTCTGTGTGCTGGTCCTCGGAGACCGTACAGGCCTTACTCTCCTGCTGGCCGTATGGATCATAGCCATCATAGGCATGGTGATCAACGCACTCTGGATCACATGTCCCAAGTGGTTCTCCTCCATCATATACATCTCCATGGGCTGGGCCTGCGTCACAGCCTTCCAGCGGCTTGTCCAGGCGCTGCCGCCCAGAGCCTTCGGCTGGCTGCTGGCAGGAGGTATCATATATACCATCGGCGGCATCATATATGCCCTCAAGCTTCCCATCTTCAATTCAAGACATAAGTATTTTGGCTCCCATGAGATCTTCCATCTCTTCGTCATGGGCGGGAGCCTGTGCCATTACATCATGATGTATGCCTTTGTTGCCTGATGTGATTGAAACTCCTCCTCTTGTATCTTCCATATACTATGAGGGACATGATGACCGTAAGGCTGTCCGCGGTCACCTGAGCCCAAACTATGCCATACATGCCTACCAGGGCATTCAGTATGAACAGCATGGGTATGTTGAATACCAGCCATCTTGTGACACCCAGGAACAGGGCTATGTTGCCCTTTCCAAAGGCCTGGAAAAGGTATACCGTAAAGAAGCTCATGAACATGAGCGGAGTGGCAAGCACCCTGGCTCTCAAGAAGTTGGTGGCTATGCCCACGGTCTCAGGATCGCTTATGAAGAACCTGATGATATATGGAGCAAAGAGCTCATAAAGCACTATACTGCCCAGGGCTACCGCCAGTCCCAGGATACGGGCGGTCTTGATGGTGTCATCCATCCTTTTATGATTGCCTGAGGCATAATTGTATGCCACGAGGGGCATCATGCCCTGTCCTATGCCTATGCCCACGTTGAGCGGGAGCCTTTCCACCTTGAGCACTATGCCTATGGCAGCCAGGGACACCTCGCTGTAGGTCACCATGAGCTTGTCTACTATGACATAGTCAAGATCAAACAGAAGTGAGGTGATGGAGGCAGGTATGCCCACGAAAAATATGGATCCTATACTGTTCTTTGACGGCATGCCGCTTCGCATGTCGAAGGTGACCACCGTACGCTTCCTTGACCTGTAGAGCACAGTAAAGAAATACAGGCAGGCACAGCAGTTTGAAAGGAAGGTGGCTATGCCTACGCCAAGCACCTCATAGCCCCGAGGGAGCAGCACGAACATGAAAAGCGGATCCAGACCTATGTTGAGGAGTCCGCCCAGGGTTATGCCTATGCTCGCCTCCTTTGACATGCCAGTGCTCCTGACGAGATTTGACATGACATTTGATAGGACCGTAGGCACGGCTCCCAGGACTATGACACAGAATACGTACTGTCTTGCATAGATATATATGCTGTCACTGGCTCCCAGGGCCAGGAGCAGAGGCTCCATGAAAAGCGCCATGAGCAATGCATACGCAAGTGCCATGGCAGCTGATATATACAGGCAGAACCAGCTTACCCTGCGGGCCTCATCGTCCCTGTGCTCTCCCATGAGCCTGGATATGAGGGTGCCGCCTCCTACTCCGGCCAGTCCCGCAAGACATATGAGTATGTTGAATACGGGAAGTATGAGGGACACTCCGGCTACCATATAAGGATCATTTGTCCTGCCCACATAAAAGGTATCGGCCATGTTGTATATGAGCACTATGATCTGGCTTATGATGGTAGGTATGACCATGGTCCTCAGAGCCTGAGGCACTGGAAGCTCCTCAAATATCCTTCTCTTGTCTTCGTCTCCGTTTCTTACTGTCTTTTCCACCTTTTCACACTCTTTTCCTTGTAAAATATATCCCTGTTTTTAATATAGCACCTGGACAGGCATAAAAACAGCGGGGATATGTATCCCCGCCATATACTGTTTCGATGGCAGCCATCAGCTGTACCTGTAGCTGACAGGTCTTACTTCGATTCTGCAGCGACAGCCTCTGCTGTCTCCTCTGCAGCCTCATCCTCAGGAAGAGCCTCATTGTGAGGGGCTGCAAGAGATACTACTATCTCCTCAGGATCCGTGATCAGAGTAACATCCTTATCAGCTGCTATGGCCAGATCCTTTACCTTTATGGAATCGCCTATCTTCATGCCGCTCAGGTCTATCTCTACCTTCTCGACCAGTGCTGAAGGCAGTGCCTTGTAGGCTATCTCCTCCAGATGCTGCTGGAGCACGCCCTGTACCTTGTCGTGATTGAGGAGCACGACCTCAGCAACGGAATGTACCGGCTCTCCGCTTACAAGGGCCTGGAAGTCTATCTCATCTATCTGTCCCTTGAGTGCATTGTAAGCGATGTCCTTTATGAGCACATCATAGTGCTTTCCATCCACACAGAGATCTATCCTGCTGCCCTTTGTATTGGACTTCAGGAACTTCTGGGTCTCAAGCTTCTCCATCTTTACGGGGATGGAGCCCTCGATCTCCTTACCGAAGATGTTTCCGGTCACATAACCTTCACGTCTCAGCTTCTTTGCCTTAACCGATAAGTCTCTTGATTCAGCTTTTAAAGTAGTCATTTTGTCTTTTCCTCCTTAAACTGAAGAATGCTTAGCGGCCTTCCATTTTGCTGTCGATCGGAGCGGCAAACAGGTCTGTTAAGTATCTGTATTTTGTTTTCAACTATATTGTACACCCAATGTCAAGGGGTCTGTGCTGGCTCCTCCTCTGTCTTTGCGGGAGCGCTCAGCTGCTCCTTATATATCTTCCTCATGAATATAAGGCTCATGGCAGTGGAGGCAATCTCTGCTATGGGGAAGGACCACCATACTCCATCAAGTCCCACGGTCCTTGCAAGTATAAAGGCTGCAGGCAGCAGGAATATGAGCTGTCTTACTGCAGAGGCCTCAAGGGAGAGCATGCCGTGTCCCATAGCTTGGAATACTGAGGAAAATACTATGTTCATACCAGCCATGATGAAGCTCAGGCTTATGACACGGAGCGCTACCACACCCATGCTGAGCATGTTGTCGGAGGCATCGAAGAAGCCCAGCAGCACCTCAGGCAGGAGCTGGAATGCACAAAGTCCAAGCAGCATGATGATGGTGGCATACATGGCGGCCAGCTTGACGGTCTGCTTGATCCTGTCGGGACGTCCGGCTCCAAGATTATAGGCTATGATGGGCACCATGCCGTTGTTGAGTCCGAATACAGGCATGAATATGAAGCTCTGAAGCTTGAAGTAGGCTCCAAACACGGCTGCTGCCGTAGAGGAAAATACTATGAGTATCTTGTTCATGCCGAAGTTCATGACTGAGCCTATGGACTGCATGAGTATGGAAGGGAAGCCCACTGCATATATGCGCTTTATGGTCATGGCATCGGGCCTGAGATACCTGAAGCTCAGGTCAAGGTCCTTATTGAATTTAAGGTTGAAGAAAAGGCCCAGAGCCGCACCAAATATCTGTCCCATGACAGTAGCCACTGCTGCTCCGGTCACCTCCATGCGGGGGAAGCCAAAGAGGCCAAATATCAGGATGGGGTCCATGATGATATTTGTAACTGCGCCTACGGTCTGGCTGATCATGTTGAATATGGTCCTGCCGGTGGCCTGCAGCGTCCTCTCAAAGATGATCTGAAGGAACAGTCCTATGCAGAATATTGTGACCACCTGAGTATACTGTACTCCGTACTCAGCGATCTGGGCATCCTCAGTCAGCGCGCTGAAGAAAAGCCTTGATCCAAAGAGTCCAAATATGATGAATACTGCGGAGCTCAGAAGTGCCAGCAGTATGCCGTTGCCTGCGGTACGGTTGACGGCCTCAAACTTCTTCTCTCCCAGCTGTCTGGAAAGAAGTGCATTTACTCCGACCGCTGTGCCCACGCTTATGGCGATCATCAGGCTCTGTACCGGGAAGGCCAGAGAGACTGCGGTAAATGCCGCCTCATTGAGCCTGGATACAAATATGGAGTCTACCACATTATAGAGGGCCTGTACCAGCATGGATATCACCATAGGTACGGACATGCTTATGAGCAGCTGGTTGCAGGGCATATAGCCCATCTTGTTTTCTACCCTGACGCTGGACTGCTCAGAGCCCTGTTCGGTCTTTTCGTTAATATCAGCCAATTTTCATACTCTCCGTTTCTATATACTATATCTGTCGGATCAACGATCGGATCATCCCGGGATCCAGATCATCCCCAGACTTCATCTGCTATGCTCTTTACGAGCCTGAGCTTGTCCCACTGCTCCTCCTCGGTGAGCTTGTTGCCCACCTCACATGAAGCAAATCCGCACTGAGGGCTGAGGCACAGTCTGTCAAGAGGCAGATACTCTGATGCCTTCTGTATACGGGACTTGATCATCTCCCTGTCCTCGAGCTCGGGACGCTTGGTGGTCACATGGCCGAGCACCACCTTCTTGTCACTGTTTACCTGTGAAAGGGGCTCAAAGCCGCCTGAGCGCTCATCATCATACTCAAGGTAGTAGGCATTGACATTTTCCCTGGCAAACAGATAGCCAGCCACACTGTCATAGCCTCCTGCACTAGCCCAGGTGGAGTGGAAATTGCCCCTGCATATATGGGTATTGATGCGAAGATCTTCAGGCTTTCCTTCTATGGCCATGTTATTGACCGTAAGGAGCTGCTCCTTTATGGCCTCGAGTCCGGCCTCATCCACGTCAAATACCCTGAGAGCCTTGGGATCCACCATGAAGCCCCAGGAGCAATCATCAAACTGGATATTGCGACATCCTGCATCATAGAGGTCCCTGATCACCTTTCTGTAGGCCGAGGCTATGTCCTCCATAAGCTTTTCCGTACTGTCATAATACCTTGCTGTAGACTCCCTGTTTGCAGGAAGTATCATCTGCTCAAGGAACTGGGCAGGCGCAGGTATGGTCTGCTTTGCCACAGTGCTCTCATCCTCAAACTGCTTTACGAACTTATAGTGCTCGATGAACGGATGCCTGTCTACGGCTATCCTGCCTGTAAGGTAGGTATCGTCCAGCATGGCCGCCTCATCGTGGAAGCGGAGCCCCTTTTCCGTAGGATGGTGTCCTACTCCCTCAAAGCCCCACATGAAATCCAGATGCCAGCTGCTTCGTCTGAACTCTCCATCTGTTATGACATGATAGCCAAGGCCCTTTATCTTGCCTATGAGCTCGGTTATGCACCTGTCCTCTATCTCCTTAAGCTCCGAAGCACCTATCCAGCCCTCAGAAAGTGCAGCTCTCGCCTCAAGCAGCTCCTTAGGCCTCAGAAAGCTGCCTACATAGTCATACCGAAAGGGTGTATATACATTTTCCATCATCTTGTCCTCCTGAGCGCATATTTGACTTATTTTAACATAGGGTCCTGAGACATTTCAATCAGACTCCAAGTAAAATCCTTGCT
>CALWHG010000055.1 GCA_944380315.1 uncultured Lachnospiraceae bacterium
AGGGACGTCATCATCAAGTACATCCAGGATATAGTAGACAATGCAGTGGATATGACCATCCCTGAGGAGGCCACTCCCGCGGATTGGGACCTGCAGGGACTCAACAACCTTCTGCTTCCCATCATTCCCCTCAGTCCTCTGAGGCTTACGGAGCAGCAGTTCTCCTCCATGAAGAAGGATGAGCTGAGGCAGCTCCTCAAGTCACAGGCCATAAAGCTTTATGAGGAGAAGGAAGCGGAGTTCCCTGATGCAGAGCAGATGAGGGAGATCGAGCGTGTCATCCTGCTCCGTGTCATAGACAACAAGTGGATGAGCCATATCGATGACATGACTCAGCTCCGCGAGGGCATAGGCCTGGTGGCCTTCGGACAGAAGGATCCTCTGGTGGAGTACAAGACTGAGGGCTACGAGATGTTTGACGGCATGACCGCCGCCATCAAGGAGGAGACCGTCAGGATACTGTATCATATAAAGGTACAGCAGAAGGTCGAGAGGGAGCCTGCAGCAAAGATCACGGGCACCAACAGAGATGACAGTGCAAAGGCCGCACCCAAGAAGCGTGAGGTCAGGAAGATATATCCCAACGATCCCTGCCCCTGCGGATCAGGAAAGAAGTTCAAGCAGTGCCACGGAAGGAACTACAAGCCGGGCATGGTCATAGATTTCTCCAAGCCCGCCGAATGAGCACAGACGAGGTAGAAGATGGCTATAGTTGAATTCGAGACATACAAATCAGAACTGGAGGGACTTCGGGCTCCCATAGAGGAGCTCAGGGGCTCTCTGGCTCTTGAAGCCAAAAAGGATCGCATCACTGAGCTTGAGAGACTCATGGAGGAGCCGGATTTCTGGGATGATGCCCAGAGATCCACGAAAATCATGAAGGAGCTCAAGGGACTCAAGGATGCTGTGGAGACCTACAGCTCCATAGTAAGTCAGTTTGAGGACATCGAGACACTCATAGAGATGGGAGTGGAGGCTGATGATGAGGAGCTCTGCCAGGAGACCGGAGAGGCACTGAAGAAGCTCAAGACTGATATCGAGACCGAGAGGACTGCACAGCTCCTGTCGGGAGAGTATGATGCAAACAATGCCATACTGGCGTTGTCTGCGGGAGCAGGTGGCGTCGAGGCCATGGATTTCAACGAGATGCTTTACCGCATGTATACCAGATGGTGCGACAAGCATGGCTTCAAGATCACGGTCATGGACTACCAGGAGGGCGATGAGGCAGGTATAAAGGGCGTCAGCTTTACCGTAGAAGGGGAAAATGCCTACGGACTCCTCAAGTCTGAGGCAGGAGTGCACAGGCTCGTGCGCATCTCACCCTTCAATGCTCAGGGAAAGAGACAGACCTCCTTCGTATCCTGCGATGTCATGCCGGAGCTTGACGATACCATAGAGGTGGATATAGATCCCAAGGACATCAAGATGGAGGTATATCGCTCCTCAGGTGCCGGCGGACAGCATATCAACAAGACCTCATCCGCAGTAAGGCTCATACATATACCCACGGGCATAGTGACTGCCTGTCAGGAGGAGCGTTCCCAGTTCCAGAACAGGGAGAAGGCCATGCAGATGCTGCGCTCAAAGCTCTATATGCTCAAGCAGCAGGCCCATGCGGAAAAGCTCTCCGACATACGAGGCGATGTCAAGGAGATAGCCTGGGGCAGCCAGATAAGGAGCTATGTGCTCCAGCCCTATACCATGGTCAAGGATGTGCGTACCGGCGAGGAGACAGGAAATGCTCAGGCAGTGCTGGATGGAGACATAGACAACTTCATCAGCGCCTATCTCAAGTGGCTCAAGCTCGGAAAGCCTGATCGCAGAGTGGCAGACAGCGAATGACATTATATTTTTCGGTAAAAGCGGTGTAATCTCAGATTACACCGACTTTTGAATACAGGAATGATATGACAACAGATGATATGAGGACTATAGAAAGCAGAGGCCCTGAGGATACCTTCCGCGCAGGGATGGAGCTCGGGGAAAATGCTGCTCCCGGAGAGATATACCTCCTTTCCGGAGACCTGGGAGCAGGGAAGACCGTATTTGCAAAGGGCTTTGCAAAGGGCCTTGGCATAGAAGACGATATCACGAGCCCTACCTTTACCATCATACATCAGTATGAGGGTGGGAGACTGCCCCTTGCCCATTTTGATGTATACAGGATAGCTGACCCTGATGAGATGTATGCCATAGGCTATGAGGAGTATTTCTTCGGAGACTGGGTATGCCTTGTGGAATGGCCGGAGATGATAGAAGAGCTGATACCTGAGGGGGCAGTACACATACATATCCTCAGGGATGATGAGTCAGACATGGACCACAGAAGGCTCGTGGTGGAAAGACGGTGAGACAGATGAAGATACTTGGTATAGAAAGCTCCGCCCATGTTGCCTCGGCAGCTGTCATAGAGGATGAGGTGCTGAGGGCTGAGTTTACCATAAATAACGGCATGACCCATTCGGAGACGCTGATGCCCATGCTGGCGGACATGCTGAGACTGAGCGGCACGGACAAGGAGTCCCTGGATGCCATAGCAGTTTCTGCGGGGCCGGGATCATTTACAGGACTTCGCATAGGCGCAGCCACTGCAAAGGGACTGGCTCTGGGACTGGATCTGCCGATCATATCCGTATCGACTCTGGAGTCCCTGGCCTTCAATCTGTGCAATGCAGAGGGGGCGGTGGTCTGCCCTATCATGGATGCCAGGAGGGGACAGGTATACAGAGCTGCCTTCCAAAATGGCATCAGAGTGCTTCAGGACGGGGCCGGATCCATGGATGAGCTCATAGACTGGCTCAATGAGAGACTGTCCGGAAACGGGGAGGTCATATTCCTTGGGGACGGAGTGCCCGTATACAGGAAGCTCATATCGGAAAGGCTTGAGGGATCCTATGTATTTGCCACTGCTGAAAACTGCCTTCAGCGCGCTGCATCCACAGCACAGCTTGGCATGTGGGCATACAGGAGGTGGCTCATAGAAAATGAGCTTACTCCTGAAAAGGTGAGATCAGCCGGTACGGAGGGGATAGACTGCTTTGATGAGCATGTCATGAGCCCTGATGATTTCGTGCCAGTATATATCAGGAAGCCCCAGGCTCAGAGGGAGCTGGAGGCCGGACTTCTGGAGGATCCTGGCATGCACAGCCTGAAGAAGCTCAGAGGAGAGAAGCGGGACAGGAGACATGATGCTGGAAAGACCTGAGGAGACAGAGCTCAGAGCCATCGCCGAGCTGGATGGACAGCTTTTTTCCTCATCGCCCTGGGGTGAGGAGGCATTTATACATACTCTTCAGGAAGGGCCTGAAAGCTGTCTGGTATTTTATGATACTGATGGAGCTGGTCGTGAAGGGAGCTGTCATGAGCCTGCGGGCTATGTGCTGTTCTGCATTATGGAGGATGCAGAGATATACAGGATAGGAGTGCGTCCGGAGCTGAGGCGCAGAGGCCTTGGCCGAAGGCTCCTTGAGGCTGCGGAGGAGGTCTGCAGGGAGCAGGGCTCACGAAGGCTCCTTCTGGAGGTGCGGGAGGACAACATCCCTGCACTGAGCCTTTACAGGGCCTTCGGCTTCGAGGAGATATACAGAAGGAAGAGATATTATAAGGACCCTGTATCCGATGCCATCATGATGGAGAAGGATATCGGAAAGGAGATCACAGATGCTTGACGTTTGCCTGCTGGGCACCGGCGGCATGATGCCGATGCCAAATAGATGGCTGACCTCTCTCATGCTCAGATGTGGAGGCTCAAACATACTCATAGACTGCGGTGAGGGTACCCAGATCGCCATGAAGGAGGCCGGGATATCCCCGAGGCCCATAGATATCATGTGCTTTACCCATATGCATGCTGATCATATATCCGGGCTCCCCGGCATGCTCCTTGCCATGGCAAACGCAGAAAGGACGGAGCCCGTAGTCATGATAGGACCCAAGGGCCTTTTCAATGTGACCAGGTCTCTGCGGTGCATAGCTCCTGAGCTGCCCTTTGAGCTCAGGTTCATAGAGCTGGACCAGAACACGGAGGAGTACAGGCTCGGAGAATACATCCTGAGCTGCTTCAAGGTCAGCCACAACATAAGCTGCTATGGCTACAGCGTGACCGTGCCCAGGAAGGGCCGCTTCAATGTGGATGAGGCAAAGAGGCAGGGGATAGACGTAAAGTACTGGAATGCGCTGCAGCACGGAGAGACGGTCAGGGACGAGGAGACAGGCAGGCTGTTTGAGCCTTCCATGGTCATGGGCAAGGACAGAAGAGGCATAAAGGTGACATATACCACGGATACCAGACCCTGTGACAATATAGTCCGTGCAGCCTCCGGAGCAGATCTCTTCATATGCGAGGGCATGTACGGAGAGCCAGGCATGGAGGAAAAGGCCAGGGCCTACAGGCACATGACCATGCAGGAATCTGCCTCCATGGCTGCCAGGGCAGAGGTGCCTCCCAGGGAGCTGTGGTTCACTCATTACAGCCCCTCCATGCTGAGACCGAAGCAGTATATAGAGGACATAAGGAAGATCTTTCCAAATGCTGTCTGCGGAAGGGACGGCATGCATAAGGAGCTTATGTTTGATGAGGACTGAGATATATGAAGGACGATAAAGAAGTGATCATACTGGGCATAGAGAGCTCCTGTGATGAGACTGCTGCCTCTGTGGTGAAGGATGGACGGGAGGTGCTCTCAAATATCATATCCTCCCAGATAGACATTCACACAGTATACGGAGGCGTGGTGCCGGAGATAGCCTCCAGGCTCCACTGCGAAAACATAAACGGAGTCATAAAGCTGGCGCTCAGGGAGGCTGGTCTGGGCTTTGATGATCTGGATGCCATAGCCGTAACGGCCGGTCCCGGCCTGGTGGGAGCCCTGCTCATAGGAGTATCAGAGGCCAAGGCGCTTGCTTACGCGGTCAACAAACCGCTGATAGCGGTGCATCATATAGAGGGACATGTGGCTGCAAACTATATCTCCCACAGGGAGCTGGAGCCTCCCTATGTATGTCTCATAGTTTCCGGCGGACATACTCACCTCTGCATAGTGAAAGACTACAGCGATTATGAGATCATAGGCAGGAGCATGGATGATGCTGCAGGAGAAGCTTATGACAAGGTGGCAAGAGCAGTAGGACTGGGGTATCCGGGAGGTCCCAAGATAGATATGGCTGCAAAGGAGGGAGACCCTCATGCCATAGCATTTCCCATAGGAGAGGTAAGGGACAGGCCCTACGATTTTACATTTTCCGGACTCAAATCTGCGGTGCTCAATCATATCAACAAGGCACGCATGAAGGGCGAGGAGATAAATGTTCCGGATCTTGCGGCTTCCTTCCAGGAGGCAGTCATAAGACAGCTGGTGGACAGGACAGTGGCCTGCGCCGAAGCCCATGGCATAAGACAGGTGGCCATGGCGGGAGGAGTAAGTGCAAATACTGCTCTGAGGGCGGCCCTTTCTGAGGCCTGCGAAGAGCGAGGCATGAAGTGCTATTATCCGGAGCCCATATACTGTACGGACAATGCGGCCATGATAGCTGCGGCAGGCTATCATCAGTTTAAAGAGGGAAGGTTTGCGGACCTTTCACTCAATGCATCTCCGGATCTCAAGCTGGGGATGAGGATCGGTGGATAGATCATGGATGGATTTGAAAGGATGCATATAGATGAGGGCACAGGGACTGAAGGGGCAGAGCATCCCCGCTTTGCTGCCATAGTCCTTGCGGCTGGAAGCGGCCTTCGGATGAACTCTGATACCAAGAAGCAGTTCATGATGCTGGGGGACGCTCCCATAGTCATACACAGTCTGAGGGCCTTTGAATACAACAGAAATATCAGCTCCATAGTACTGGTCACGGGAAAAGAGGACATGCAGTACGCGCTGGAGCTGTGTACTGCCTATGGTATAAGCAAGGTCCATGACATAGCAGAGGGCGGGAACACCAGGTTCAGGTCGGTATACAACGGCATAAGATCAGTGCCCGAGGGTACGGACTATGTACTCATACATGACGGGGCCAGACCGCTTGTGTCTGATGGACTCATAAACAGATGCTGTGATCTCGTGACCGGGTACAAGGCCTGTGTGGCTGCTGTACCTGCCACTGATACCATAAAGGTGGGAGACGCCAGCGGATATGCGGTGGAGACATTGGACAGATCAAGACTGTGGAGCATACAGACTCCCCAGGCCTTTTCCTATCCTTTGATCATGGATGCCTATGACAAGCTATTTGTCACCATAAATACCTATGGCTCAGATGAGACCAAGATAACCGACGATGCGGTCATAGTGGAGAGCATGTCAAGCTACAGGATAAAGCTGGTAAATGGAGACAGGGACAATATAAAGATCACGACGCCGGAGGATCTGGTCATAGCAGAAGCTTTGTATAAGGCAAAAAGAATGTAGGTTTGTCAAACAAATGTTACAGCGAAGCTAAAAAAGAATGAAGTACCTGAGAAGGAGACTTCCAACCTAA
>CALWHG010000056.1 GCA_944380315.1 uncultured Lachnospiraceae bacterium
ACATCACCCTCTGCGGCTCGCACGAGTGCAGTGGTTATGCAGTAGGGTGTGGTGGACATATCACATTTTCTAAGGCAGCCGTAGCAGCGCTTCACCTGCTCCCTGCCTTTTTCTCTTTCTTTGAGGAAATGATTCCTTATGGCCCTTCCGGGCATGCCCACAGGGCTCTTCACTATGGTCACGTCCTCTCTCCTGGCTTCGATGTAGGCCTTCTTAAAGGCCTCGTCAGCATCACATTCATAGGTGGCCACGAACCTGGTGGCTATCTGTACTCCATCACAGCCCAGCTCAATATAGTGCTCTATGTCAGACCTGTCATAGACTCCGCCCCCAAAGACCACGGGTATGTGCCTTCCATATCTGTCCTCATACTCTCTGACTATGTCAAGGATCTCTCTTATCTTCTCATCATAGCCGGTATCCTCGTAGGCCTGTATCTCCTCAGGGCTGTAGCCCAGGTGCCCTCCTGCCTTCGGACCCTCTATGACTACAAGGTCTGCCGTCCTGTGATAATGTCTGTCCCAGTGCTTAAGTATGACCTTCGCTGCCTTGAGCGGAGATACTATGGGGGCTATCTTCACATCTGAGCCCTCCACGTACCTGGGCAGGTCCACCGGGAGTCCCGCTCCGGAGATGATCAGGTCTGCTCCGCTTCGTACAGAGCATCTGACCAGCTCCTCATAGTGGTTCATGGCACACATGATGTTTACTCCTATGATGCCTCCCTGGGCTCTGTCCTTCGCCGTCCTTATCTCCCTTTCCAGTGCTCTCAGGTTTGCCCCCAGAGTATCGGTCCCGAAATCCGGCTCCCGAAATCCGGGCTGGGCTGCGGAGATGACGCCCACGCCTCCCTCTCTGGCTACCGCCGATGCGAGGCCTGAAAGGCTTATGCCTACCCCCATGCCTCCCTGTATGATGGGGCGTCTGGCTGTCAGCTCCCCTATCTTAAGTATCTTGGATCCTTCCATAGCTTATCCTCTTACCTCTCAGATCAGATCGATCATCATATTCACGTCTGTCAATATGGTTTTTATAAACGCCTTATATGGTTTTTATTACCACATGACTCTATGAGGATATACTCTTAAGGACGATCAGTCAATACTTATTTTCCCAGGACATGGGAAAAGCCCCCGGATCGTGGATCCGAGGGCCCTCCCTATATAAAACATTTTCCCTGATGACTTACATATGATCGCAGATATTGATCCAGCTCTCCAGAAGCGCCTGCTCCTCAGGTCTCTTCTTTGTGAGCTGTGCTGCTGCTACCATGGGCAGCCAATCCTGCACATATTTCTTCTTCGTATCCGTCTTCTCACAGAACTTGTCCAGATACCAGTCTGCAGCCTCCATATCTGAAAGAGCAAGTATCAGATATGTACGTGCTACGTCTGCTGAGGCATTGCCCTTTGTGGCGTGTACCCAGTCTATGATGTGATAGTTGCCGTCCTTATCCACTATGATGTTTGAGGGACGGAAATCTCCGTGACAGAGCTTGGTATGGAGAGGCACACCCTGGAGCCTCATCTGGAGCTCATATCTGGTAGACTCGTCGATGCCGTTGAGATCATTGATCTGCTGCTGCATCTTGAGCTTCAGCTGGCGGAGCCTGTGAGCCCTGTAGTTGTGGAGCTTGAGCTGAAGATCCAGCATGGTCTCAAGATACTCATACTTCTTTTCAGGCTCCTTCCTCATAAGGTCTGCCAGGGTCTCTCCCTCCACATACTCCCTTATGATGGTCCACCTGCCGTCTCTGCACTCAATGCCCAGCACCTTGGGTACCATGGCTCCCACTATATCCTCTACTCTGGAGTTTATGAAGGCATCGTTGAATACCTCGTCCTTGGGGAAGCCCTCCACAAACTCTATATATACCTTGTCTCCATCTCTGTATATGCTTTTCTGTGCTGACTTTGACAAAAGTTCCTTAGCCATTTTATAACCTCCGATCATACATTATGAAAGTGCGGGTTCCTCATACTTCTTGCCATAATATGCCATCAGATACAGCTCCTTTATCTCGCTCATGAGAGGATATCTGGGGTTGGCACCTGTACACTGATCGTCAAAGGCATTTTCAGTCATCTCATCCAGAGTCTCCAGGAATGCCTTCTCATCCACTCCGTACTCCGCTATGCTGTCCTTTATGCCTATGGCGTGCTTGAGCTCGGTAAGCTTTCCGAGGAACTTCTCAAATACCTCCTTGTCATCCTTGCCGGTGACTCCGCAGGCCCTTGCAGCCTGAGCATATCTCTCCAGTGTATGAGGATGATCATACTGAGGGAAGGTACCCATCTTCACGGGCTTGTCATAAGCGTTAAACTGCATCACATAATTGATGAGCAGAGCATTTGCGACTCCGTGAGGAAGGTGGTGGTATGCACCCAGCTTGTGGGCCATGGAATGGCATATGCCGAGGAAGGCGTTTGCAAAGGCCATACCTGCCATGGTGGAAGCATTTGCCATATGGTCACGGGCCTCCACATCATCTCCGCGCTCATAGGCCTCAGGCAGATACCTGAATATCTCCTGCATGGCCTGGATGGCGAGTGCATCCGTATAAGGAGTAGCCATCATGGAAGCATAGGCCTCCAGTGCATGTGTCATGGCATCGATACCGGATGCGCTGGTCAGTCCTCTGGGCTGGGTCATCATGTTGTCGGTATCTATGATGGCCATGTTGGGCATGAGCTCGTAGTCAGTGATGGGATACTTTACTCCCGTGGTCTCGTCAGTGATGACAGCGAAGGGAGTTACCTCCGAGCCTGTACCTGAGGAGGTGGGGATGGCTACAAAGTAGACCTTCTCTCCCATCTTGGGGAAGGTATATACCTTCTTCCTGATATCTATATAGCGCATGGACATGTCAGAGAACTGTGCATCGGGATGCTCGTAAAGGAGCCACATGATCTTTCCTGCGTCCATTGCTGATCCGCCTCCGAAGGCTATCATGCAGTCGGGCTTGAAGCTCTCCATGGCCTTCACGCCGGCCCTTGCATTTGCCAGAGTGGGATCAGGCTGTACATCTGAAAATACGGTGTACTGTATGCCCATCTCCATGAGCTTCTCCTCTATGGGTCTGGTAAAACCGTTATCGAAAAGGAAGCTGTCGGTAACTATGAAGCACTTCTGCTTTCCATAATAGCTCTTGAGCTCGTCGAGCGCTACAGGCATGCAGCCCTTCTTAAAATAGACCTTCTGGGGTGTCTTGAACCAAAGCATGTTTTCTCTCCTCTCAGCCACCTTCTTGTAGTTCAGAAGATGCTTGATGCCCACGTTGTCTGAAACAGAGTTTCCTCCCCAGGAGCCGCAGCCCAGGGTCAGTGAAGGAGCGAGCTTGAAGTTGTAAAGATCGCCTATGCCTCCGTGGGATGAGGGAGTGTTGATAAGTATACGGCAGGCCTTCATGGCCTCAAAATGCTTCTCTATCTTTTCATGCTCATTTGTATTGATGTACAGTGAGGCCGTATGTCCGTAGCCTCCGTCTGCCACCAGTCTCTCAGCCTTCTTGATGGCCTCGTCAAAGGTCTTGGCCTTATACATGGCAAGCACGGGGGAAAGCTTCTCGTGAGCAAACTCCTCAGAGGGCTCCACGGACTCCACCTCTCCTATGAGCACCTTGGTATCCTTGGGCACGTCCACGCCTGCAAGCTGAGCTATGGTATAGGCCTTCTGACCTACTATCTTTGCATTGAGGGAGCCGTTGATGATGATGGTCTTCCTTACCTTGTCAAGCTCCTTGCCCTCAAGAAAGTAGCAGCCCCTCTTCTGGAACTCCTTCTTTACCTTGTCATATATGGGAGCCAGCACGGTCACTGACTGCTCAGAAGCACAGATCATACCATTGTCAAAGGTCTTTGAATGGATGATGCTGCTGACAGCAAGTTCAATATCTGCAGTTTCATCGATTATGACCGGAGTATTTCCTGCGCCAACGCCAAGTGCGGGCTTACCCGAAGAATATGCAGCATGCACCATGCCGGGACCACCGGTAGCAAGTATGCAGTCAGCCTCTCTCATGATCTCACCGGAAAGCTCCATAGTGGGCACATCTATCCAGGCTATGATGTCCTCAGGCGCACCGGCCTTTACGGCTGCCTCAAGCACTATCCTGGCTGCCTCTATGGTACATTTCTTAGCCCTGGGATGGGGAGAGATGATGATGGCATTCCTGGTCTTGAGTGCGATCAGTGCTTTGAATATGGCTGTGGATGTGGGGTTGGTCGTAGGTATGACTGCAGCCAGCACTCCAAGGGGCTCTGCCACTACCTTGTATCCGAAGGCCTTGTCATCCTCTATGACTCCACAGGTCTTTATATTTTTGTATGCATTGTAGATATACTCTGCAGCATAATTGTTCTTTATGACCTTGTCCTCGACCACGCCCATGCCGGTCTCCTCCACGGCCATCTTTGCCAGGGGGATACGCTGAGCATTAGCTGCAAGTGCAGCAGCCCTGAATATGGCATCCACCTGCTCCTGAGTATAGGTCGCATACCTGGCCTGAGCCTCTCTCACCTTTGCAAGCTTTTCCTGCAGGCTCTCGAGACTGTCTACCAGCTTTACTTTCTTTTCAGCCATTGTTACCTCCATTTGATTCAACAGGGAAATGTTTGTTATTTTTTTAACAACTACACCGTTATGGTATCATATCGTTATTTATTTGTCAATCTTCCTGAGCCCGTTTTATTCAAGTCTGTAAGATTGATGCTTCTTTTTGGATCCTCGGCAGGCTTTTTAGTCAAATTATACAAAAAGCCCCAAAGCTCTGCTGCTTTGGGGCCAGATGACTCTTATCACTTTCTGTTCTTAAGGAAGTCGGGGATGTTTATGGTCATCTCCTTGTTGACCTGAGGCCTGAAGGGCTGCTGTCCATCCTGACGCTCATGCTCCGCAGGAGCTGCCTGTGTCTGCTGCTCTCCTCGTCCGAATCCAAAATCAACTCTGGGGCCGTCTGCTCTCTGGGGCTTCTGCTGAGGAAATCCCTGCATGCCTCCCCTGTTGGGAGCGGGCATGGTGCCTCTGAATCCGCCTGCAGGCTGATAGCTGCCCATGAGTCCGTCCTGAACGCTGGTGTTCCTCCTGGGTCTCTTCTGCTCCTCCTGCTTGGGCTCGGTTATGCCTGTGGCTATGACGGTGATGGTGCACTCATCCTGTGCCTTCTCCTCATAGATGGCACCAAAGATGATGTTGGCGTTTTCACCGGCAAGCTCCTCTACGTAGCTTGCAGCCTCGTTTGCCTCGATAAGGGAAATGTCTCCTGATACATTTATGATCACGTCGGAGGCTCCCTCTATGGAGGTCTCCAGCAGAGGTGATGCCACCGCCTGCTTTACGGCCTCAAGAGCCTTGTCGTCGCCCTTTGCCTTGCCTATGCCTATATGAGCCACTCCCTTTTCCTTCATGACTGTCTGAACATCAGCGAAGTCAAGGTTGATGAGACCGGGCACGTTGATAAGATCGGTGATGCCGGTCACTGCCTGAAGGAGCACCTCATCTGCCTTCTTGAGAGCCTCGGGCATGGTGGTACGTCTGTCCACCAGCTCAAGGAGCTTGTCGTTGGGTATGACTATGAGGGAGTCCACGTTGTCCTTAAGCTTCTGGATACCGTTGACTGCGTTCGTCATACGCTGTCTCGCCTCAAATCTGAAGGGCTTCGTAACTATGGCTACCGTGAGCACGCCCATGTCCTTGGCGATCTTGGCTATGACAGGTGTGGCACCGGTACCTGTACCGCCACCCATACCGCAGGTAACGAACACCATGTCCGCACCTTTGAAT
>CALWHG010000057.1 GCA_944380315.1 uncultured Lachnospiraceae bacterium
GTCCGTTTACTGAAAGTATCATAAAAATGTTTTCAACCCACAATAAGCCGGAGTAACCTCCGGCTCATCATGCACTCAAAATGATGGTTTAAAGTCCGAGCTCCTTCTTAAGCTCCTCCAGGGCCTGCTCAGCATCGGCTGCGCCCTCCCTGTACTTCTTCTTAAGGTCCTCCTCAGCCTCTGAGACTACGCCCTTTGTCATGGTCTCCAGAGCCTCGGCCTTTGCGAGCTCCTCGTCTACCTTCTGCTCCATACGTGAAAATGCTTCAAATGCGCCCTGATCTATGCCCATCTCAGTCACGGAGCTGGCTGCCCTGCTGGCCTTTGCAGCAACGGCCTTTGCCTTGATCTCAGATGCCTTCTGCTTCATGGCATTGATCTCCTGCTCCATGTCCTCGAGCTTGCCCCTGACTGTCTCTGCAGCCTTCTTTGCACTTTCATATACCTTTTCCTGAGCATCTGCTGAGGACTTGGACTCACCCTCCTTCATGAGGGCCTTCTTTGCATCCTCCTCATTGCCGGCCTTAAGGGCAGCGCCGGCTATACGGTGCCACTCAGCCGCCTCGGCCTTGATGCTATCCAGCTTTTTGAGAGCAAACTTCTCATTTGCTATGACTGAGAGAGCCTCCTCCTTTATCTTTGCATATTCATTTGTGGCGTCTATGATCGCCTGATCGACGATCTTCTCGGGATCCTCAAACTTGTCCAGGAGCTCATTTACGCTGGACTTGGCTATCATGGTCATCCTCTCAAATATTCCTGCCATCTGGTTCATCCTCCTTATACTTTTCCCGGAGAGCCTTGTCCTCCGGTGATTCGCCTATGGGTGTGTCAAGTATCTCCCTGACTCTCGCTGCTCGCTTTGCAGCCCTCCTTTTCATGTATATCACAAAGCATGCTGCGGCCGCTGCCACGGGGATGAGCACCGCAGCCAGCCTTGCGGCCGTGCGCCCTGCATCTCCGCTGTCTGTGCTTCCCATGATCTCGTCTGCGGTCTCAGAAAATAGCTCCGAGAAGAATTCCTCATCGGAAAGGGAGGTATCATAATACAGCCTGTCAGCATTGTCAAGCATGAGCTCCCTTGCTTCCGCATCCATGACGGTGTCTGCCGCAGACCCCGTGTATATGTAGGTCACATACTCCGAGGCGGCAAATTCCATGAAGACGAAGATCATGTGGCCCTCATCCTCAAAGAGACTGTCATAAAGAGCCTCTATATATGCCTCATCAGACTGGGACGGCCCATAGCCATATCCATCCAGGCTGTCGCATATGAGCAGATAAGGCTGTATGCCTGTCTCATCATAAAAATGCCTGAGCCCCGTAAGCAGCTCATCCTCATCGTATATCCAGAGGAGCTGATCGTCGTACCAGCTATCCGTAAGCTGAACCTGGGCTGCAGAAAGCTTCTGCCTGGGCTCAGTCCTGTCACTTCCTGAAAATGCCACCGGCATCAGGAATATCTCCGCTATGATCGCCAGTATGATCAGCGCGGTCATAAGGCCCTTGCCGCTGCTCTCCGATCCCTTGTCCGGGGTCCCGGGAGAGCCCTGAGGCATCGGCTGCTCATAAGGCACCGAAGGACTGACAGGATCGACAGGACTCCCGTTGTTCACCACCACCGTAGTCCTGTTCCTGGGTAAAAACAGGAGCGGCCACAGATACGACCCACTGGTCCTGCGATAGTAGCCATTTCTGGAGATTCCTCCTCCCCTGCCAAGCCTCTGCCTGTCACTGTAAAAGGCCGAGCTGGGCCTGCTGCCGGGAGAGAACACGGAGCTTGAACGCTGTGATGAGGAACGCCTCGAGGAAAAGCCCCTGGAAAAGGAGCCCCCTCCGGAAAATCCGCGGAAGCCTCCGCGCGAGCCGCCCATGCGGCCTCCTCCTCTGCCCATCTGCTACCTCCGTTCAGACTGAATGGAATCAGTCATTTTCCTCTTCCCAGTTTGTATAGTACTGCTGCACGTCATCGTCTGCATCCAGGAGATCCAGTGTCCTCCTGAGGTTCTTTACGGCCTGCTCATCAGTCACCGATACGGTCACCTGAGGTATCATGGCTATCTCAGCCTCAGCCATGGGTACTCCGGCCTCATCAAGAGCCTGACGTACTGCCTCAAAGTCTTCGGGAGCCGTAAATATCTCAAAGCTGTCCTCTTCCTCCTTTAGATCATCTGCTCCTGCATCGAGGGCTATCATCATAAGGTCGTCAGCTGAGAGCTCACACTCCTCCTTGTCTATGATGATCTGGCCCTTGCGGTCAAACATATATGATACGGAGCCCTGGCTTCCAATGGAGCCCTGCCCCTTGGAAAATGCAGCCTTGATGTTTGCTGCAGTACGGTTCTTGTTGTCCGTCAGCGTGTCTACTATGATGGCCACACCATTGACTCCGTAGCCCTCATAGGTGAGCTGCTGATAGTTGTCTCCATCGCCTGCACCTGCAGCCTTCTTGATGCCTCGCTCTATGGTATCGTTCGGCATGTTGGCTGCCTTAGCCTTCTGTATGATGAACTTCAGCTTGTAGTTGTTGTTGGGATCCGGACCGCCCTCCTTGACTGCTATGGCTATCTCACGTCCGATGATGGTATAGGCCTTGCCTCTGGCCGCATCGTTTTTTTCCTTCTTTGCTCTGATGTTTGCAAACTTTGAATGTCCAGACATATAAAACTCCAATCTATTTTTTATTCTGTCTATCTGTTGATCATCAGATATTATAACAGGCAGTTTACGCCACTGCAAGAGCCTACATCTCAGCCACCGCAAGTGCCATGACCTGAGTGTCCGTATCGGTTATGCTCACATGGATATGTGTTATGCCCAGACTCTCTGAAAGCTCCCCAGCCCCTCCATAAAGGAGGACATAGGGAGCTCCCTTTTCATCTCTAAGGCATGCTATGTCCCAGGGCCCGAAGCCCCGAAAGCCAGTACGCAGGGCCTTTGATACGGCCTCCTTCACGGCAAAATCCGCCGCAAGGCGCCTGGTCCTTCCTCCTGCCTCCAAGAGCTCCTCCGGTCTGAATATACGCTCCCGGAAGTGCTCCTTTTCACAGGCGGCCCTGACTCTCTCGATATCTACGAGGTCTATGCCCACTCCGTATATCATGATCCCGCATTCCTGCTCTTCATGTTGTAGCTGAGCCTCATGATGCTTTCTGACAGATGTACATTTTCCACCACTATGGAATCAGGCACGTTGAGGTCCGTATGGGCAAAGTTCCATATACCCTTTATGCCCGTGTCCTTGAGCACGCTCGCAAGCTCTATGGCAGCGGCCTTGGGCACCGTAAGGGCGGCTATCTCTATATTGTTGTCCGCTATATATGTCCTGAGCTCCTCCATGGGATGGATGGTTATGCCGCTGTAGGTCTTGCCCACCTTGGTGCTGTCCTTGTCAAACAGAGCCTTTATGCGGAAGCCCCTCTTTTCAAAGTCAGAGTAGCCTGCCAGGGCCTTACCGAAGTTTCCGGCACCTATGACTATGATGTTGTGTACCCTGTCTATGCCGAGGATCTTGCCTATCTCCTCATAAAGATTCTTGACATTGTACCCATAGCCCTGCTGTCCGAAACCGCCAAAGTTGTTGAGATCCTGTCTGATCTGTGATGCAGTCACACCCATGAGCTTTGAAAAGTCACTGGAGGATATACGGTCCACTCCCTGTGACAGCAGCTCTCCCAGGTACCTGTAATATCTGGGCAGCCTCTGGATGATGGCCTTTGAGATCTTTTTTTCCTTCTGTTCCATCTTTTTCATCTCCAAAAAGGCGCGAAAACGCGCCATATATGGATGTATTATAGTAAATTGACAGGTTATTGTCAATCTTGCATGAACCGTCCCCGCACTCAGGCAGTCACTATGCTTTTGCCTATCCAATCATCTATCAGAGCTGCTATATCCATGCTGTTCCTTTCCAGCATCATCATGTGGCCATTGCCATGGATGCCGGCATCTGAAAGGTAGACATGATCATGCTCCACGCCGCACTGACGGAGCAGACCTGATATGAGATGATCGTACTGCACATGATAGGAGGCCTCGGAGGTCATTATGAGTATGGGCTTGCCCCTTAGCCTGGGAAGCCGGGGCGCAGGCTCCCTGAGCATCCAGCCGTCCTTCCAGTCCTCCCTGGGAGCTTTCATGAGCTCAAGCTGGAGCTCCGAAGGGGAAGTCACCGGAGGATCAAAGTGCAGCGGCAGCCTTGCCAGCCCAAAGTCCCTGGCCTCAGGACTTGACAGATCCCTTGAAAATGGAGGTCCCGAGGGCTCAAGGGCCACTATGCCCTTTACGAGCTCAGGATATGCATCCCCAAGGAGCCACCCAAAGGGCCCTGACTGGGAGTGAGTCAGGAGTATGGCAGGTCCGGCCAGCTCAAGCAGCTCTTTCCCGGCCTCAAGTACCATGCGCTGACTGTCAGTATCGTCAGGGAGATAATCCACCTGGGCCCTGGCAAACTGAATGAAGGCCGGATCCGTAAGGCTTGGCTCTCCCGGCCACTGATCATGGAGCCTGGCCTGTGGCCAGCTGCCGTTTGCCGAGCAGAAGCGCTCAAGTATATCCTCCAGGGGATGCCAGGTAAGAGGCCCATCCTCAGGGGCATGGTAGGCCGACCTGCCTCTTGCAGGCTGCTCTGCCAGATATACCCTGTAGCCCTTTGACAGGAAGAAGTCAGCAAATCCCGGCCTGCCGTCAGGAGTCGTCAGCCAGTTCACATTTGTCTGCCCAGCTCCATGAAACATGATGATCGGATAGGGATGCTTAAGCTCAGCCGGCTCATATCCCTCCACAAACATCTGTCCGCCCATATACTGCTTTCCGTCAGGGGCTCCCTTCATGCTGCCGCCTACATAAAACACTCCTCTCCCTGAAAGAGAGCTCTTGTCTGAAAAGGGAAAATGCTTAACGTCCATGGATGCTCCTTTTTATTTTAGTTTACTTTATCTTAACATGGATCAGGCCCTCCTGTCTTTGAAAGCTCAGGCTTTCCACTGACAGAAGGACCCATATCCTCAGGTCATGATATACTATTTCTATACATTTTCAGCTCTATGCGAAGGCTTATCTGCAGGTATAGACCTTCTGGCCTATGCAGGTATATACGGGAGTGATCTTCTCCTTGAAGGTCCTCTCAAGCTTCTTTGAGTCAAGATAGGTGTACTCTCCCTCCTCAAGCTTATATACAGTCAGATCTGCAGTCATGCCTTCGGTTATCTCCACAGCCTTGTCCATGATATTAAGGAGCCTTACAGGAGCCGCTATGGTCTTCTCAAGGATCCACCACCAGGGCTTGCCGGTCAGGCCTCTCACCTTTGTAAGCACTACTCCGAGACTGAATACGGGTCCGTTTATGTTACCGCCATGGAGGTCGCTGGATACCGTATCCACGAAAAAGCCTGACTTCCAGGCCGCCTCTGCTGTCTCATAGCTGTAGGCATTGGTGCCATGGGAAAGATCGAGTATGACTCCTCTCTCATGGGCATCCAGCACTGACTGCTTCACATGGCCCTCATCGTCTATGACGGTCATAACAGGGCTGTTGCCTGCCAGGGTGTGGCAGAGCACATCTCCCTTCTTGAGATAAGGAAGCAGGTTGTCTATGCCTATGAGGCTGCGGGGGGCATGCACTGCTATGGGCATGTCGAGCTCGTCTCCGAGGCTGCGGAGCTGGTCCATGACATA
>CALWHG010000058.1 GCA_944380315.1 uncultured Lachnospiraceae bacterium
GGGAGCAGGGCCTATGACGAGATCCTTGATAAGTACTTCCCTAGGAGGGATGATGCAGAGGCCATCCGGCTCATAGGTTTCGATAAGGACCTTAGCCGGAGGGAGGAACTAAACTCTCTTATAGATAAGCTTGAGACAGAGCGCAATGAGATAGACCAGCGTATCAAGGTATTCATGGAAGGAACGGATCAGGCACAGACAGATGATTACCGGGTGAGCTGGATATACACTGAGACACAGAGACTTGATACCAAAAGGTTAAAGTCAGAGGAGCCTGAGCTTTATAGCAGATATGCGAAAATGACCACGGGAAAGAGGTTCACGGTAAGGAGAGCTGCTTAAAGATAAAGCTTTTATAAAATCATGTACCATAAAATATAAATGTGGTAAGATAATTAGGAAAGAATCAGATCTTATCTTTGTGAGAGGAAAAGTAATGCCGGAATTAAGCAGATTATTAGGATAGAGGCTTTACACTTAGAGGTATTTGATATGTATATTTTAAATGGTATAGTTTACGGAGGCGAGCCTAAAGGAAATATAAAAGTCTCAAAGGTCAAAGTACTCGATGATAAGATGATGCTGATAACATTTTCAAATGGAGAAACGAGGCTGTTTGATGCAAATGATCTAAGTGGAGAGATCTATGAGCCTTTAAATGACAGGTCAGTTTTCAGTGCTCCAGAGGTAGACCATGGAGTAGTTACATGGGCTGACGGAAGTATAGACTGCGCTCCGGAGTTTATGTATGAGCACAGTTATGAATATTCTGCCATAGCTTAAGTAAAAACAGGATATATACGTTATAAGAGAGCGGTATCAAGCTGCTCTCTTTTTATGTGCATGAAATGGAGGATATATCATATATGTGAATGGAGAATATCAAGATGATAGCCCGCTTGGGATACTAATGCATGACTTTTATTGTACTAATCCTGACGATATGAGATTTAAGGAGCTTGCAGACAGGGCAAGGCATTTCAAGAGATCAGAGGAAGGAGTGAAATCTATGTGTAGGATGCTTGAAGAGATGAGAGAAGAAGTGGCTGAGAAGACAGCAAAGGAAACGGCTAAAAAGTCTGCTCAGGAATTTGCATATAAATCTGTTAAAGAGGGGAAGTTTACAGTTGAGGAAGCAATAGCTTTCTATGGCCTGACAGATAACGATGTAAAAGAGATATTCCAAACTGTTGTTTAAGGTGCTCATACGTGCAGGATGGCTTGGGATAAGCCCTTTGTGAAAGCCCATGGATGAAAGTCCATGGGCTTTTTTGTTCACTTTTTATTTACAATTTGTTAACTGCAAACCTGTTGAAGTATACAAGTTGTCAGATTTAAAATAAATATAAATTTTCATGCATAACTATAAGGAGGCCAGGTGAGATGACAGAGGAAGGATTGGCTCAGTATGAGCGCATAGCCATAGACATAGCGTCAAGGATCTCAGAGGGCAAGATCCAGGAAGGACAGAGACTGTCGGGAAGGACTCAGCTTTCTTCCGAATACAAGGTATCTCCGGAAACTGTAAGGAAGGCGCTTGCTCTGCTTTCAGACATGAGGGTGGTAAGTGTCAAGGAAAAGAGCGGAGTGACTGTCATTTCAGCGGACAATGCCAGGAGGTACATAGGCCTTTCCCGGGGAAGAGGGGCAAGGAGAGCGCTTTATGAAAAGCTCCACAGTGCCCTTGCAGCCTACGAAGAGACCGGAAAGCAGATCAGGGATGTATGCAGGGAGCTTGTGGAAGCTGAGCTGACTCCTCTGCCATATGAGAGCACATTTCCCATGTATGAGGTGACAGTATCCAGTGCATCACAGAGGACAGGCCACAGCATAGGCTCTCTCAGATTCTGGCAGGAAACAGGAGCTACGATCATAGCCATCCGAAGGAACAGGAACCTTATCATATCGCCCGGACCTTATGCAGAGCTCTATGCAGGGGATGTGATCATATTTGTAGGAGATAAGGGCTGTGCAGCAGCTGTTGACAGCTTTATAAACGGCTCTTCAGTCTGATGAAAGGAGTGCAGATGATCCAGTTTGAAAAGGTAAGCAAGAAATATCGTGGTATGCAGGAGGATGTGGTCAAAGACATAAGCTTTACCATACCTTCAGGAGAGATAGTCGTGCTGATAGGCCCCTCCGGCTGCGGAAAGACTACCTGCCTCAAGATGATAAACCGCATCATAAGGCTGACCTCCGGAAAGATACTTATAGACGGCAAGGATATCATGGAGCAGGATCCCATAAAGCTCAGGAGGAACATGGGCTATGTCATACAGCAGACAGGACTTTTCCCTCATATGACCGTGAAGGAAAACATAGAGGTCATTCCGAGGCTCGAGAAGAAGGACCAGCATGAGATAGACGAGAGGACAGAAAAGCTCATGAAGATGGTAGGACTGGATGCGGATCAGTTTCTTGACCGATATCCGACCCAGCTCTCCGGAGGCCAGCTTCAGCGTGTAGGCGTAGCAAGAGCCTTTGCCACGGATCCGGATATCATACTTATGGATGAGCCATTTTCAGCACTTGATCCCATAACCAGATCTCAGCTTCAGGATGAGCTCCTGTTCCTGCAGTCAAAGCTGAAAAAGACCATAGTCTTCGTTACCCATGACATGGACGAGGCAGTCAAGATCGCAGACAGGATATGCATCATAAACGGAGGGAGGATAGTACAGTACGATACTCCTGAGGAGATCATGAAGCATCCTGCAAATGAATATGTGGCAGACTTTGTGGGCAAGAACCGTATATGGTCAAACCCTGAGTATATAAGGGCAGAAGATATCATGCTTCCTGACCCTCTGGCAGTGCCTCAGACCCTCTCAGCCATACATGCCATAGAGCAGATGAGAGAAAAGCATGTGACATCGGCCATGGTACTGGATGATGATAGCAGGTTCCTGGGCTATGTAAGGGCGGTGGACATCCAGAGATCACCGGATAAGACCGTACCTGTCTCAGACCTTATGAAGGAAGCAAAGGTCATAGCTGCTCCCGAGGATGACCTAGTGAAGCTGCTTGATCTGATAAATACAAATGAGGTACAGGCGCTGCCTGTAGTCAACAGGTGGGGAAGGCTTGAAGGGCTCATAACAAATTCAAGTCTTGTGACTACCATGAGCCGTCAGTATATCGACACGGAAAAGGAGGTATCAGCGTGAGTTCATTTTTACAGTATGTAGCAGATAATTACGAGATACTCCTTCAGTACACCGTCCAGCATCTGCGTATAGGTATGCTGGCCGTGGCCGCTGCCATCATCATAGGAGTGCCTCTTGGGCTCCTGATCTCCAGAATGCCCTGGTCGAGAAAGCCTGTGCTGGGCTGCGCAAGCGTCATGCAGGCCATACCAAGCCTTGCTCTCATGGGTTTTTTCATACCCATCATAGGCATAGGAGACAAGACTGCCATAATCATCATCGCTCTATATGCCATACTTCCCATACTTCGCAATACCTATACGGGACTTGTAAATACTGACCCCATGACCATAGAGGCTGCCCGGGGCATAGGCATGACAGAGAGGCAGATACTCTTCAAGGTGCAGTTCCCGCTCGCTTTGCCTGTCATCATGGCAGGTATAAGGGTGGCAGCAGTAAACTCCATAGGTACTGCTACCATGGCGGCATTTATAGGAGGCGGAGGCCTTGGTAAGCAGATCTATGCAGGTATCCAGATCATAAACACCAACATGATCCTCTCCGGTGCCATTCCTGCCTGCCTGCTGGCACTTTTCATAGATTATATATTCAGCCTTGTGGAGAAGGCGGTAGTGCCTGTCAGTCTGAGGCTGTCATCAGCTGTCATCGATGCGGCTACGGTCAAGAAGATGAAGAACCATCAGCGCAGAGTGCTGACGGTAGTTGGTGCTGCCATAGTCATCCTGCTTGGAAGCATCATATTTGAAGCTGTGAAGGATTCCAGGAAGGACAGCATAGTCATAGGTACTACAGAGTATATAGAGGAGCGCATAGTATCCCAGCTCTATGCTCAGGTCATTGAGGACCGAACCGATGTGGAGGTGGAGCTCAACAACGCCATGGGCAGTACCCTCGTTACCTGGGAGGCCCTGCTCAATGGTGAGATAGATATGGTGCCCGGGTACACGGGAACCTATTATGCATCTGTGCTGGGACTTGAGATATATCCGGGTATGGAGAGAGACCAGACCTATCAGGATGTGGCTGATGCCCTGGAGGACTACGGCATCACCGCATCGGGACAGCTTGGCCCCAACAATCAGTACGTATTTGCGGTCAAGCCTGAGATAGCAGAGAAGTATGATCTGAAGACCGTGGGAGATCTGGCACCCCTCGCCCCTGATATGGTGGTGGGATGCTCCCAGAGCTTCTATGCCAGAGAAAATGATGGGCTCTTCCCTGCCTGTGAGGAATATGGACTTAAGTTCAAGGATGCCCTTACCTTTGGCGCCGCGCCTATGTATATAGCTCTTGAAAATGATGAAGTAGATGTCATAGTGACCTACAGGACGGATGGTCTGCTTCAGAAATACGATCTCGTATTCCTTGAGGATGATCATAGCTTTTTCCCTCCTTATGTACTGTTTTCCATGCTTGGTGAGGAGGTCATGGCTGAGCATCCCGAGGTACTTGATGCCTGCCTTGAGCTGAATCTTGCAGTGACCGATGAGGAGATGCAGGATATGAACTACAGAGGAGCTCAGGATGGAGAAGAGCCATATACCATAGCCAGAGAATTCCTCCTTGAAAATGGACTGATATCAGAATAAAATGAAAGGACAGATAAGGAGGAATACTATATGTCAACATATCCCTTTCCAAAGATAGACCTGCACCTGCATCTGGATGGCTCCATGCTGCCGGAGACTGCCTGGGAGCTGGCACATGAGCAGGGAGTGAAGCTGCCTGCAGAGGATCTGGAGAGCTTCAGAAGGTTCATAGTGGTCAGTGCGGACTGCCGCAGCGTCAACGAGTATCTCAAGCGCTTCGACATGCCGCTGTCACTCATGCAGGATAAGGACAGCATAGCAAGGGTGACCAGAGAGCTCATATGTCTGCTGGCAGATCAGGGACTTGCCTATGCAGAGATACGCTTTGCGCCTCAGCTTCATCTTAAGAAGGGACTTACCCAGAGGGATGCGGTGGAGGCCGTGCTTGAGGGACGCAGGCAGGGACTTTCGGAGCATCCCGAGATAGGCATAGGCATCATACTCTGTACCATGTGCGTCGGCACGGAGGATGTAAACAGGGCAGAGAACCTGGAGACAGTGGATATCGCTCCCGATTACCTTGATAAAGGCGTGGTGGCCATAGATCTTGCGGGAGCCGAGGGCATAGTACCCCTTCAGAACTTCTCCTATGTATTTGATCGTGCAAAGGAGCTCGGAGTACCTTTTACCTGCCATGCAGGAGACAGCCAGGGACCGGATACGGTCAGGGATGCCATGGACTTCGGAGCAAGACGCATAGGCCACGGACATCATGTATATGATGACAGGGAGCTTTGTGACAGAGCCATAAGAGAGGGAGTCACCTTTGAGATCTGCCCTACCAGCAACATCCAGTGCCAGTCCCAGGAGAGCTACGAGACCCATCCTGCCAAGGCCATGCTGGACATGGGCATGAAGGTGACCATC
>CALWHG010000059.1 GCA_944380315.1 uncultured Lachnospiraceae bacterium
ACAGAAATCCACTGCGTCTTCGGGCCCTATCTCTCCTTTCATGAAGAGCTGGCGCCAGGCATCAACATAGTAGACTATCTGAGGTATGAGCCTGCCTATGTTTATGGAATTGGCGCTCGAGAGCCATATGTTCCTCTCCGCAAGCCTGCCTGCTATATCTGAAGAAAATATACGCTTGACCTCGGTCTGGCAGTCATCAAAATTGCCCCTGACCGCGCCCACGAAGGTATTTGATCCCTCCTGGGTCGCCATCTGAAGATACTGTATGTCGCTGACCTTGTGATCAGGGTAAAATACAGTGATGCCTATATGCTCTGCGTCCCTGAAGCCCTCCAGCGCAGCCTTGCCCGTATCGCCGCTGGTGGCGGTCACTATCATGAGCCTTTCATCCCTGCCCCTCAGGGCTATGCTCATGAGCTGAGGGAGCATGCAAAGTGCCACATCCTTGAAGGCCGAGGTAGGCCCATGATACAGCTCAAGGAGCCAGTCCCTTCCAAGCTCCGTAAGAGGAGTGACGAGCCTGCTGGAAAATCTCCCTTCATAGGCCCTTCCTATGGCTCCCTTAAGCTCCTCCTCACTCATGTCCGTGAGGAAATGTCTCATGACCTCGTAGGCCTCATCCATATAGTCCATATGGCAGATGTGGGAAAGGTCCAGCTTTTCAGCCTCCAGGCCATCCGCCACGAAAAGCCCTCCGTCCTCACAGAGGCCCTTGAGTATGGCCTCCGAGGGCTCATAATAATGCTCCTTGGATCTGGTACTGTGATATCTCACCGCTCTGCTCCTTTTTCATAGTGAATTTGGTAAATATGATATCACATTTTTCCTCCTTTGGCTTGTTATTTTGAATGTGCTGTGATATTTTTATGAAATATGAAAATGATCGGACCGGAGGTAAAATGCATGAACATAGGCATACTTGGATATGGTACTGTGGGACGGAACGTACATAAGCTCCTTGGGGCTGTGGACGGTGTAAGCGTAAAATATGTGCTTGAGCAGCGCGGAAAGCTTACTGAGAGCTTCATGACTCCGGATCCGGAGCTCATACTCTCTGACCCTGACATAGAGCTCATAGTCGATGCCCTCCCCGGCATACACCCCTCTTATGAATATATGAAGGAGGCCCTTTCCCATGGAAAGCATGTGGTCAGCTCAAACAAGGCTGCCATCTGCTTCGGCTTTACAGAGCTCCACGAGCTGGCTAAGGAAAACCATGTGTCGCTGCTTTACGAAGCCTCCTGCGGAGGCGGTATCCCGATCATCGAGGAGATCCTGCGCATAGGAGCCCTCGATGACATATCCAGGGTCTCAGGCATACTCAACGGCACTTCCAACTACATGCTCTGGCAGATGGACAAGGCTGGCATGAGCTATGAGGATGCTCTCAGGGATGCCCAGAGGCTCGGCTATGCAGAGGCTGACCCCACCGCCGACGTAAGCGGCTTTGATGTAAAAAACAAGATCATCATACTCTCCTCTCTTGCTTTTGACGGTTATGTGGAAAAGGACATACCCATGATAGGCATAGAGGCCATCACAAAAGAGATGATGGACGGGCTCAGGGCACAGCAGAAGGCTGTAAAGCTCATGGGCATAGCCGTAAAGGAGGGCGACAGATATGCCCTGGCGGTGACACCGGTGATCGTGAGCTCGCTCAGTCTGGAGGCAAACGTGCCCCTCAATTTCAACATAGTCTCCTTTGAAGGGAACTATGTGGGCGAGGTCAAGCTCTACGGCCAGGGAGCCGGCGGAGATCCCACTGCCGATGCGGTAGTGAGAGACATACTCAAGGTCGCAAGGGGCGATGCAGCCTGCTATGAGAGACATTTTACCAAAACTCTGGCCTATGATCCGTCACTGCTTCGTGGCAGATGCCATGTAGGTGACCGGGTGCTTGAGGATGCAGTGCTCGCAGAGGCCTCGGCACAGGCGATCAGGGAGCAGGTACCCTTCGCCTTTGAATTCAACGCATAAGGAGACTTCTCATGATCAAGATAACCAAATTCGGGGGCAGCTCGGTAGCAAATGCAGAGCAGTTCCGCAAGGTAAAGGCCATCATCGAGGCTGACCCTTCAAGGCGCTTCGTGGTGGTATCAGCCGCAGGCAAGGCCTGCAAGGAGGACAACAAGATAACCGACCTCCTCTATCTCTGCCATGCCCATGTACAGTACCATGTGGATTATCACGGCATATTTGACATCATAAGGAAGCGCTTCCTGGATATAAGGGATGAGCTCGGACTCAGCCTCGATCTCGAAAAGGAGCTGGATGAGCTGGACCGCAGCATACCAGGCCTCAGCGTGGATGAGCTCGTGAGCAGGGGCGAATATTTCACCTCCCTCATGATGGCGGATTTTCTGCATTTTCCCTTCGTGGATGCTGCCGATGTCATAAAGATCAATTTTGATGGAAGCATAGATTTTGATTCCACCGATGAAAATCTCAAATTCATCATGAAGGACCATGACCGTTTTGTCCTCCCCGGATTCTACGGCAGCTCTCCGGATGGCAGCATCAAGGTCATGTCAAGGGGCGGCAGCGACATAACAGGCTCCATACTGGCAAAATGCCTCAAGGCCGATCTCTATGAGAACTGGACCGATGTCTCCGGCTTCCTCATGGCAGATCCCCGCATAGTCAAGGATCCCCCGGGCATAGAGATGATCACCTATGCAGAGCTTCGTGAGCTCTCCTACATGGGTGCCAGTGTGCTTCATGAGGATGCGGTCTTCCCTGTCAAGGAGGCCAACATCCCCATAAATATACTCAATACCAACCATCCTGAGGACAAGGGTACCATCATACTTGATACTATACCTCCCGAGGCAAGGGACATGGCCATCACCGGCATAACCGGCAAGAAGGGCTTCTGTGCCCTTTATATAACCAAACGCCATATGCCTGAGAGCGTGGGCTTCTGCAGAAGGATACTCTCCGTCTTTGAGAAATATGGCATAAGCGTGGAGCACCTCCCCACCGGCATAGATTCCATAGGTATGATCGTGCAGGAAAAATATGTACACAACTGTCTGTATGATATCATAGCCGAGATAAAGGAAAAGGCTGAGCCTGACGATATCAAATACATACCCAACCTGGCACTTATCGCCACCGTGGGACGCAACATGTCAAACCGTATAGGTACCTCAGGAAAGCTGTTCACCGCCCTTGGAAAGAGTGATGTCAACGTCAGGATCATGATCCAGGCCTTCAATGAGATCAACATCCTCGTAGGCGTGGATGAAAGCGATATGGAAAAGGGAATCAGGGCCATATACGATGCCTTCGTAAAGGACAGATAAGGCCCGGTCCCTGAACCAGTAAAGGAAAGTACATAGATACACAGAAAAAGCCCGCACTCCGGTATATCCGGTATGCGGGCTCTGTTATGTTCAGCCTTGCAGGCATGAAGCGCCTGCTCTTATCATTTCGGTTCCCTGCCTATCAGAGCTGTATCCTGTAGTCGTCGCTGGCATTGCCGTCAACTACATAATATACGGCATTTTCCTCGATGTTTACATATACATCAAGCTTCTTGATCTTGTCAGCCTTCTTAGCAGCTGCCTTCTGTACCTTCTTGGTTATGGTCTCAGGATCGAACTCCTGGCCATAGTACTGGAACACCAGCTTGGTCTTGGGAGCAGTCTTGTTCTTGCTTCCGGGCTTCCTGCCACGGGTCTTCTTAGCAGGCTCCTCTGCCTTTACTGCTGCAGTCTTTGCTGCAGGTGCAGGCTTTGCTGCAGGTGCAGGCTCAGCCTTCTTGGCGGGCTCAGCCTTCTTTGCAGGCTCTGCTGCCTTTGCTGCGGGCTTCTCGGCAGGCTTTACTTCCTTTCCAGCCGCCGCTACGGTCTTTTTGACTTCTGCATTTTTCATATACTCAGATCCTCGTTTGATTGATTAAATAATATACAAATAAATATACTGGAACCGAAAATCATTATTAAGTATACCATACTTGATGGATTTGTCAAAATACTGTGTGTTTTATCACTTATCCTGTCCGTCCTGGACCCTTCCGAAAAAGCTTCCGATAAACTCAAGGAGCTCTCCTGCCGATCTGAACATCCTGTCAAAAAGCCCATAGCGATAAAGGGATATGCAGAACATGCCTATGGGCACTGCAAAGATCATGCCGGCTATGCCGTATACCTTGTATCCAAGGAACAGGAAAAGCAGGGTCGTAAGGGGCGACAGGCCCATGGTATCGCCCATGATCTTGGGCTGGAGGGTATTCCTCACGAACTGTGTTATGATATATACCAGGGCGAGCCAGAGAGCCATGAGGAACCTTCCTGACAAAAGCTCTATGACTATCCAGGGCCACATGATGAAGCCGACTCCGAAGGCCGGCAGGAAATCCAGGAAGGCCGTAAGAAAGGCCAGTGGTATGGCATATTTTACCCTGAGTATCATGAAGGCTATGGCAAGCACCAGAAACACCACTCCCATGATCTTGAACTGAGCCTTGAGCCAGGAGCCAAGTATCATCCTGGTATCATTTTTAAGATAGTCTATATAGCCTGCTATGCCCTTCGGCATATGCTCATTTATGACCTTCTGGATATTTTCCCACTGGAATATGAAGCAGAAGGCCGCTATAAAAAATATAAGCACATTTATGAACAGGCCAGGCACTGACTTTACCGCAGACATGGATATATCCACCGTAGGCACTGCCAGGCTTGAAAGCATGTCCGTCAGTATCTTGCTCAGATTGTCCCGAAGCTCGAGGAAGCCTGAGGCGATCTCCACAGGCAGCATATCAAAAAGTCCCTCGTATCTTACATAGAGGCTGTCAAGAGTAGCCGTCAGATTCTGTATATAAGAGGGGATATCATTTATGATGCTGATCGCCAGCCCTATGATGGCCGTTATGGACCAGTATATGATCGTTATGATCAGCAGGAGCACTACCACCACTATGAGCGCCGATGAGTGGGTCCTCTTTATGGATATGCGCCTCTGGAGGAAGCTTACCGCCGGATTTGCAATCATGGCTATGACATATGCCAGCACAAAGGGCAGGAAATACATGGCCAGTCTGGGCAGTATGAATACACAGAGCAGTATGACGCAGAGCGGTACCGCCAGGTTTAAAAGAAGCTTTGTATAATATCTGTAACCCTTGTTCCTTATATCGTCATCCATCGTGTGCTTTCCTCATGAAAATGTCAATCCTGCTCATCAGTCTGTCCTGAAGGCATATCTGCCGCCGATACCGGCTTCTCTGCTCTACGCCTTTCGTACATGCTCATGCAGACACAGAGGAAGGCATAGGACAGGGCTGAGACCCCAAGGTAAAACCAGGTGCTCGGATTTGAGTACCAGGTGGTAAAAAATGTCAGGCTCATATAAAAGACCGGCTGAGCCATGGTCACATACCAGAGCTTATATCTGCATCCGCTCTCTCTGCGCATGACCCGTCTCTCAAGGAGACCCATGACAGCGCCAAGTATGAGTCCGAAGGCCAGTACTCCCACGGTCCCAAAGTCATACCAGGCATCATATACCATGGTAAGTGTGGTCAGCTCCTCCTTGGTCACATATATGGGAAATGCCGTCAGCTCAGGCTTAAGGAATTTGAGCCCAG
>CALWHG010000060.1 GCA_944380315.1 uncultured Lachnospiraceae bacterium
CCGTTCATAAGGATATATTATAAGAGCTTCAGCCTGGACCGGGACACGCTCAAGGGAGGCATATGCTGCGGTATCTGTCTTTTCCTGGCTTCAAATACCCAGCAGTATGCACTGCTTTATACGACCCCGGGAAAGACAGGCTTCATAACTGCCTGCTATATGATATTCGTACCCATAGCAGGACTCCTGTCAGGCAGGCGCATAGGCCCCCGCACGGCCTTCGCCATAGTCCTTTCTGCTGCAGGACTTTATCTGCTCTGCATACCCGAGGGCCAGGGCTTTGGGGGAGTGAACAGGGGCGACCTGCTGGCTCTTTTGTGCGCGGTGTTTTATACCATGCACATACTTTGCATAGACCATTTCACGGTCAGGGCTGAGGGCATCAAGATGTCCTGCATCCAGTTTTTGGTATGCGGCATCCTTACCATCATACCGGCCCTCCTGCTTGAGGACCAGGAGGAGGCAGCACTCAGGTCCGGACTTTTGCCCCTGCTCTATGCGGGCATCATGTCATCGGGCGTGGCCTACAGCATGCAGATAGTAGGGCAGAAGGGGACGGACCCTACTGTGGCATCCCTGATCCTGAGTTTGGAGTCCTGCTTTTCGGTGCTGGCCGGCTGGCTGCTCCTTTCTGACAGGCTGAGCATAAGAGAGCTTTCTGGGTGCCTGATCATGTTCCTGGGCATCATACTTACACAGCTTCCGGAGAAAAAACATGCATATCATGACAAAGCCCTGCAGGGCTGAGATAGAGGTAAAGAGATCCAGATTCATAGCATCCTCCGCAAGGGTGACGAGTGAGGAGGAGGCCCTGGCTTTCCTTGAGGACATAAGACGGGAGCACAGGGATGCGAGCCACAACTGCTTTGCCATGAGGCTATACGGAGATGGCAGGGTCTATGAGCGTATGAGCGATGACGGAGAGCCCCAGGGCACTGCGGGCAAGCCCATGCTGGACATACTGAAGGGCCACGATCTCATAGATGTCATATGTGTGGTGACCAGGTACTTCGGAGGCACGCTCCTTGGTACGGGAGGGCTCGTCAGGGCCTATTCGGATGCCCTGAAGGCCGGCCTGGAGGCCTCTGAGCTTTCAGAGCTCCTGCCGGGAGTAGTGGCCAGGGCAGAGCTTGGTTATGACCTGATATCCAAGGTGAAGTATACTGCAAGGCAGAGCGGCATATATATAACCGACGAGCAGTATGGAGAGGGCTGTACCATGACCTTTCTGATGGAAAGGGACGGGGTGTCGGCATTTTCAGAAAAGCTCAGTGCCATGTCCCTGGGAAAATGCAGCCTCCTGGAGCCCAGAGAGGTGCTATATTATGACAGGGAAAGGCCTAAGGTGTACAAGCTGATATAAGTGTGCTAAAATAAACATTTTGAGGTACGCTATGATTAATTTCAAGGACGAGATACAGAGATTCAAGCCCTCCCTGGAGGTGGGAGACATAGAACAGGCCATAGCCAAGTCAGATCTTACTGATATGAATGATATCATGCTGAGACTGATCAGGGATGCTGCCTTCAGAGGTGAAGACATGGCCTCCGGTATCGATGCAGATGAGAGATTATAACGCATTACTTACAAGGATAGCCAACGCCTATTATAACCTGGGGCTCGAGAGAGCTCAGCTTTCCGATCTTTCAGGAGCGGCTGAGCTGCTCAAGAGGTCCCTGCGTTTTGATAAGTATCAGACGGATGCAAGGAACCTGCTGGGGCTCATATACTATGAGATGGGAGAGGTGTCGGAGGCACTTGTCCAGTGGGTCATAAGCCTGAACCTCAGTCCTGAGGACAACAGAGCCGATCACTATCTGGATGAGATACAGAGGAAGCCTGGCATCATCGCCCAGGAGGGCCTCCTGATCAGGCGCTTCAATCAGGCTCTGCATCAGGCTCAGCATGGAGCCGAGGACCTGGCCATCATAAGCCTCAATCAGATCATCAGGGTCAAGCCGGACTATGTCAAGGCACAGATACTGCTGGCCCTGCTTTATCTTGATGCAGGTCAGAATACCAAGGCCGGAAAGTCCCTCATGAAGGTGCTGTCCATAGACCGCAACAACCGGCTCGCCCTCATACTCATGGATGAGGTCAAGAAAAGGACGGGGCGTGCGGAGGTGGAGCGGAACCGTATGAAAAATGCCTTTTCCCACAGACGGCTCGAGGACGATGATGTCATCCTGCCGAAGGAGAAAAAGCAGGCCACTGCGGGACAGACCGTCATGCACCTGCTGCTGGGTACGCTGCTGGGACTTGGCATATTTATGCTGCTCATCCTGCCCTCACAGCGCAGGAGCTACAATTTGGCTGCAAATGAGCGCATAGCCCAGAACAGCAGTGAGCTCAATGACTTGAACGCCAGGTATTCGGAACTTTCCGGAGAGTATGAGTCCATGAGCGCCGCTTATCAGGACGCTTCGGAGAGACTGTCCGCCTTTGAGGAGGAAAATGCGGCCTTCACCTCCATGTACAGGACCCTTGTGGGCATACAGAACGACTATGCCGCAGGGGAGCTGGTATCGGCTGCCACCGAGTACCTGGGCATAGACCGGTCCCTCATAAATGAGGAGCCCCTTACTGGCATGCTGGCTGAGATAGACCGCTATATGCTGAACGAGGGCTTTGATCAGCTCGTCAGCATGGGAACTGCTGCCTGGAACGGAGGACAGCTGCAGAATGCAGAGTCCCTTTATGACCTGGCCCTACAGATAAATGGGGCTGACCCTGAGGCTCTGTTCCTCAAGGCCAGACTCATCCAATCCCAGGGCAGGGTGACCGAGGCAAATGCCATTTTTGATGTGATAGTAGGAGAGCATCCCGAGAGCCCTTACGCTGAGAGAGCCATGCAGGCAAGAGGATACTGATGCTCATGAGCATAGATGAGGAGAGTATGAAAGATGATAAGTAAGAGAGAGGATATCAGGAATGTAGCCATCATAGCCCATGTAGACCATGGCAAGACTACTCTGGTGGATGCGCTGCTCCGTCAGAACGGCATATTCCGTGAAAACCAGGAGGTGGTGGACAGGGTCATGGACTCAAACGCCATAGAGCGTGAGAGAGGCATAACCATACTGTCCAAAAATACGGCCATAAGCTACAAGGGCTGCAAGATAAACATAGTGGATACCCCGGGCCATGCGGACTTCGGCGGCGAGGTGGAGCGTGTGCTCAAGATGGTAGACGGAGTAGTGCTCCTCGTGGATGCCTTTGAGGGCCCCATGCCCCAGACCAGGTTCGTCCTTGGCAAGGCCATGGAGCTGGAGCTGCCCGTAGTGGTATGCGTAAACAAGATAGACCGTCCCGAGGCCAGGCCCTCCGAGGTAGTAGATGAGGTCCTGGAGCTCCTTATGGATCTGGGTGCCTCTGACGAGCAGATAGACTGTCCCTTCGTATTTGCCTCTGCAAGGAGCGGTCAGGCAGGCATGGAGTCCGATCAGCTTCAGGACAGCATGGATCCCCTCCTTGATACCATCCTTGAGCACATCCCCTGCCCTGAGGGAGACTTCGATGCGCCTCTTCAGATGCTCATATCTACCATAGACTACAATGAGTTCGTGGGAAGGATAGGCGTAGGCAAGGTATCCAACGGCAAGATCAGAGTCAATCAGCAGGTGGTGCTCATAAACCATCATGACAAGGATAAGCTCATAAAGACCAAGGTCTCCAAGCTCTATGAGTTCAGCGGACTCAAGCGTGTGGAGGTCCAGGAGGCCAGTGTGGGCTCCATAGTGGCTATCTCGGGCATACCTGAGATACATATAGGCGATACCATCTGTGATCCTGAAAAGGTGGAGGCCATACCCTTCCAGAAGATATCGGAGCCTACCATAGCCATGTATTTCATGGTAAATGACTCTCCCCTTGCGGGTCAGGAGGGAAAATACATCACCTCCAGACATCTGAGAGAGAGGCTGTTCCGTGAGCTCAATACGGACGTATCCCTGAGAGTGGAGGAGACCGATTCCCCCGATTGCTTTAAGGTATCGGGCAGAGGTGAGCTCCATCTTTCCGTGCTCATAGAAAATATGCGCAGAGAGGGCTATGAGTTTGCGGTCTCCAAGGCAGAGGTGCTTTACAAGACCGATGAGAGGGGAAAGCTTACGGAGCCCATGGAGATCGCATACATAGATGTACCCGAGGACTTTACGGGTACGGTCATACAGAAGCTGACCCAGAGGAAGGGAGAGCTTTCAGGCATGTCTCCCATGGAGGGCGGCATGACGAGGCTGGAGTTCTCCATACCCTCCAGAGGACTCATAGGCTACAGGAATGAGTTCCTTACGGATACCAAGGGTACGGGCATACTCAATACGGCCTTTGAGGGCTATGAGCCCTATAAGGGAGACCTTTCCTACAGGCCCACAGGCTCTCTCATAGCCTATGAGGCGGGAGAGGCCATAACCTATGGACTCTTCAATGCCCAGGAGCGCGGCATACTGTTCATAGGACCCGGCACCAAGGTCTACGGCGGTATGGTCATAGGCCAGTCTCCCAAGGCTGAGGACATAGAGATAAATGTCTGCAAGACGAAGAAGCTGACGAATACCAGATCATCAAATGCGGACGAGGCCCTGAGACTGGTGCCCCCCAAGATCATGTCCTTGGAGCAGTGCATGGACTTCATAGATACGGATGAGCTGCTGGAGGTCACTCCCAAGTCTCTTCGTATAAGGAAGAAGATACTGGATCCCCTCCTGAGGAAGAGAGCGTCCTTCAAGAAGGGCTGAGGCCCTGAAGGGACAGGCCCTCAGGCCAGCATCACATGACAGGGAGAGACTATGGCATATGATGGCTTTGCGGTGGCTGCCACCGTCAGAGAACTGAATGACAGGCTCCTTATGGGGAGCATAAGCAAGGTGGCTCAGCCTGAAAAGGATGAGCTGCTTTTGAGTATCAAAAACAACAGACAGATACAGCGTCTGCTCATATCCGCTGACCCCTCACTGCCTCTCCTGAGGCTTCGAGAGGACAACGAGCTCTCACAGGCAGCGGCTCCCAGCTTCTGCATGTCTCTCAGGAAGCATATAGGCGGCGGGCGCATCATGCGCATATATCAGCCGGGCAGGGATCTGGAGCATGAGGGACTTGAGCGCATAGTGGTATTTGAGATAGAGCATCTGGATGAGCTTGGAGACCTGAGCAGGAAGCGTCTGGTCTGCGAGCTCATGGGAAAATACAGCAATATCATAC
>CALWHG010000061.1 GCA_944380315.1 uncultured Lachnospiraceae bacterium
AGTCACCGGAGCGATGTAACGAAGCGTGACAAAAGGGGACGCCTTGGAAATCACAAAAAAATATAATCCCACGGGTGCTACCAGGAACACGCCCTTTCCGACCGCCTTCCAGCTCATTTTCCCTTTTACGGAAGGCGGCTGCCACTGAGATTGTATTGCTTATAAGGAATACTGATACGGCCACCAGCACGCCTATGATCACCAGGGACAGTATATATATGACCCTGTTGAGGCTTTTTAGCACCGACACTACGGTGTTTGCATAATTGACCTCTCGCACTCCCGGAAGGCCTGAGATAAAGGACGCCATGGCCTCCTGATCCTCGATATCCTGAAGGAAGACCTCATAGCTGTCACTGTCTGCCAGAGGGTTGTCATCTGCAAATGCCTCTGAAAGCTCCTCTGCATCCTCCCCGAAGTATTCCTCCTTGAAGCTGGCCCAGGCCTCCTCCGCGGAGGTATAGACTATCTCCTTGACTCCTCCTCTTTCCTGTATGGAGGTACGGACGGCTTCCTTTACGGCATCATCTGCATCCTCATCGAAAAATACGGTTATGCCTACCGTGGTCTCCGCCGTATACACTATGCTGCGCACGTTTGCTATGATGGAATAAAACATGCAGAACAGGAAGATACAGGCTGCCACCGTGGCTATGGAGGCCATGGAAAACAGCCAGTTGCGCCGAAGGTTGGCAAGTCCCTGCTTTATACAATAGAAAAAGGTGCTCATGCCTGTGTCGCCCTCCTTCCGCTCCTCTGTCTTCTCTGAGGCTGGGCTCCGCTGTCATGGACTATCCTTCCCTTTTCCATGTGGATGACCCTCTTTTTCATGGACTCCACCATGGCCGTGGAATGAGTTATGACTATGACCGTGGTGCCCATGGCATTTATCTCCTCAAGGAGCTTCATGATATCCGCAGTATTTGCCTCATCCAGGTTGCCCGTAGGCTCATCAGCCAGTATGACACTGGGCTGATTTACGAGAGCTCTGGCTATGGCTACTCTCTGCTGCTCTCCGCCGGAGAGCTCATAGGGCATGTTTTTGTATTTGTGCGAAAGTCCCGTGAGCTGAAGCATACGCGGCACATTTGTCCTGATCTCATAGGCTGACGCGCCTATGACCCTCTGGGCAAAGGCCACATTTTCGTATACGTTCCTGTCGTTCAGCAGGCGGAAGTCCTGGAAGACCACTCCTATGCTCCTGCGGAACCTGGGTATCTGCCTCTTTTTGATGCTGTCAAGGTCGTAGTCATTTACCACTATGCTGCCCTCAGTAGGAAGGAGCTCTCTGGTAAGGAGCTTGAAAAGCGTGGACTTTCCTGAACCCGACCTTCCGGTTATAAAGACGAACTCTCCGTCATCTATCCTGAGGTTCAGGTCCCTTACGGCCTTTACGCCGGTCTGATATGTTTTGCTGACATTCTGTAGTATGATCATGGCTTAAAAATCATTCTTTTCCATATATTCCATGTATTTCACCACCATCAGTGCTATCTTGAAGGTGATGGCATCGTCAAAGATGCGCAGGTCCAGCCCCGTAGCCTTTTCCAGCTTGTCGAGCCTGTAGACCAGGGTGTTCCTGTGTATGAAGAGCTGCCTTGAGGTCTCAGAGACATTGAGGCTGTTCTCAAAGAACTTCTCTATGGTGATGAGGGTCTCCTCATCAAAGTCCTCCGGGGTCTTGCCTTTAAATATCTCCGATATGAAAAGCCTGCAGAGATTTATGGGCAGCTGGTAGATGAGTCTGCCTATACCGAGCTTGGCATAGGCTATGACCTGTCTGTCCTCATAGAAGATCCGTCCCACGTCCAAAGCCAGCTTGGCCTCCTTGTAGGACTTTGATACCTCCTTGATCTCGCTTATGGTGCTGCCATAGGCGACCCTGGACTCTATGCCCTGCATGAACAGGGACCTCTGTATGAGCTCCGCACAGGACGAGAGCTCTCTGTCCGGCTCCTGCAGATCCGTTATCTCCTTTATGAGGACTATATGATCCTCCTCCACGGTGGTCACGAAGTCCGTGCCCTCCCGTCCGAACTGCTTGCGCATGATGTCCTGAGCCAGGGATTCGCTGCCTTTTATCTCGGTTATGAATACGCAGCGCTCCGCATTTATGTCTATGTGAAGCTTCCTGGCCCTGTTGTATATGTCTATGAGCAGCATGTTGTCGAGAAGCAGGTTCTTGATGAAGTTATCCCGATCGAAGCGCTCACGATAGGCCGTGTTGAGGTTCTCAAGCTGCATGGCAGCAAGCCTGAGGCTCATGCGTGCATTTGGCTCCTCAGTACTTGTGATGATGACGTACTCAGGATCATGATCGTCAAAGACCTTGTACAGCATAAGGTCTCCTGCAGACTGCTCCACCGCATCCGATCCTGCAAATGCTTCTATGGTCTTGTCATTTATGCCTCTTATGTCTCCGCTCTGATTCAGGAGCTGGCCGCCCATGTCGCATACCGCCAGAGAGGTATGTGTGATGGCCCTGATCCCGTCTATGGTATTTTGAATCACCTGACCGCTAAGCATATGTTCCCCCTGTCCACAATCTGTAAATATGCACAAAATCCTTTTGATATTTTATACTTAAATTATAGTAAGCGCAATATACTCTGGACACATTTACCAAAAATCATAAGGGAAAATCATATAACTTTCACAAAAAAATTATATCAACCTTCACAGGTCTACATATCCCTTATTTTAAGCCATCGTCATACGTTCAGTGTACATAAAGGATGTATTTTATTTTCACGTGACTCTACATAAATACTTATAAGTTAGCGCGAAAATGGTGTACAAATTGGTGTAGTGGGACGTATTGACTACGGGATCAAAATGTTATTGTGGTGTAGTGGCCATTTTTACTACACCATCACTGGTGTAGGGAGAACGTCAGAATCAATTACATCACGATCTAAACGTCTGACTTCCTTCATCGACTGATCAAAGTCTGCCGTATGAGTGTATACGTCTAACGTTATCGAATTGCTGGCATGCCCCATCAAATAACTCAGGGACGTGATCTCCATCCCCCATCTGGCGTTGTTCGTTGAATATGTGTGCCGCAACACATGTGGCGTCACCTTTATCGGACTATCTGGATATAGCTTATTAAACTTCGCCTGCGCACGCTGAAATATCTTGTCTATATCAATGTTGCTGTACGGTCGCCCTGTGCTGGAAAAGAATATAAAGTCTTTATATCCATCAATCTCTACGCCAGACCGGTTATGTTGAGCCTGTTCAATTAGCTTCTCGAAAACCGGCACTACTTCTTTATATAGAGGGATCTTTCTGACTCCACTTTTTGACTTTGGATGACATATGCTCAGCGGGTCCGTACCATACTTGATCAGCTGATGGTCGATATTGATGTATCCATTTTTAAGATCTACATCTCTAATAGTAAGCCCGCACAATTCAGAGACTCTTATGCCAGTAAACAACAAGACTAAGTTGATGTCATAGTATCTACTGTATATCCGATCGCCGGATAAGAACTCAAACCATCTTCTCTGGTCTTCGGGACTTAAAGCTTGTCGCTTATTCTTTGTATCGGGAATTAAGGCTCTGCAGTTGATCGAAAACGGATTCATAAATAGCAACTCATCTTCTACCGCCAATTGAAACGCTCCCCGTAAAAATCCCGCAGCCCTTTTTATAGTCTCTGAACCAAGTCCGTCATCATACAGTTCCGTTATAAACTGTTTTGCGGTAGACGTCTTTACATCCGAAATCTTCATTTTTGCGATTTGGTGTTTATTAATCAGATTCTTCATATACTGATACTGACGTTGCCCGCCGCGACTAAGCCTTCGTTTCAACGAAACATGCCTATCCACTAAATCTGCGACAGTGTCGCTTGTCGAAATAGTGCGAATCTTCCCGCGAAACTTACGCTTGAGAATATCTTCTTCTTTTTCTCGCAATACAGATAGGTCTGAAGCATATATGGTCTGTCTTTTCCCTGTCCAGTCGGTGTATCTGAATTGATATAGGCCATCCTTTCGTTGACTTTCTCCCGTTTTTAATACACGCCCCTTGTTATCTCTCCTTTTCTCTGACATATTATTTCCTTTCCGTATTGTAGAAAGGACCTGTTGCGGCCTAATTATAGCACGACAACAGATCCCTTAACAACATTCCTTCCTATATAGAATAGAGGTCGTCCAAGTACTTTTCCATCTTCCGGCGCTTTATCAATCTCTTGCGCCCATTCCATAGTACATATGGACAATCATCTGCCTCGGTCATATCTCGGAGCTTGTTGATTCCAATCCCAAAATATTCCGCAGCCTCCTCAAGAGTCAAATTAGCTTTCTCCCATATTGGCACTACTTTCATTTCCATCATCTATATCGTCCTCTAAATCCACTCTATAAAACCTACACCCTGTCTTCTTGCCTTCGATTCCTCGGCCAATATATCCGCCCAGAGTACTGTACTTTAAACCGGCCCAGTCCGCCAATTGCCGTAGATTATCGCAAACGTAGACTGGTAGCTCATACTCGTCCGCCGTTACTGCCATATATAAAGAACGTTTATGGGGAACCATAGGCCTTCTTTCCTTGAGTTCTTTTCGTACTGGTGCTACAGTCGGTTCAACGAGATACTTATTCCGGTATTCTTCTCTTGAAAGACTTATACATTTAAAACCATTAGTTTTACCACTACAATCTTTGCTTATATAATATCGGACGGTCGAGGGCTTTATTTTGGCCCATTCGGCGAGTTCTTCTATAGTGGTGGCTTCATATAATGGCTGCTGTTTTTCGTCCGGAGTAACAGCCAAATATATGCGGTCAATTCTATTTCGGCCCATTATCGAATCAGATTCTTGAGATAGTACTCAAAATACCCACGAATAAATACGCCACTATATTTTGACTCCGGCATAATTATAAACTGTATGTCGCCTTCCAGCCACATCTTATGCACCGATGCCCAGTAGGCGTTACGAGAG
>CALWHG010000062.1 GCA_944380315.1 uncultured Lachnospiraceae bacterium
CTGCACGATTTTGCATGAGGCCTCCTTTCTCTTGCTGAACATGAACTTGAAGATTCTTCATTTATTATAGCATGAAAATTGTAAAAAGTCATATTAGATTGAAATTATAATTTAAAAGGAATTTCATTAAAACAGGATTAAATGAAAATACAAGTTGATCTCAGCAGACAAATTTCAAGTTAAGTATACATAGGACTTATGCGAAGTTTGCATTTTGTATACTGGACAAAACCTTGCTGCTGGTTTATACTTTAAGCACATAAAGACTTATCTTCTGAGACATAATCATGAGGCATATCTGAGTATCGCATCTAAGGCCCGATGAACACAGGACTTACAGTTATTCAAAGGGCTGAGCAGAGGTATCAGGAAGGCAGTGATTTGACATCAGACATCATCACAATGATATATGAGGACGTGGCGGAGACCCTGAGACTTACGGCTCCGCCTTCTCTTGTTGCGGGATTGCTGGTCACAGGCCTGCTTTCATGCATCATACTTGCCTGGGGAAGGAGCAGGCTGACAGTGGGCAGGGCAGTGAGCCTGTTCCTATTTTTGACAGTGACCTTTATGATCATATTCAAGACCCTTATATTTCGTGAGCTTTGGGAGGATCCGCTCAACAAGCTCATGGGAGGCTGGTGGATATGGAATGTGCATGCCGATGGCAGGAGGACCCTGACCGCTGAATGCTTTGAAAACATCATCATGACCATCCCCTTTGGCTTCTTCTTCCTTATGGAGAGGCATTGCTCCATGAGAGCAAGGAGGCTGGGCAGGACATATGGCGGGGTTGAGGCCGGGCTTTGGGCCTGCCTGAGGCTCAGCCTTGCAGCAGCATTTTCCCTGTCTCTATGTGTGGAGATTATGCAGACCGTATTCAGGCTTGGGACCTTTCAGCTTGCGGATCTTTTTTATAACACCCTGGGAGGCGGCCTTGGGGGTCTGGCCTTCTGGATATGGATGCATATGTTCCTTTAGTCTGACATATCCTGCAGATGTGTAGTCTGGCGCATCCTGCAGATAGTTCTTGAGTCTCCTGCGTATCTGTGATATATTTATCGGCGCGTATCGATGCGGTGTGTTCGTGACCTTCCACACCTTAAAAAAATACTAGAGGAGAAACATATGAACAACATGCAAAGAAGGACCTCCTTCCTTACCACGGCAGGGGTCATCGCGGCGCTTTATGTGCTGCTTACTTTTCTGGCAAATGCCATGGGTCTGGCCAGCGGAGCCGTACAGCTTCGTTTTTCTGAGGCACTGACCGTACTTCCCGTATTTACCGGAGCAGCTGTACCCGGACTTTTTATCGGATGTCTGCTCGCAAATCTGCTTACAGGCTGTGCCTTTTGGGACATAGTCTTTGGATCTCTGGCTACGCTGCTTGGAGCCATAGGCACACGTGTCATAGGACGCAGGGCTCCCTGGACCGCGCCCATATTTCCTATCATTTCAAATATGCTCATAGTGCCCATGGTGCTTCAGCAGGTCTACGGCAGCACGGACAGCTATCCCTTCCTGCTTGCAACTGTGGGACTTGGAGAGCTTATATCCTGTGGCCTTTTCGGAGGCATACTTTATCAGGCGCTTAAGATACGCCATATCTTTGACGGAGTCATAGCCTGACCAGAGGACAGGCTTCAGAAAGACAACAATGCAGAGGACAGGCCTTAGAGAACAAATTACGATACGCGGTCATCTTTAAGGTTGTATATATGGTGTCGAGTCTGTTATAATGTAGACGATCTGCAAATGTTTACGGATCCTGTGTGTTATGGCCCGGCAGACGGGCCTGAGCCCGGAAAGGGCGGGAGGCTTAGATATGAAGAAGGTATTGGTAGCGGGAGGCGCCGGATATATAGGCAGCCATACCTGCGTGGAGCTCCTTGAGAGCGGCTATGAGGTGGTATGTGTCGACAATCTCTACAATTCATCCAAAAAGGCCATAGAGAGGGTGGAGCAGATAACCGGCAAGACCATGACATTTTATGAGGCGGACATGCTGGATGAGCCTGCCATGTCAGCCATATTTGATAAGGAAAAGCCTGAGGCAGTCATCATGTTTGCGGGCTACAAGGCTGTAGGCGAGTCCGTTGCCAAGCCTCTTGAGTACTACTACAACAATATAGCTGGCCTGCTGCTTACCTGTGATGTCATGCGTAAGCACGGCTGCAAAAACATCATCTTTTCATCCTCAGCCACGGTATACGGAGATCCCAAGGTCATACCTGTTACCGAGGACTGCCCCAAGGGTGAGATCACAAATCCCTACGGTCAGACCAAGGGCATGATAGAGCAGATACTTACGGATCTTCAGAAGGCCGATCCTGAGTGGAATGTGGCGCTCCTTCGTTATTTCAATCCCATAGGTGCCCACGAGTCAGGACTCATAGGCGAGGATCCCAAGGGCATACCCAACAACCTGGTGCCTTACATAGCCCAGGTGGCTATCGGAAAGCGCGATGCGGTGCATGTCTTCGGAGACGACTACGATACTCCCGATGGCACAGGAGTCCGCGACTATATACATGTGGTAGACCTTGCCAAGGGACATGTCTGTGCCCTTAAGAAGCTTGAGGAAAAGCCCGGCGTATTTATAGTCAACCTTGGTACCGGTCACGGGTACTCCGTGCTGGATGTCATCCATGCCTATGAAAAGGCCTGCGGACATGAGCTCAAGTATGTCATCGATCCCAGACGTCCTGGCGACATCGCATGCAACTACTGCGATCCCACCAAGGCAAGAGATGAGATGGGCTGGGTGGCAGAGCGCGGCATAGAGGAGATGTGCCGTGATTCCTACAACTGGCAGTCAAAGAATCCTGACGGATATGGAGACCAGTCTTCGGTAAAGATGTGTCTTAGCTGAGAAAGAGATCATATATGACGGATGTGATAGTCATAGGAGGCGGAGCCGCCGGCATGATAGCAGCTTATGGTGCTGCCTTGTCCGGGGGCTCTGTCCTTCTTCTGGAAAAAAATGAAAAGCTGGGAAAGAAGATCTATATCACAGGCAAGGGCCGCTGCAACGTGACAAATGCCTGTGATTTTGAAGGGCTTATAAGCAATCAGTGCCGAAATGGACGCTTCCTTTATTCTGCCTTCCGAAGATTTTCAAATGAGGACATGTGTGAGCTGCTCGAGTCTGCCGGCTGCCGGCTGAAGACTGAGAGGGGAGACAGGGTATTTCCCGTGTCCGATCATGCCTCTGACGTGACAAAGGCACTTACAAGGCTCCTTTCAGAGACCGGAGTCAGTATCAGGCTAAGGACTGAGGTGAGATCCATAGAGCAGCTTCCCGAGGGGGGATTTGCCCTTAAGGCCTTTGACCAGGAGCACAGGCATACGGAGACATTTTCATGTCAGAAGCTCATAGTGGCGACCGGAGGACTCAGCTATCCCACCACAGGCTCCACGGGCGATGGCTACAGGTTTGCAAGGCACTTTGGTCTCAGGGTCAATGACTGCCTGCCATCACTGGTGCCCATGGAGGTAGAAGAGCTCAGAGAGGTCTCGGAGCTTTCCGGTCTGTCCCTTCGCAACGTGGAGCTCAGCCTTTATGAAGAGAAAAAGCTTCTGTATAAGGAGCTGGGAGAGCTGCTGTTTACACACAGGGGGCTTAGCGGACCTCTGGTGCTCACGGCCTCATCCTATGCGGGAGAGTCCATGCTTTCAAATGGCGGGAGCTGCGATGGGCTGAGCCTGAGCATAGATCTTAAGCCTGCGCTTTCCGCTGAGAAGCTGGATGCAAGGCTCCTTCGCGAGCTTGACGGGGCTAAAAATCAGGATATCAAAAATGTACTTCGGGCCATGCTTCCCTCCTCCCTCATCCTGCCGGTGCTGGGAAGGGCGGGACTTGATCCCGATCGGAAGGCTAATTCGGTCACAAGGGAGGACAGGCAGCGCATTGGCGCTGTCATAAAGGATCTCAGATACCAGGTCACAGGGCTTGGGGGCTTCAATGAGGCGGTCATAACCAAGGGAGGGGTGGATGTAAAAGAGATCGATCCCAGGACCATGGAGTCAAAAAAATTCCCCTGCCTGTATTTTGCCGTAGATATGCTGTATCTATATTCAATTACTGGCGGCTTCAACCTCCAGAATTCCTGGTCTACCGGATATGCAGCAGGCGTAAGCGCCTGATCGCTTATCCATTTATTGCAGTGTAGACCGCATATATCATTTATCCTTTCTGACTGTATAGTCCACATACAGTCGGAAGCCATAGAGCACGCAGGGGATCACTATGAGGCAGAAGAGCACTGCCAGTATGGCTCCGGGCTCTGCTCCCGTAAGGAACAGAACTATGAGTGCTACGATGAGCCCAGCCATGATCACAAGTCCTATGGTGGCAAGCAGACGCTGAGTGCGTGTATAGGAGCTCCTCTGGAGCTCCTTTTTTGTGTCATGGCTCAGGGACTCTGAGCTCTGAGCTTTGGCGTTTTCTGATCTGTCTTCCTGATTCATCATATGTACGGCTCCTTTTCTGTTGCTTCCTTTATACCATATATGTCCGCTTTTGACAAAGCCTATTGGCTCATATATAATGACCTCAGTTATGGAGGTAGAGCAGCATTGGCTGAGGAAAAAGGTGTAAAAACAGGTCTGGAGCATAAGGAAGATAAGACAGACAAGACAGAGAAGGCAAAGCAGGGCGGCTCAGGCGCTGATACCGGGGTGGTATCGAAGGATACTGCTGAGGCCAGGGCGGCAGC
>CALWHG010000063.1 GCA_944380315.1 uncultured Lachnospiraceae bacterium
GATGGGCTTTACCATGGATGACCTTATAAAATGTGCCCACAACTCTGTTGAGGCTGTATTTGCGACAGAAGAGGAAAAGGCAAGACTCAGGGCCATGTTCAAGTGAAGATATTTATGATATTCAATAACACTGATTCAGGGAGCGTTTGTTTATGTCGAAGGATTATGATGTGATCATACTGGGTACCGGTGAGGCCGGCATATTTGCGGCTTATGAGATGGCTGAAAAATGCCCTGAGGCAAATGTGCTGGTCATAGACCAGGGCCCGGATATATACCACAGGTCCTGTCCCATAGTGGCAGGAAAGGTCAAGGCCTGCATACACTGTAAGGTATGCGATACCATGTGCGGCTTTGGCGGTGCGGGAGCATTTTCAGATGGAAAATATAACTTTACGACTGCCTTTGGAGGCTGGCTTACCGATTTCATGCCCGAAAAGGAGGTCATGGAGCTTATAGAGTACGTGGACAGCCTCAATGTGCGTCACGGCGCCACCACGGAGACATTTTCCACCTTTACCCCGGAGGCGCTGGCACTTAAGAAGAAGGCTCTGGAATACGATCTGCACCTGCTCTCAGCGAGGGTCAAGCACCTTGGTACGGAGAAGAATCTGCAGATACTTACGAGCATCTATGAGCATATATCGAAGAAGCATACCTTTTTATTCAACACGGCTGTCACAAGGATAAATGCTCTGGACGATGGACGCTACAGCCTTGAGACAGAGTCGGGAGACACCTACATTACCAGATATCTGATAGCCGGTCCCGGACGCTCGGGAGCCGAGTGGTTTGCTGATCAGTGCAAGGAGCTGGGACTGACCCTTATCAACAATCAGGTGGATATAGGAGTCAGGGTGGAGCTTCCTGCCATAGTATTTGAGCATATAACTGATGTGGTCTATGAGTCCAAGCTGGTGTATCGCACCAAGCAGTATGGCGATTCGGTCCGGACCTTCTGCATGAACCCCTATGGTCATGTGGTCACTGAAAATGTAGAAGGCATCAACACGGTAAACGGACATTCGTATTCGGACAAGAGCCTCAGGAGCGAAAATACCAACTTTGCCCTGCTGGTATCAAATAAGTTTACGGAGCCCTTTGATCAGCCCTACAGGTATGGCAAGCACATAGCATCCCTTTCAAACATGCTGGCCGGAGGAGTGCTGGTACAGCGCTTCGGAGACCTTGTGAAGGGAGTTCGTACAAATGAGCACAGGCTTCAGCAGTCCACGGTCCATCCGACCCTGACAGCAGCTACGCCTGGAGACCTGTCACTGGCCCTTCCGAAGAGACAGCTCGATGATATCATCGAGATGATCTATGCACTTGACAAGATCGCTCCCGGCACGGCCAACTATGACACCCTGCTTTACGGAGCCGAGGTCAAGTTCTATTCTGCAAGGCTCAAGCTCAGCTCTGAGCTTGAGACCGAGAAGGCAAACTTCTTTGCCGTAGGAGATGGAGCCGGAGTGACGAGGGGGCTTGCCCAGGCCGGTGCATCGGGAGTCAAGGCGGCGAGGACCGTCATAAAGAGACTTGAGATGGAAAAGGCTTGATGAGCTGGCGGTATGACCGGCAGCGGCGGATGATATGTGATCATCTTAGACTATAAATATACAGGAGGATATAGAGATGAAGCTCGAGACACTTCAGAAGGACATGATAGCGGCCATGAAGGCCAGGGACAAGGAGAGGAAGGATGCCATATCGTCACTGGTGTCTGCGGTAAAGAAGGCGGCCATAGACGGAGGCTGCAGGGAAGACGTGCCGGAGTCACTGGTGGATCAGGTCATACTCAAGGAGCAGAAGAGCGTAAAGGAACAGATAGATACCTGCCCTGAGGAGAGACAGGATCTCAAGGCTGAGTATCAGTTCCGCTATGATGTCATAAGTGAGTATGCTCCGAAGCAGATGGATGCCGATGAGGTCAGGGCATATATATCTGAAAAATTTTCAGAGGAGCTGGCTACCAAGAACAAGGGAGTCATCATGAAGGCTGTCATGGCTGACATGAAGGGCAAGGCTGACGGAAAGCTCATAAATCAGGTGGTAGCTGAGCTGTGCAGATGAGAGCTGCCCGTGTAAGGAAGATTTAAGGTAAAAAGGGCCTTACATTTTCATAAAGTCCGAAGGTTTTTTCTTAATAATTCTGTATGACTAAGTTTATTGTATGGGATGCCCCTGTGCCTTATAATCTAAGTGAAGAGATAAGGGGATAGAGGCCGGACCTCCGGCCCACATATAAGAAAAGGAGTGAGCAGACTATGAAGAAGACCTTCAGGACCTTAGGCATCGCGCTGTGCGCCATGTTTGCCATGGCTTTTTCATCCTATGCGGCCACAGCCATCACCACGGTGAATATCAACTGCGGGCCCGATGATGAGCAGCCCTTTGAGTATAACGCGCATACTACCATGCCGCTTTTCACCAGCGACAGCTATCAGTATTCTCTGTCATATTATTACGACACCAACGAGGACAGTACCACCTACAGATCCGAGAGGACCTATGAGCTGGTATTTTATGCAAACGCAGGCTACTATTTCCCCGATGACGCTCAGATCAATGTGACCTATACGGGCATATCAAGCGTACAGAGGAAGAACACCGAGTCTCCGGATACCCTGATAGTCAGGGTAAGGGCATATCCATACTATAAGTGGGCTACGCCTACCTTCACTACCAAGGACAACGAGCTCGGCACTGCGAGCACCATCAGATGGGACGGAGACGCATCCCGCTATGAGGTGCTGATGAACTGGATAGACGGCAACGACAACGAGCGCTCCAGGAAGACCACGGTCAGCTCTGAGTCCCTGTCAGTGTCCTCCTACAACAGAGGAGAGGGCGACAACAGGAGCCGTGTGACAGGCATAGCCATCAGAGCCGTGGGCAATGCCGGCAACAACTCTAGGACAGCGCCCTCTGACTGGAGGACCATGGGAGACATCGATATCTATAACTTTGATATCACCGAGTATGAGACCTGGTCAGACATCGGAAGCGGCAACATAAGCTCCGGATCAAGCGGCACTGGCACTACACCCGGCACCGCAGTCAACCCCGGTCCTGCAGCAGGCACTGGCTCAGGAGTCACGGTCGGCTGGGTACAGGTAGGCAGTGACTGGTACTATCGTAATGTTTCCGGTGCATATTCCACAGGCTGGGTACATGACGGATCCTACTGGTACTACTGTGACAGCACAGGCAAGATGCAGGCAGGCTGGCTTTTTGACGGCACCAACTGGTTCTACCTCAACACGGTGCATGACGGCACATACGGCCGTATGCTGACCGGCTGGCAGAACATAGACGGCAATACCTACTATCTCAACCCCGTATCAGACGGTACTCAGGGAGCCATGTATTATGGTCTCAGGACCATCGACGGCAAGAACTATTATTTCAATGAGGCCCATGACGGCACCTTTGGAAAGCTGCTATTTACTCTCTGATCTTTATGAAAATTTCAGAAAGTATACAGAGACGTTATACTAAATGTGTTTCATTGAGATACAAAATATGGTAAAATCCAGGGTGGAGCTTCGGCTCCGCCCGATTTTTATTTTAAAGAAAGGATTCGGAGCATTCCGATATATCTATGATAACAGTAAAAGATCTCAGCTACGGTGTGGACGACGAGCAGGGAAAGAAGGATATACTGAGACATGTGGATCTGGAGATACCCGATGACTGCTTTGCCGTCATAACAGGACCCAACGGAGGCGGCAAGTCGACTCTCGCAAAGATGCTGGCGGGAGTGCTTAAGCCGGACTCAGGCTCCATCATATTTGATGGTACTGACATAACTGACATGAGCATCACAGACAGGGCCAGGGCCGGCATAAGCTACGCCTTCCAGCAGCCTGTCAAGTTCAAGGGCATAGAGGTGCTGGACCTGCTGAGGCTTGCCTCAGGGGACAAGACCCTCTCCATAGGAAAGGCCTGTGAGTATCTCAGCGAGGTGGGGCTCTGTGCCAGGGACTACATAAACAGAGAGGTGGATGCCTCCCTTTCAGGCGGTGAGCTCAAGAGGATAGAGATAGCCACGGTGCTGGCCAGGAACTCAAAGCTGGCCATATTTGACGAGCCAGAGGCGGGCATAGATCTCTGGAGCTTCAACAACCTGATCAATGTATTCAGGCACATCAAGGATTCGACCCATGGCAGCATAATCATCATCAGCCATCAGGAGCGTATACTTGAGATAGCCGATACGGTCATAGTCATCGAAAACGGCAGCATAAAGCAGCAGGGAGCAAGGGAGGACATACTTCCGGAGCTTCTGGGCACTTCCGCAGCAGTCGGAGAGTGTTCGGTCAAGGCTCAGCAGAGGATATAAGAGGCTTTGCTGGCTCAGGACTTAAATAAAACGATCATACGGAGAATGACATATATGGATAACAAAGAAAAGAGGATACTTGACGAGGACCTCGAAATGCACAAGAAGATGCCGTAGGTAGCCATGAACATAAGGCTAAACGGCGAAGC
>CALWHG010000064.1 GCA_944380315.1 uncultured Lachnospiraceae bacterium
TGGAGAACGATATAGTTGCTCCTCAGGATGGCGTCATAGCTACCATCGACTGCAAGGAGGGAGACCAGGTAGAGTCAGGAGCAGTACTTGCTACTCTTAACTGATAGACCAGAGCTTTTGAAAGACCGGAGGAATAATAATGGATTTAGCAAGTACATTTTCTAATCTGGTTGGGCAGACAGCGTTTCTTGGACTTACAGTTGGCAACTACATCATGATACTGGTTGCTTTCCTTTTCCTGTACCTGGCGATAAAGAAGGGATTTGAGCCTCTGCTCCTGATCCCTATATCCTTTGGTATGCTGCTTGTAAACATTTACCCTGATATCATGCTTTCCGCAGAGGAGAGTGCAAATGGTACGGGCGGCATGCTCTGGTACTTTTTCAAGCTGGATGAGTGGACCATACTTCCCTCGCTCATATTCATGGGCGTAGGAGCACAGACGGACTTCGGTCCCCTGATAGCCAACCCCAAGACCTTCCTGCTCGGCGCAGCAGCACAGTTTGGTATATATATGGCATACTTCGTAGCCATATTCCTTGGATTTACCGGAAGGCAGGCAGCTGCCATCTCCATCATCGGAGGTGCTGACGGCCCTACCTCCATATTCCTGGCAAATAAACTGGGAGAGTCGGGACTGCTTGGCCCCATAGCCGTGGCTGCTTATTCATACATGGCGCTGGTGCCCGTTATCCAGCCTCCCATCATGAGAGCCATGACCACCAAGGAAGAGCGCATGATACGTATGGACAATCTGAGGCCCGTATCCAAGCTTGAAAAGATACTCTTCCCCATAGTCATAACGGTAGTAGTATGTATGGTACTTCCTTCCACGGCTCCCCTTGTGGGCATGCTCATGCTCGGAAACCTTTTCAAGGAGTCCGGAGTCGTAAAGCAGCTTACGGAGACCGCGGCAAATGCCATGATGTACATAGTCGTTATCCTGCTGGGCACCTCTGTAGGCGCTACCACATCGGCAGAGGCCTTCCTCAATGCTGACACACTCAAGATCGTGTTCCTGGGACTGATAGCATTTGCCTTCGGTACCGCCGCAGGCGTGCTCCTTGGAAAGATCATGTGCAAGCTTACGGGAGGAAAGATCAATCCTCTTATCGGCTCTGCGGGAGTTTCCGCAGTTCCCATGGCTGCCCGTGTTTCCCAGAAGGTGGCTACCGAGGACGATCCTACCAACTTCATACTGATGCACGCCATGGGCCCCAATGTGGCAGGTGTCATAGGTACGGCGGTAGCCGCAGGTACCTTCATGGCGGTATTTGGAGTAAAGTAAATCTTAGTTCACATTTTTTGGAGGATATAAAATGGCAGATATGGAAAAAAAGCCGGTAAAGATAGTTGAGACCGTCCTTCGTGATGCTCATCAGTCTCTTATCGCCACACGTATGCCTACCGAGGAGATGCTTCCCATCGTAGAGAAGATGGACGCCATCGGATACTATGCCGTTGAGTGCTGGGGAGGAGCTACCTTTGACTCAGCCATGCGTTTCCTTAAAGAGGATCCCTGGGACAGGCTCCGCAAGCTTCGTGCAGGCTTCAAAAATACCAAGCTTCAGATGCTTTTCAGAGGACAGAACATCCTTGGCTACAATCATTATGCCGATGATGTAGTCGAGTACTTCGTTCAGAAGTCCATAGCAAACGGTATAGATATCATACGTATATTTGACTGCCTCAACGATCTTCGCAACCTCAAGACTGCTCTTGATGCTACGAAGAAGGAGGGCGGCCATGCCCAGGTAGCCATGTGCTATACTCTGGGAGATGCCTATACCCTTGATTACTGGAAGGATCTGGCAAAGAGGATCACTGATATGGGAGCAGACTCCATCTGTGTAAAGGATATGGCAGGACTCCTGCTTCCTGCACAGGCTGCAGAGCTCGTATCAGCCCTCAAGGAGGTCACTGACCTTCCCATAGACATACATACACACTATACCTCAGGCATGGCTTCCATGAGCTACATGAAGGCGGTAGAGGCAGGAGCTGACATCATCGATACAGCCTGCACTCCCTTCGCCCTTGGTACCTCACAGCCCTCCACCGAGGTCATGGTCAAGGCATTCCAGGGCACACCCTATGATACGGGCCTTGATGTAGACAAGCTCATAGAGATCTGCAACTACTTCCAGCCCTATAAGGAGGAGTGTTTAAAGAGCGGCCTTCTCAATCCGAAGGTCATGAGCGTGGATATCAACACCCTCAAGTATCAGGTTCCCGGAGGCATGCTCTCCAACATGGTGAAGCAGCTGGCCGATGCAGGAAAGTCAGATAAGCTGACTGAGGTGCTGGAGGAGATCCCCAGAGTCCGTAAGGACTTCGGTGAGCCCCCGCTGGTTACACCTTCCTCACAGATCGTTGGCACTCAGGCAGTCATGAACGTGCTCATGGGCGAGCGCTACAAGCTGGTTCCCAAGGAGTCCCACAAGCTGGCAAAGGGTGAGTTCGGACAGAGCCCCAGACCCATGGATCCCGAGGTACAGAAGAAGATACTCAAGGGCGAGGAGCCTATCACCTGCAGACCTGCAGACCTTATCGAGCCTCAGCTTCCCAAGTTTGAGGAGGAGATGGCCAAGTGGAAGAGGCAGCCTGAGGATGTGCTCAGCTACGCTCTGTTCCCCGCAGTTGCAAAGGAGTTCTTTGAGTACCGCGATGCTCAGGACAGCGGCATAGACAAGACCAAGGTAAAGGACGGAGCATATCCCGTATAAGCCTGGCTTTTCTTGCGAAAGTCTTACGTTAGTCTAAGGATTAGATTAATCATATAGACAAACTTTTTTGCCAATTTTATAATAAACACCGTATAGCTTCAGGCTGTGCGGTGTTTATTTTTGCCTTGATATGAGCAGGAGGAGCCCGCAGCCTGGTTTGCAATGAGTTTTAAAGGACAAACAGCGATTTATGATCAGAAGATTTATGGATAAAAGACATATCTCCGCAGCCCTGGCGCTCTGTCTGGCCCTGCAGTCAGCAGTGCTGCCTCTGCCCGGGAGCATGCTCCTGAGGGCACATGCGGCCTCCTGGACAGGCTATGTGGATGCGGACAGGATGAACGTAAGATCCGGCCCTGGCACTGATTACAGCGCAGTGGGAGTGCTGTCAAACAACGCTCAGGTCGTAGTCATGTCTGAGACCCGGGGCAACGATGGATACACCTGGTATCAGATAAGCTACGGCAACGGCCAGACAGGCTATGCCCGCAGCGACTATATCGACCAGCAGGTCATATATGGTGCCACGGACGCCAACTTTGAAAGCTGGATGAATCAGCAGGGCTTCCCCGAGAGCTACAAAAACGGACTCAGGGGCCTTCACCAGAAGTATCCAAACTGGGTATTTACCGCACAGCATACGGGACTTGACTGGAACACGGTCATATCCGAGGAGTCGAGAGTGGGCCGCAACCTGGTGGGAGTGGAGTCTATCTCCTCCTGGAAGTCCACGGCAGCCGGTGCCTTTGACTGGGCTGCGGATTCCTGGCCCGGATTTGACGGCTCTGCCTGGAACGCAGCCTCTTCAGAGATCATAGCTCATTATATGGATCCCAGGAATTTCCTGGACGAGGACTATATATTCCAGTTTGAGCTCCAGTCCTACAACGCCTCCACCCAGACCAGGGATGGACTCATGCAGCTCATAGACGGTACCTTCCTTGACAACGAGGTCGTGGTGCCCGTAAACGGAAGCACCATAGAGGCAGGTACCATCATAGAAAACAACGGCTACGGTTATGCAGACAAGACCTACGGATTTTCAGGAGGTGATCCCGGCGCTGGTACTGGAAACAGCACCACGGGCTCTTCCACAGGAGGGACAGTCACCGGCCCTGGAGCAGGCATATCTTCGGGAGGCAGCGTGAGCTACGGCCCCGGAGTAAGCATAGACAGCGGCAGCTATGTCAACAGCGGTCCCGGAGTGGGACTCAGCGCTGTATCTGAGGATGAGAGGGAGACATCTCTGTTCTCCCGTATCTCCGACGGATTGTTTGAGCTTTCCGGAGGCATGACCGCCTATGCGGCAGGCTGGGAAAAGCTTTCAGATCAGCCTGTACAGTGGGTCTATGAAAATGATGACGGGACTAGGCTTGCAGGCGACTGGTACTGGCTTGACGGCAACAAGGACGGTATCGCAGAATGCTATTATTTCTATGCTGACGGCATCATGGCCAGCAGCACCACAGTGGACGGCTATCTGGTAAATGCCGACGGCAAGTGGGTGGACGAGGCAGGAAACATATATACCAAGGCGGCTGAGACCCAGGCCGCAGCTCCCATCCAGCCGGAGGCGCCTCAGGAGACCTCAGGAGCCTCTCAGACCGACAGTATAGTCACGACTGAGGGCCCCGGAGCAGCTGTAACCGGTACGAGCGGAACCCAGAGCACCGGTACAGT
>CALWHG010000065.1 GCA_944380315.1 uncultured Lachnospiraceae bacterium
GGTTCCTCCGTTTTTGGCTCCTGTGGTCGTTTCGTTCAGGGACTGGTTGTCGTCGCAGCCTCCCCATATGCCCGCGGTATAGTAGGGAGTGAAGCCCACGAACCATACCTCCAGGTTGTTGGTGGTAGTACCGGACTTACCTGCGGCATGCATGCTGTCCATATGAGCCCTGGTGGAGGTCGTGTTGACCGTATATCCGCTGGCCCACTTGGTCTGATAGATCATGGACTGCTCCATGGCATCCGTCAGCAGGAAGGCATTTGTCTCCTTCATGACCCTCTCGGTCTCGTCCTGGGTAAGGTCAAGGAGCACGCTTCCATCCCTGTTGAGTATGCGTGTGAAGAACTTGGGCTCTCCGTAAAGTCCGCCGTCCGCTATGGCTGCAAATGCATTTGTAAGCTCCAGGTTCGTAACGCCGTAGGTCAGTCCGCCCAGGGCCGTAGCCGGGTTCTTGTCCTCCTCCACGAGAGTGGATATGCCCAGGGTACGGGCAAACTCCACACCGTCAGAGGGTGTGACCGTCTCCACCATGCAGCGCACTGCCACTATGTTCATGGAGAACTCTATGCCCTCCCTGATGTTGGAATAGCCAAAGTACTCTCCGCTCCTCCACCAGTTCTTGAAGGTCTTTTCTCCCAGGGTATACTCGCAGTCATAATAGGTAGTGCCAAGTGTCGCTCCATTGAGCTCCATGGCGGGAGCAAAGGAGGATATGACCTTGAACACTGATCCGGGCTGCTCCATGGTATTTGTGGCCCTGTTGAGGGAGCGGCTGTATTTCTTCTCGCCGCGGCCTCCGCATATGGCCTTGACCTCCTTGGTGAACTGGTCCATGATGACGAAGGACACCTGAGGCTGAAGCGTGGTCTCAAGAGTCTCTGCCACCACCGTATCGGTAGGCAGTGTGACCGTAGCCTTATATTCGTCTATGGTGGATCTAAGGGTCTCCTCAGATCTGAAGAGTCCGTCATAGCTGCTCTGACCCTTTACGTTCACACAGTAATCCTCTATATGGTGCTCATTATAATGGGTCTGGGTCCCGTCTTCGTGCTGTATGGAATAGCGCCATACGAAGCTGTACTTGGCAGTATCATAGTTATCAGGATCATTGACCTCCTCATCCACTATGGCCTGTATGGCCGGATCCTGGGTGGTCTCTATGGTCAGTCCTCCGGAGTAGAGGAGATCCCTGGCCTCTGCCTCCGTAAGTCCCAGCCTTTCCTTAAATATCTCTATGCACTGCTCTATGAGCTCATCCACGAAGTATGAATAGGGCTCCTGAGGCTGCGATTCCCTTGTGGCCTCGATCTCGGCTATGCGGGTGTATACATCATCGTTTATGGCCTCTTCATAGCGGGCCTCGTCTATATATCCCTGCTCCAGCATGTCCTTGAGAACGAGCCTGCGCCTCTCGTCATTTGCCTTAGGATGAGTGATGGGATTGTACCTCGTGGGGCTCGGCGTGATGGCAGCCAGCACTGCACACTCAGACAGGTTGAGCTCTCCTACCTCCTTGTCGAAGTAGCCTCTTGCGGCCACTTTGACTCCAAGGGAGTTGTTGCCAAGATTTATGGTATTGAGATAGTCGGTTATGATCTGCTTCTTGAGCTCGATCTTGTCGACTCCCGGCTGGTTCTCTATCATAAGGGCTATGTACCACTCCTGGAACTTACGCTCATAGAGAGCCACTCCATCCTCGTTGCCTCCCTTTAATATGTTGTTCTTTATGAGCTGCTGGGTGATGGTGGAGCCTCCGCCTGCATCGTTTCCGGTTATGACTCCCCTGACAGCTCTCATGATGGATCTCAGATCTATACCGTTGTGCTCCCAGAACCTCTGGTCCTCTATGGCCACGAAGGCATTTATCAGGTCCTCGGGCAGCTCCTCATAGGTGACCTCCTCACGGTTTGAGCCCTCCTGTACCAGGGTGGCTATAAGGTTGCCCTCTGTATCATAGGCTCTGGAAGCGTAGCCCTCAGGCCCGAAGGAGACATTTTCCAGATCAGGCACGTTTGCGAAGATACCGGAAAACAGGCCCATGCCAAAGGAACAGACCGTGGTCATAAGTATGATGGCGGCTGCTATGACCACCATCTTAAATATATGGACACGTCTGTTATGCTCCTTCTTGTCTCCGTATACTATCTCTTCCAGCTTATAATTTATCTCGTCACGGGTATATTTCATCAGCCCTGCTTTTACCTCCACACTATGCTATGAAATTTTACCACAAGGCGGAAAGCTAAACAATCGGAGTTTTATTAAACTTTCCGTATGCATATCCTTAACGTTTACCGGCTGTCAGACCTCCTCCTGAAAGTCCTCCAGCTCCTGGGAGCGCCTCTCCCACTCGTCATAAAGCTCAGAGAGCCTGGTCTCATGGTTCTCCTTTTCTGAGGAGAGCTCGTTGAGCCTGGCGGAATTGGTGGCTATCTCCTGATGGGTCATAAGCTCATCTATCTCAAATATCTTCTGCTCAAGCCCATGTATCTCCTTTTCACAGGCAGCTATGCCGTTCCTCAGCTTCTGGAGCCTCTGCTTGCGCTGCTTCTGCTCCTCAAAGCTGAGCTTCCGTCTGTCCTCCTCCCTCTTTATGTCGGAAAGCAGCTCCTCGGCCCTCTGGTCAGCCCTGCTCTTTGCAGGGGCAGCTTCAGCCTCCCTGCCGCTCAGGGCCTTCATGCTGTCGAAGTCCGGATCTGCCTTCTTTTCAAGGTAATAATCATAATTACCTATGTAGTTGACAAAATGTCCCTCCCACAGCTCCAGTATGCGGGTGGCCGTGCGGTTTATGAAATACCTGTCATGGGACACATATATGACCGTGCCCTCATAATTCCTTATGGCCTCCTCAAGTATCTCCTTTGAGGTGATGTCCAGATGGTTCGTGGGCTCATCAAGGAGGAGCAGATTTGCCTTTGAAAGCATGAGCTTTGAAAGGGACAGTCTGCCCTGCTCACCTCCTGAAAGGTCCGCCACACGCTTAAATACATCGTCTCCCGTAAACAGGAAGGAGGCCAGCAGGTTGCGGATCTCAGTGTTTGACATATCAGGATAGGCGTCGGATATCTCCTCAAAGACCGTATTGTCCGGATCCAGCTCATGATGCTCCTGATCATAATATGCGGTCTCTACCCGGGAGCCATATTCTATCTCTCCCGTGTCGGGCCTCAGCATGCCGTTTATGATCTTGAGGAGGGTGGTCTTGCCTGTGCCGTTCGGCCCTATGATGGCCAGCTTCTCTCCCCGCTTCACATCGAGGTCAACTCCGGAAAAAAGCTTCTGCTCTCCAAAGGACTTGGAAAGGCCTGAGGCCATAAGCACATCGTTGCCAGACTGCCTCCTGGGAGAGAAATGCAGCTTCATGGCATCGTCTATGTCAAAGGGCTTCTCCACCTTTTCCATCTTTGCCAGCATCTTTTCCCTGGACTCCGCACGCTTTATGGACTTTTCCCTGTTGAACCTGCGGAGCTTCTCTATGACCTCCTGCTGGTGCTTTATCTCGGCCTGATTGTTGAGGTAGGCCTTCATCAGATCCTTCCTGAGAGCAGCCTTCTTCTCTGCAAACGCCGTATAGTTACCGGTATAGAGCCTTGCCCTGCCCGCATCTATGTCCAGCACCTTGTTGGCTATGCGGTCCAGGAAATATCTGTCATGGGATACTACGATCACAGCTCCCCTGTAGGCCTTGAGGAAGGTCTCGAGCCATGCCACCGAGCCTATGTCAAGGTGGTTGGTAGGCTCGTCAAGCAGCAAAAGCTGGGGCTCGGACATGAGTATACGGGCCAGGGCCAGTCTGGTCTTCTGGCCTCCCGACAGCTTTGAGACCTGCTTGTCAAATTCCGACTCATCGAAGCCAAGGCCCTTCAGTATGCCCGTCACATTGGACCTGATGGCATAGCCGTCCCTGCGCTCAAACTCCTGAGTCAGCCTGGTATATCTTTCATATATGCCAGAGAGGGCCTCGCTGTCTTCCGAGACCTCCTTCATCTCCTGCTCAAGCCCTCTTATATCCTCCTCCATATCAAGGAGATCCCTCTTTGAGGCCAGCACCTCCTCGTATATGGTGCCCTGGGAATCCGTCTCCGGATTCTGCTCAAGATAAGCCACCTGTGTATCCCTGGGTATGACTATGGTGCCCCGGTCAGGCTCCTCCAGACCGCTTATCTGCCGAAGCAGAGTGGATTTTCCCGCGCCGTTTATACCGGTCACGGCCAGCTTGTCATTTTCCTCTATATGAAATGAGACGTCTTT
>CALWHG010000066.1 GCA_944380315.1 uncultured Lachnospiraceae bacterium
CTATTATTTGAGTTAAGGTCTCCATCTGTTACGTTCCTCCCCTGCTTAAAAGTTGGAATTGTAAAAAAGAATATATAAGGCCATTTCCAATTTCCAAATAATTATTCGGTCAGATCAGACTCTTTAGTGAGGGAAAATATGACATCAACTTTGACAGCAAACTACAGGGTATGAGAAGGGACTACACGCTCAGAATGGCTTAAAATAAGGCTCCTTTGACACCTGAGATATGGTTGGTCTTGTTCAGGTTCTTGTGCCCGTTTAGGGCGTGTGAGTTCAAGTCTCATCTTCCGCATCAGAGACGTCGGCTAAGGCCGGCGTTTTTACTTATATAAAGAATGTAAAAATGCCGGCCTTATGATAAACTCGACTTCTCTTCGTCACAGCTGGCTGGGACGCTTCACAGAAACTTCTAATGAACACGACTTCTGCTACTCGATCGGCTTCTGATAATAGTTTCCATGTACGCTCTGGGATCCGACCACATTTATAAATGCATGAGGATCCACCTCTCTTATGACCTTCAGCACCAGAGGGAGCTGCCCCGCCTCCAGTATGGTGTATATGATGTACTTGGGCTGATGGGTATAGGCTCCCTCAGCCTTGAACATGGTGGTGCTGTGGTGAGTGACTCCCATGATGTTGTCAGACACGGCCTGAGGCTTGGCTGTCACTATGAACAGGGTCTTCCTGGTATAGCGCTTGTACATGGTATTGAGCACCTGAGTCTGTACGAACTGATATATGATGGTATAGAGCGCACTCTCCATACCAAACAGCAGGCCAGATATGCATATCATGGCGACATTGAAGGCCATGACATAGTTCCAGGTGCTTATGCCCTTCTTTACTGAGAAGAACATGGCTACAAAATCCGTACCGCCTGAGCTTGCGCCGACATTCAGCACCATGACCAGAGCCATACCGTTTATGATGCCGCCAAAGACTGATATAAGCAGCGGATCATAGGTAATGGGAAATGCCGGGATAAGATCGGTAAAGGTTGAATAAAGTATTATACACAGGCAGCTGAGCAGTGTAAACTTCTTGCCCACTGTCCTGTAAGCCATATATGCGGGCACTGCATTGAACAGTATGGACAGAGGCATAAATGGCAGGCTGATATGCAGATATCTGCTGAATATCCTCTGCAGCAGCACTATGATGCCGTTGAAGCCTCCGGGCACCAGGTCTCCCTGATCCACGAAGCTCTTAAGGTTTATGGCCATGATGAGCGATGCGAGCACAACCACAAATATGGTCCTGAAGTTGGTCTCGATGCGGTGATTGTTCTGGTCCGCCATGTACCTTGCATATGCGTCATCTATCCTTTTGTTGACCGGCTTACGCCTGTTGTCATGAATCTCGTTTTTATTGTGATCTTCCCTTTCCATACCCAACATCATCCTCTATGCACACAAGGATCCGAAGTACCCCTTGGGTACCCGGATCCTCGTTATTCATCTAGGTCCATGAAAGAACATCTTTATCAGATATGCTCCTTAGCCAGCTCGCAGAGCTTTGCAAATCCTGCTGCATCGCTGATAGCAAGCTCGGAAAGCATCTTCCTGTTCATATCTACTCCTGCACTCTTGAGACCGTGCATGAGCTTTGAGTAGCTGAGGCCGTTGAGCCTTGCTCCTGCATTTATCCTGGTTATCCAGAGTGCTCTGTACTGTCTCTTCTTCTCCTTACGTCCTCTGTAGGAAGTAGCGAGGGCTCTCATTACAGACTGCTTTGCAACACGATACTGCTTTGAACGTGCGCCTCTGTAACCCTTCGCCATCTTGAGTACTCTGTTATGTTTTCTCTTTGCGTTAAGTCCGCCCTTGATCCTTGCCATTTACTTTTCCTCCTTCTTTCAGGTTACAGATACGGAAGTATCTTCTTCATGGTCTTCTCGTTCGTTGCGTCTATCTCTACGCCCTTGGTGAGGTGTCTCTTCCTCTTCCTGGTCTTCTTTGTAAGTATGTGCCTCTTGTTGGCATGATTTCTCATGAGCTTGCCGGTACCGGTCTTCTTGAAACGCTTTGCAGCGGCCTTTTTGGTCTTGAATTTAACTGCCATTTCTATCTCCTCCTTAATTCATTCAGCTTTTCTTGGGTCCGAGTATGAGCACCAGGCTCCTGCCCTCCGCCTTCGGCTGACGATCTATGACAGACACATCTGAAAGCTTTGCGGCAAAATCCTCCAGGATGGGCATGGACTGCATCATCCTTGAAAGCTCACGTCCACGGAACCTCAGGTTGACCTTGATCTTGTTGCCCTTTTCAAGGAACTTCCTTGCTGCGTTGATCTTGGTGTTGAGGTCATTGGTGTCGATATTCGGCGACAGACGAACTTCCTTGACCTCGATCACCTTCTGCTTCTTCTTCTGTTCCTTTTCCCTGCGCTTCTGCTCATAGCGATACTTTGAATAGTCTATGATCTTCACTACAGGAGGAACTGCGTTTGGAGCGATCTTGACCAGGTCAAGCTCCGCCTCATCGGCTATCCTCTGGGCCTCTTCCGCGCTCATGATGCCAAGCTGCTCTCCGTCTACTCCGATGACGCGTAATTCCTTGTCTCTTATCTGTCCGTTTATCTGGACATTGTTATCGCTGATATCAATACACCTCCCTGCTTTTTCTGCCCGCTTCGTAAAATAGAAAACGGACGTGCTAAGACGTCCGCTAATGATCATATCTTTCGGCATGCAGCCAAAGCTTAAAATGCTGCTTTCCAGAAAAACCGATATCAGACCTGCGTACCCATGTACACGAGGTGAGGCGGACAGCCTTCTTCCTTTTGACCTCTCATAATTTAACAGATTATCCCGGTCCTGTCAAGCATTTTCAGCCTCCCTCTCCTGAAAATATGCTATAATAGCAGGGCTTTTAAGGAGGATACCCATATGGACGACAGTCTTTTTATATACGGCGGTCGCGTGATCGACCCATATCAGGGTCTGGATGCTCACGCCGCCCTTCTCTGCAAGGGAGGCAGGGTCACTGACATGCTCCGTGACCTCAGCCCTGAGGACACCGAAGCCATGGCCAGAAATGCCCATAGCTCCATAGATGCGACCGGACTCGTGGTAAGTCCTGGCTTTGTAGACATCCACATGCATGAGGATCCCTATGATGAGGCAGAGGACAGGCTCGGAAAAAGCATGGCCCGCTCCATGGCCCTCATGGGAGTGACCACCATGCTGGGAGGCAACTGCGGTGACAATGTCTCGGACCCCATCACCTATCTCGATGCTGTGGACAGGTTCCATACCGCCTCTAACATAGCTCTTCTTGCAGGACATACCTTTCTGCGTGAGCACAGCGGAGCCACCGGCAAGTTTTCCTCAGGCGGCATAGACAAGTACAGCCACATCGACGATCATATGCTCGATATCATGGTCGGACACGCCAGGGAATGCCTCGAAGCCGGATGCTTCGGCATCTCCTTCGGGGTCAAATATGTTCCCGGCACTGAGTGGCGCGAGATCTCAGGTCTTGCATCCCTGTGCCGGAAGGATGATCTCCTGGTCTCATCTCACGTCAGGAACGATGTGGACGGTGTCTATGACGCAGCCGCAGAGCTTGCCCGCATAGGCAGTGAGTGTGGGGTCAGGGTCCAGTTCTCACACATAGGCAGCATGGGCGGCTACGGGCAGATGCCCAGGCTCCTGTCCATGATAGAGGACTGGAGGGCTCACGGCATAGACATGATGTGCGACTGCTACCCCTATGATGCCGTCAGCACCTCCATAG
>CALWHG010000067.1 GCA_944380315.1 uncultured Lachnospiraceae bacterium
GTATGTACGCAAGGAGGCTTTGCTGTCTTCCCAGATTGAAGGGACACAGTGTACACTGGATGATATCCTTGATCCCCGCAGGGAGGAAAATGCCAATCAAAATGTATCCGATGTCGTAAACTATATACACGCCACGGAATACGCCATAAAGCGTTTGGACAGTCTCCCCCTTTGTAACCGGATGATCAAGGAAACTCATGCTGTACTTATGGAAGGTGTCCGTGGCCAGGACAAAGATCCGGGTGAATTCCGCTATTCTCAAAACTGGATCGGCGGTCAGGGAAGCACGATAAAAAATGCGCGCTATATCCCGCCGAACCCTGAGGATATGCAGACAGCCATGTCCGATCTGGAAAAATACATAAACAGCGAGAGCAATACCGACCCTCTCATTCAGGCTTCGCTTATCCATTATCAGTTTGAAACCATCCATCCTTTTCTGGATGGGAATGGACGTGTCGGAAGGCTGTTGATCACTTTATTCCTGATGGAAAAGAGTGTCCTGTCCACGCCAGCCTTATATATTTCCTATTATCTGAAGATGAATCGTATCGAATACTATGACCGTATGACAGAGGTCAGGCGTACAGGCGACTATGAGCAATGGGTAATATTTTTTCTGCAGGCGTTTGCTGAGTCAGCCACTGATGCGATCCAGACTATAGATAAACTAACGGCACTTCATGATAAAAGCATGTCAATGCTAAATGATGTCTCCAGTCGTCAAAGGCCGAACCTCCTTAAGGTATTTGCCTACCTTGAGGCCAATCCTATCATAGATATACAGAAAACTGCAACGGCGTTGACTCTCTCATACAACACTGTGGCAAAGGCTGTGGCCCTCCTTCAGGAAAAAGGAATACTTAAGCAGACAGATAAGGCTGGAAAAGCAAAGATCTACTCATACGATGAATATCTGACTATCCTGCGTAAAGACACTCAGCTTTGACATCGTCCAAAACATTTCCCCGTCAAGCAACAAAGCCTGACGGGGATCATCATCAAAGCTGCATATGATCTATCAGCATCAGCACATATCATATTTCCTTATATCGTGCGCTTATACAACCACCTTACTCAGGCCTAACCAAGCTTTCACCTGATCCTGGCTCACCTTAAGGATGTCAGCTATGTCAGAAATAGACATCTTACGCTCAGCCAGGCTTAATGCTGTCTCGGCTTTGCCCTCAGCCTTTCCCTGGGCTATACCTTCAACTTTGCCCTGGGCTATACCTTCCGCTCTGCCTTCGGCTATCCCCTCATCATATAATTCCCTAAGTTCCTTGCACATATGCTCAACTCCTTCCTCCGTCTCTTTATACCTTCTTATCCCTTCTGCCAATACAGGACTATGCATCTCCTTCGACTCCCGGCAGTTAAGGTCATGCATCAATCTCCCAAGCTCCGTCTCATCTCTCCTGCTCGCGTCTGCATAGATGATCCTCGCTCCATCTCCGAAGCTCTTCCTTACTTCCTTTATCTCCTTCTCTATGTGATATATGGGCTCCCCATGCCCCAGCACGTCATCCCCCGTTATGAATATCACATAGGTCTCCGGCAATCTCTCAAAGTCCTCTCCTCTCTTTAGGAGGTTCATGTCCATCAGTCCACTGTAGTATCTAGCCCTCCTTGGGGTGGTTCCCTCTCCATCCTGCTGGATCTCCACATCGAAGATCCGTCCGCTTTGGTCTTTAGCCACACAGTCCAAGACTGCCGACCTTCCCCAGAGGTTCTTATAGTCCTTCTGTAATGTCTGCTCAAGTACCTCTATCCCAGGGTCTCCCAGGATGATCCTTAACAGATGCTCCGTGCACTCCTTATCCTTAAAGACGTTCCTCATGAGGGTATCGCTCATAAGCGTGAGCTTACTGATTATATCCCTGTACCTTGCTTCTCTGGCTTCTGACCCCTTTACACCCGTCATACCCATAGCTCCTTTCTCATACTTTAAATGTCTCTTCCGCTACAGATATGAATGCTATCGGGGTCTCTGACCGGAACCGGTCTCAAGGACAGCCTCCTATGACTACTACAGTAAGCCATGTGGTCATCGGGCCTTAGATGCGATACTCAGATATGCTTCATGATTATGTCTCAGAAGATAAGCTTTTATGTGCTTAAAGTATAAACCAGCAGCAAGGTTTTGTCCAGTATGCAAATCAGCATTTGCTGAATTCCTTCAGTCGATAATTCTGGATCCAACCAGATAGCATAGTTTTGCCATCATTCCACCCGATCTCACGCCATTTTTTATTTTTGCCATATATCTGCACAAGCTGTCCCGGCTTAAGCTCTGCGACTACGGCCGACTTTCTATATAATAAGCTCGATGATAAGGGGAATGAATACCTTCTCAAGGAAAAATTCGACCACCGAACGGTCAGGCTTTGCGACAGTTTTATCCTTTTCATCTGCTGCCATCTGCTCATAGCCTGAAATGATATGCTCCGCAAGGCTGTCCTTATCTTCCACCTTCTCAGAAGATATAGCCCTGGCAGTAGCCTTACAAAGCGCATCGATATCCACATCATCCGGCAGCTGGTCCAGAGGCCAGCTGTCACTTACAGAATATAAGGAGCTGATAAAGTCCATACCCCCCCCAGCCAGCTCTGCACTCATCAATGATTATTACGGTGCGGCGGAGCCGCCAGTCCGGTGTGGCGAGAGCCACCTGTCCGGACTAACGGAGCCACCTGTTGATAATTACTCAGCCTGAGCAGGATCCAAGCCATATACCTCTCTCATGGAAAGGTCTTTGGATGGATCGATGCTCTCGATGTTGATTTTATAGGAGTCGTATGAAATGCGATCCATGATGGCATCTGCAAGAGTGCTCTCACCGCTACATATCTGCTGGTACCACTCGCTTTCCCGAAACTGGGAGCAGAAGATGGTCGATGACTTTTTCCTGCGTTTGTGGATCAGCTCGAAAAGATTTCTGGCTTCGGACTCGGTCAGTTTGAGCAGGAGCCATTCATCAATGATCAGCAGGACTGGCTTGGTGTATTTCTTTAGTGTACTGGCAAAAGCACCGGCATCCCTGGCTGCCTGTAGATCCAGCAACAAATCCGGAAGACGGATATATTTCGTCTTATAGCGCTGTTTACAGGCCTCCATCCCGAACGCACAGGCCAGATAGGTCTTCCCACTCCCGGTAGCCCCGGTGATAAAAATATTCCTGTGTTCTGTGATGTACTCACAAGTTGCAAGCCGTTCGATCAAATATCGGTTCAGCTTGCGCCCAGAAGTATAGTTGATGTCTCCAATGTATGCCTCCGGCTGGTCAAACCCGGCATTGCGGATCAGGCGTTTTAGACTGTTGCTCTTACGGTTGCTGTATTCGATGTCCACCAGCATCCCGAAACGATCCTCAAAAGATATTTCCTTCATCCTGGGATCATCTATCTGGGTGCGGAATGCATCTGACATAGAAGTCAGGCGCATTTCAATGAGTTTATCTATCGTGCTTTGTGTGGTCATGGTTCCTTACCTCCTGTAGTAATCCGCGCCTCTTGTAAGTGCATGGCTGTTTTTTCCTGATTCTGTATGGCTGCCAGTTGTCTGACCTTTGTCGGATACTTCCGCCTGGTCGTTCCCAGTATCAAGGAT
>CALWHG010000068.1 GCA_944380315.1 uncultured Lachnospiraceae bacterium
TTCTTTCTACTTCTATCTCTTTTCTCTGACTCATTTCTTACATTTTTCTTACGAAGCCCGAAGGAATTGCGAAAGGTCAGATGTGCAGGTCACATTCCTGGCCATGTCCATTTATGATGCCTATAGCCTGCAGATACGAGTATATGATGGTCGATCCCACAAACTTCATGCCGCGTTTCTTCAGATCCTTCGATATCTGATCCGAAAGCGGCGATGTGGTCCTGAGGTCATATGGCTCCACCACGACCTGTCTGCCAGTAAATCCCCAGATATACGAATCAAAGGAGCCATATTCTGCCTGTATGGACTTGAAGGCCTGCGCATTTGTGACCGCAGCCCTGAGCTTAAGCCTGTTCCTCACTATGGAAGGATCCGCCATGAGCGCTTCGATCTTTGCATCATCGTACCTGACCACCCTCTCTACGTCAAATCCGTCAAGCGCCCGCCGAAATGCTTCTCTCTTATGCAGTATGCATCGCCATGAAAGCCCCGCCTGGAAGCATTCCAACAAGAGGAGCTCAAAGAGCTTATGGTCATCGTGCTCCGGCACTCCCCACTCCTCATCATGATAATGTATATATAAGGGATCATTGGGATCCACATATGCGCAGCGTTTCATGCAGCCTCCTCACATATATACCTGTTATACTAATAAACAGGCCCCACATCTACCCGCAGAGCCTGTCGCTTCATATTATATAAATATGTATAAATACATACATGGCATACGCAATCATCTCGCCAACTCCACGACTTCCTCCAGACTAAGCCCCGTAGCCTTTGCTACCTCTGCATAGGATAATTTACCCATCCTAAGAAGACTGACCGCTATGTCTCTGGCACTGTCCCTACGGCCCTGGTTCATGCCCTGGACAAGGCCACGTTCTATGCCTCTCTCCTCTATAAGATCACTCAAGTTACACATCTGCCTCAGCCTCCCTTCCATGTCTTTGTCCATTATTATATCATACTCTTCTTCCAAAATCTCCTGCTTATCCTTAGCTTCCAGCTCCTCAGAAAATATCACCTCTAAAAATCTATGGAGCTTATTTTGGCCTTCTTCCTTCGATAGCTTATTTCCAAAAGCCCTATGATATAAAGCCCCATCAGGTCATATCTTCCAAACCCTTCCGGCTCTCCCATTATGGCTCTCGGTTCCATGGCATAGCTTGTGATACTCTCCTCATTGCCTCTTCCAGAGGCCATGCATATCCATATGGAATATACCTTCTTTATACTGTCATAGTCGTCTCCGGTAAATTCCACCCCATGCTGCATAGACAGCATCCTCCCCAGGTAAAATATCCCTCTCGACGCAAGCGAATACGAGGGTTTCCTCTTCTGTGCCTCAAGATCGATGATAAGTTTGATCTTCTCTCCTCCAGGAGTCCACGCACTGAACCTTACGTCAAATGTCACCTTGCCTTCATCTGGTATCAGGCTTTCAGTATTCTCTCCCATGATCTTTGGCTTCACATGCCCTGGCAGCACATCCATTGTTCCTACCTCAGGCTCAGGATCAATCAAACCTATCGCCTCCTCCAGCCTTACTCCCTCGAACTCCGGGAGCAGCCCTGTGATGATGTGGGAAAGTATGCTCCTGTGTGCCAGAATTTCCTTCGCACACTCATCGTACCGGGCTTTATACTCAGTTATACTGAGGTCCCTGCTTAATGTCTCGTCCTTCAACTTGGATTCCTTTCTTGATTTGATCTTAAGAATGTCTCTCGACTTCAGACTTTATTATTTAGATATTGACCTCTTGGGTCTTTAGATAGATTTAGAAATGTTCAGATGGTTTTAGACTGAGCCAGACCCAGCCTTTAAATACACTCAAACCACAGACAGGTCACGTTGCTCCCTGCTTAAATGCACCTATATTGCCTGCAACAGCTTCCTTTACCAGAGACATATCTTCTCTGAGATCGTCCACATAGCCACGATATACTTCAAAGCTTTTTGCAGAGCCAGTGTAGCCCTCTGATAAGAGCTGTATGTTCTTCTCGACCCTGTTCTCTATTATGCCTCTCAGGTCATGAAGTTCGATATTAGTCTTAGAAATCTTACTTTCGAGATCAGCAATATCGCTTTTTACTTCTACCATATCTTTTTTAAGTGTTGAAACATCATCCTTAAGTATGGATATATCAGCCCTTATGGGACGAAGCTCTCTCTCAAGCTTAGAATCAAAAGTCTGAGAAAAATTATCAAACTTCTTATCCAGCGAAGCAGACAGCTCTACGAAGCGATCATTTACATTAGCAGTAAAAGAAGTAAATCTTTTGTCCATGTCTGCCTGGTGAGTAGAAAACTTCCTATCCATGCCTGCTGAAAATGCAGAAAACCTCTTATCTATGTCTTCCTGATATGCAGAAAGCTTCTTATCCATGTCTACCGAAAGCACAGAAAACTTCTTGTCCATGTCTTCCTGATATGCAGAAAACTTCTCATCCAAATCTGCCGAAAGCACAGAAAACTTCTTATCCATGTCTGACGAAAGCATAGAAAATTTCTTATCCATATCAGCCTGATTGGCAGAAAACTTCTTGTCCATCATATCAGACATTATCTCTGTCATCCTTTGAAGAAATATCTCATCTCTTTCATCCAATGCGCTCATCGTTCTCCTCCTTTCCTCATAGAATTTAAAAATGTTGATAGTGAGTATAAGTATACATGAATCGAAAGAAATATTCTATTAGACATATTTCACAGAATAGGAGTACTGTTTTTCTACATGATATGACTCAGAAAGCACTTGACAGAGCAGCAGGTAAAAGGAACTACTTCACCGTTTTAGCTATCAGAGCCTCCTGCAGCACCTGAGAAAAATTGACCCCCATGGCAAGGGCACGATCATTCAGCCACTTGGGAATGGACAGGGTCTTTTTGACAGCCTGAGAGTTTTTGTACTGATCAAGATCGCAAGCTACAAGGGAAGCAAAGCCATCATCCGCCTTAAGGCCTTCTATATCTGAAGCGGCAGGTATATCCTTCCCGTCGACAAGTAACGTCATCAGATATCCGGACAATGCTTCCTGAGCTGACGACACTGCCTCCGAAATCCCAGCGCCATAGGTATGGCAGCCCGGAAGATCTGGAAATTCCACCCAGTATTCCTTTCTCTCTTTATGAAATAATGCAGGATAAACAAATAACATATTTTGCCTCCTATATAAAATCCTTTATATATCCGTTCCTTAATAATACAACACGTATGATACGTATTTTAAATTAATGTTTGAAGGCCTTATAAATATAAAAGGCCTCGCAACCCTGCGAAACCTTCTAAACAAATAATGTATTGATGATGCTCTATAGGCGCGATTGAAATTAACTATTTCTATATAGCATAATTTTAGTTTATAATATCGGTTGTACCCATCGCAAAATCACAAAATATATAAAAAGAGAGCGGAGATCAACTCTCCACTCTCTAAAATAATGTTAGACTCTGACAAATTAATCTACTATTGTTTTTGTAAAGTCTTCATTCTTGGGAGTTCCAGAAGTTCTTTCTTTCCACTCGGCCTCTACGAGCTCGTAAGTCTCAGAATCAACTCTGATATAAACCCCTGTAGCAGCCTTTACATTATCTGCAGTTGCCTTTATGTAGTCAGCATCGTTGTCGGGATCAGAACCATTATTAGGCACATACAGGCTAGAAACCTGTCCCTTTCCAAGGGTTACTATAGCCCTAGCGATCCTAGAAGCATAATCACCAGCAGGTACATAGTAGATATATCCGTCAGTTACTGCATAGTAGTTGTCATCAGCATCTCTTACAGTAGAGTTGTTGGATGCGAATGTACCGGTAGGTCCAACTACATACCAAACATCAGTGTCTGTAGGATCTTCCTTAGCAGCATATCTCATGTCTCCGCCAGTCTGAAGGATACCATTGTTGTAAAGCTTCTTTGTCTTAGTCTGAACACCGTCAAATGCAAGACCGTGAGAATCGAAGCCAAAGGTATATGTTCCATCAGCAAGCTCGATCTGAACGTTGCTTCCAGTCTTCATGGAGCCATCCTTCTCTTCATCTGCGCTGAAGAAGTAAAGGTATGCACCCTCAAGAGCATAGATATCTGCTGCATCATAGTACTCAGCCTCAAGAACTCCATCGTCGGCATTGTTATCCTTAACGTCTACAGAGTTTGCCTTAAGCTCTACACCTGTAGCGATCCTGTCAGCATCAAGAGTTACAAGTCCTGCCTTCATGATACCAGCCTCATCGAAGACATACCACTTAGAATTGATCCTCTTAGCACCTGTTACGACTTTACCATCTCCACCAACGCGGAACCATCTTGATACCTCATTGTCATGGTCATCCTGGTTCTGCTCAGCTGAAGGTACGGTCCAGATCCAGGTATTTCTCTGTCTCCATCCCTGATCAGATCCGGAATAGTTGATGAAGCTTGAAGATGTACCAGTTGAGCTTGAAGCTACAACTTCCTGCCATCCGCTGTTCATCTTACCATTCTCATCGAAGCTGTAGTACAGTCCGCCGATACGTCTTGTAGTATCAGCTACCTTCTCACCAGTAGAGGTATTGAAGTAGAACCAAAGGCTGTCATCGCCCTCATTGTCATAGATATCAATACCATCAAGGTAGTTGTACCAACCAGTTACCATAGCTCCGCCTGTGTAGGTTACGCCATTGATAGCAGTAGTATCGTTAGGTCCGAAGAAATAAGTTGCGCTGATAGGTGCATTGGTATCATCGTTAAGCTCTGTACCACCGTCATCTACCCAGCCGTAAAGCATCTTACCTTCCTCGTCGAAGGCATACTTCTTACCGTCGATGGTGACCTTCCTGAATCCGTTGGATCCACGATATGCACGTCCGGTTGAACCGAAACGATACCATCTGTGGTCTACGCTGTCATTTCCATCAGTAGCAACTGCTACCCACTGGTTCTTGACCATAGCACCGTTAGCATCTACATAGTAGTAGTTGTCACCGTGCTGAACCAGCTGGTTGGTAAGCATGTAGCCGTCCCAGCCAAGGTAGAAGTAGTTGTCGCCTGATCTCTTCCACTCGTCTGTTGCATAGTCGCCGTTAGCATTCTCATAGTACCAAAGGCCATCCTGCTGTACCCAGCCAGCAGCCATTGATGTCATGGAAGCGCCGAGAGCAACTAATGCTGCTGCAGAAAGAACTGCAACTAACTTTGTCTGCTTTCTCATTTGAATGCACTCTCCTTTTTGTTTTTCCTACATTTACTCAATATAG
>CALWHG010000069.1 GCA_944380315.1 uncultured Lachnospiraceae bacterium
TGTCTGTATCTCTGATCTGAGGCTGTCAAGCCTTTCATTTATACTGCTCATACATCCTCCCCAAGGAAACAGTTAAATGCCGGTAATGCCCGTTCATCATGATTGTCCGCTATGGCTCGTTCAAGTATGGGGCTTAACAGTACCGGATCTATGTGATCGGCCTTAAGGTCATAAAGATACTCATTTTCCACCTGTATCTTCATAAGGACCTGACCTATCTTCTTTACCGTACTGTCACTCCAGCCAGCCACATAGTCGTCCTGCTCCTGAAGCTGCATGAAAAACACATTGATATCCATCTTTCCAAACGAATACTGCTTTGTCCTGTATTTCTCACCGATGACCGATACCATGAAGTCCCATATAAGACGGTATCTCCTCATCAATAAACTCGACTATATCTCCGATATCACAGTGAAGCATCTTGCAGACTTTCATGAGCACATCTAAACTCACAGTCTCTCCCTTGGACATCTTGGTTATCGTAGCCCAGCTTATCCATGCATCCTGCTGAAGATCCTTCTTCATCAGATCCTTATCTATCAAGAGCTTCCATAGTTTTTTGTAGCTTATGGTCATAGTGAGGCCCCCATGTCAGCATGTAGTTAAGATATAATAACTTAAATTTTATTCTAACATGCTTTGTGTCCCCCTTATCAACATCTGTCTTTAAGATCTCAGCAATAATCTCTTATTTAAGAAAAACCTATGTAAGTTCAAATTTTTTAAAAAAAGTGCTTGCGAAAATCGGAGAATCGTGATAATATAATCTGCGTTGCGGAAGTGTCGGAATTGGCAGACGAGCAAGACTAAGGATCTTGTGCCCGCTTAGGGCGTGTGAGTTCAAGTCTCATCTTCCGCATTTTTTATACCTTGATAGGTATAAGGATGCGAGGCGAAAGCCAAACATGAAAATTACATATCTATGCGCGGAAGTGTCGGAATTGGCAGACGAGCAAGATTCAGGTTCTTGTGCCCGTTTAGGGCGTGTGAGTTCAAGTCTCATCTTCCGCATTGAGGAAAATGGCTTAAAATAAGCCTTAGAGAGAAGCCCATGGGTTGAAGCCCGTGGGCTTTTTTGTGTGTGTGGGTTGATTTGACAGCAATCTTGACAGCAATCTTCTTTATAAAGGTGTAAATAACAGGTGGATTCTTATAGAATAATTATGAAATTTTCGGTATAATTATTTTGGAAAATTGGACAACGCCCCATCTTATTCTGAATATCAACTATTGACCGCCATATCACGGGGAGGATTGACCCGCTTAAACTTTCTGGCTTTATCAGGTGTCACTTCAGGGCAGTCTTCATCAAAGACTATAGGCCTTTTGGCAGCCTGCTTAAGTTCCTCAATATCCTCTTTCGTATATCTTAATATATTATCTGCATCAATTCTTGCCATAATATACTCCTTTCTCAAAGCTGGTGGCAGCTCTAGCTAGGTATATGGCTTTATAATTCTTTTAGCATTTAACTTAATGCCACCTCGTGATAATCAGACATCTTATCTTAAGATGAAGAAGCAAAAAGGATCCACGCATAGAAGCGTGGATCCAAAATAATAATCAAGATCACTGTGTCTGAAGCTGTACTACACCATTTACTGTCCATGCTCCTGTTGCATCTACGGTAAAACCATCAGGAGTGGTCATGTTGCGCATCAGAGCACCAGCAGGATATCCGGCATAGCCTGAGTTCATATTGAAATAATAGCATTTGCCATCTATCCAGTTCCAGCCAGTATACATGCGTCCAAGGTCGCTTCCCTGATTGGTGCTGAGATAGTAGACATTTCCATCAGCATCAGTAAACCAGCCTGTCTGCATGTAGCCTGAAGCATCAAAGTGATACCAGTTTCCACCTGCATAGGTCCTACATTCGTACCAGCAGTTTGAAGGATATCCACCTTCATATTTTTCAAACCACCAGCCTATGGCATCCTGGAGCCATGTACCGTTTGGACCAATTGTCTGAGTCGAATTCTGTCCTTCAATAAGGGCTTCCTCAGGTCTTCCTGCATAATCTGTTAAGCTATCCTTCAGAGGCTCCTTTCCACTCTCGGCCCTGAGCTCGTTTCTTGAAGGTATCCTTCTTGCATCTTCAATATCATCTCCATCTTCAAAAATGGTATATACAGCATATCCATTATCTATTCCATATACTCCACAGATCTTGCATCGTTCAAGGTCCTCAAGACCTTCCTTTTCAAATGTAGGATGATATCCCTCATCCACGATCTCCCATTCGTGATAACCTATAGTATCAGGATTGTATTTCCCGCATACAGTGCACTTCTGCATATGCACAGGTTCCATTCTTCCATAATCATCATAATTTATCCACTCATAGGAATCATGTCCACAGTATTCAGTTTCTGAAGTCAGTTTTACATGGAGTGTATAATCTTCAGTAGTAGTTCCGTCTGCAGCACGTACGGTAAAAGTCCAGGTCCTGCCTCCATCATTTGAAGTGAGGTTTTCTACCGTTGCAAAGTATTTTTCGCTGGATATATTTCCCCGATTATCCCTCATCCAATACCTTTCATCATCGGCAAGCAGTATATCTATATCAGATGCCTCAGGATAAGCCGGTTCGTTATCAACTATTACATTTATCTCATTATTTCCATCCGGTCTGGCTGTATTACTATAGTAAACGGTAACTGACCAAACCTTTGTGTTGCTGCTGTCCGGAGAATCGTCATCAAATCCTATTCCCTCCTTTTTGATCCATTTAGCGTAAAGAGTCATATCATCCTTTACCAGATCATGGTTCATATTCCATGGCTCAGTACACTCAGGATCTCTGTACCATCCTCCAAACTGGAATCCATCTTTTCTTAAATATAATTTATGATCACCTAAATAAGCATAATCATTTTGGGGAACTTCCTCGCTGAAATTCCCACATTCTCCTCCTTGCACATCATAATACACCGTATATTTTACTATCTCGCCCTTACAATTGCCCAAAGCTTCCGGTACACCCTTCATGCACACAGGACATTCAGGATTAGGCTCATACCGACATGCCACCTCACATATACACTCTTCCTCATCCCTAGAAGCCGCCATGACATCTGCCGCCTCGATGCAAGAAAAACAGGCAGTACAGAGAAGCACTGCCATGATACCCCTTGTTATAGACTTCCTCATAACGATACCTTCCTTTCAGAATATTCTATATTTAGATATTAGCACAGCAATACAACTTATTCAATTGATTGGAACTGAATAAAGTATACCTTATCACGGCTTCCGACAAATACAGTTAGGAGCCGTGATAAGTCTTTTGGTTGTACGACAAAACCGTAAAAACTATGTGATGGCTTTTTTACGGTCTTGCTCATATTTCCGCTTCAAGTAATCAAAGCGATCCGCTCCAATACCCAGTTGCTCCATCATATAAGCTCTCTGGATCTCTCCGGCTTTATAGCGAGGGTAGAGGAGTTCCCACCCCTCAGGAAAGCCTTTATCCTTCCTGCCAAACTTAACACCTTTGGCCTTAGCTGCATCAATACCCTCTCTTTGCCTCTGTCGGATGGTCCTCCGCTCCTCTTCAGCTATACTGGATAGGACTTCGATCAGGATGTTGTTTATCATGTCACGGATCCATTCCTGACCTTCCCCGATCTCGATCATGGTAGTAGGAAGATCGATCACTTTAAGAATGATACCATTATCCTTGAACCACCTAAGCTCATTTTTCATGTCCTCCTTATCCCTGCTTAGCCTGTCAAGTGACTTAATATATAAGGTATCTCCAGTCCTCAACCCAAGTGCTCCCTTAAGGGCCTGATACCCCGGCCTCATCAAGTCCTTACCGCTGGCTTTATCTATGACTATATTTTCCTCTGGCACATATTTTTTAAGGGCTATGAGCTGCCGATCAAGGTTCTGCTCCTTTGAGCTGACACGAGCATAGCCCATCACTCTTTGTTCCATACTTCCCTCCGATAAAAAAGCCGTCAGCCTGTTCTATATATTTACTCAGCTCACCCAAGCTATCAAGGCAAATGCTGATAGCTATACTTAAGTCCTCTTTATCAGTACTCCTCATTGCAGATGTAAGGATAAAATCAAGTTCGCTTAATTTACCTGATATATAGTCGATCTCATCATTGCTCATTCTTCACCTCCGGTCTCCTCATACTCGCCATCTACTACGGCAGAATAATCCACCTCATCATTCCTGACCTCAGACATATCTACTGAGAGCTCTGACTTTATCGTCTCATCAAGGCTAAGTGCCTTCCTGAAGTCTGACTTGATGGGAGCATACTTAAGGAGCTTCTTAAGTACCGTCTTCTTAGCCATCTCTTCATAGTTGGTCTTCCATGGGCTGTACTCTGAGCTGTATGCCTTGGAGTAGGTCTCTGCAAAGCGGTCTACATCAGCTTTGCTCATGACCTCGAACCGATAGCCACCATTGTCAAGTTTAAAGATGGCATAGAGTCCTCTTATATTTCCCCGGTCCTCCCATGTCGGGATATGCTTAAGTCTTGCATCAAGCCCCAGCTCGTAGTAGAACTCATCATTTTCATATATCGTATGAGCTTCTATAGACTGCATACGATCATTACGGTACGCAAGGTCTATCATGCCCTTATACCCGAGCTGGAACTGACACTCCAAGATGCCCTTGTTTTTATAGGGTATAAGATATGCCTGTCCAAGAGGCGTGTTAGGCTCAAGGCCGAGCTGTGATGCGTTCATGAGGGCTGCTATGAAGCTCATCGGAGTGCAATCCTTAAGCTTCGGAGTATTGTTAAGAGCAGAAAGTGCCATCCTTGTGAACCTCTCAGGTGTGAGCACTGAGGGCAGGGCCCTCTTTATCTCAGGCTCAAGGGCCTTCACCATGTCAGGGATGGACATGCTCTTTGTTAGCTTTACTGAGTTATCCTTGGTCTTTAAAGGTGTCGGTCTATCTGAGGCTGTGCCTCCTGCCTTCTGTATGAGTTTATCGTTAAGTGTAGTAGTCATATGGCTTCATCCTCCATCTCATCATCTTCAATCGTTGGTATGTTCCAGTCCTTCACGTTCATGAGGAAGATATCTATATCCTCCCAACTTCCGATGGTACACCCATCCATCCTTAGATACTCATCCCAAAGGAAGCAAAGGGGATAGTCCATATCTGATAAGAACTTCGTGATGTCATCATCAAGGAGATCGTATTCGAGGAAGTAGTTATAGAGCTCGAAATAAAAGTTTATCTTTGAAGCATCGTCGAATATCTCTTCCTTGGCCTTACCGAGCTCATCCTCCCTGAAGTCCTCATACTCATCAGAGAGCCTCCTTATGAGCCTTTCCTCCCTTAATCCCTTCTCAAGGAGCTTTATCCTGTAACTTTCCCTGATCCTAGTTATTACGTCATCTATCAAATGTTTTCCTTCCATATACATATAGGAAAGGAGAGCCGCCATCATGCAGCTCTCCTTACCGTGAACCTCCTTCCTGTGGTCATCTTAGTATATCTGCTATATAGCTCAGGCTCCTCAGACTTTAACCTCTTGGTATCGAGCCTTTGGATCTCAGTGAAGATCCAAGAGACCCTGTAATCATCTGTCTGTGCCTGTTCCGTTCCTTCCATATATATCTTGATACGTTGGTCGATCTCATTGCGCTCAGTCTCAAGCTTATCTATGAGAGAGTTTAGCTCCTCCCTTCGTCTTAGGTCCTTATCGAAGCCTATGAGCCGGATGGCCTCTGCATCATCCCTCCTAGGGAAGTACTTATCAAGGATCTCGTCATAGGCCCTGCTCCCGTCAGGGTCAGGCATGACCTTAGGCATCACATTGTCGTTCCAGAAGCTCTCCTCGATACTTATGATGGCTGCCTCCATCTCAGGGTCTCTGTCTATCCTCCTTATCACGAACTCCTTACCTAAGATGAGACAGGCGATAAACATATGGGTAAATCCCATGACTGCCATGTAGTGCCGGCACTGTATCTCATAGCTCTCAGGTATGGCTCCGTCCTTCCACTTATCGGAAGAATAAGCTGAAGCTGTCTTACACTCAAGACCAGCCTTCTCACCTAAGATGAGCCTGTCTATATCAGCTATCATGAAGGGATGCTCATCTGACCTGTACATGAAGCTGGACTTCTTCACTTTAAGCCCAGTAGCCTCAGAAAACCTCTTAGCTACATACTCCTCAAGGTCACGGCCCTGTCTCATGGCCTCGTTGTCATCATCAGATAGGTCCTCACTTATCTTATCCTGATAGACAGCCACGGCACTTCTATAAGGATTCACTCCACACACGGCTCCTGCATCCGAACCTCCTATGCCTGACTTCCGAAGCCTAAGCCATTCCTCCCTGCTCATACTGCTTATATCTGTCTTTTTCATTTGATGCCTCCGTTCTCCTTAAAACTGTAATACTCATCTTCAGTGACTATGATATGGTCTATGAGCTCAAACCCCATGAGCTTACATATGGCATAAAGGAGCTCTGTCATGTCCCTGTCTTGGCTGCTCGGCTCTGCGTTCCCTGAAGGATGATTATGGAAAACTATTATCCCTCTGGCGTTTGATAAGATAGCGGTCTTCAGTATCTCCTTAGGAAGCACCATGCACTGATCCAATGTCCCTATAGCAGTCCTCTCTATGGTGACCGGTCTTAGTTTTCCGTCAAGGCACATGGTAACTACTACTTCCTTATCAGAGTCTCCTATGATAGGCCTTACTATGTCACAGGCCTTCTCCGCTGAGGTCAGACTTTCTCCACAGTAAGGCACCTTCTTTTCCCGGACCGTCTTTATACGGACCATGTATAAGTTTTTTGTTTCCACTTGTTTTCCTCCGTTCCCTGCTCTCTACTAATGAAAGATTGTCACTATCTTTAACAAAATCAAGACTTTCTAAATCCCTCCCGTTTGTCCCTCCCTTATCACTATGCTGCTAGTATCAGTTCTTTAGCCCAGTCTATGAGAGGAAGGCCGTTAAGGCTCCTTGAAAAGAGGTTCTCCCTGAAGCTCTCTGTCCTCCTTACCGGCTCAAAGTGGGTGGCATGGTCTGAGATGGCATGAAGGAGCCTGAGCCCTGACTTATCTATGCAGTCAAGGTCAGGGGCTTCATGGTATCTTGTGAGGATATCTTCCCTGAGGTCTAGTCTGTTCCCCTGCATACGGTCTCCCATATCAGCTGTTATAGGGATAAGCTTATTTACGATATCCTCAGCCTCTCCTTCTCTAAGGAGCATCTTTTCAAGTTCATCTGTTTCATCTTTAAGCGCATCCATGTAGGAAGAGGCCTTAAAGAGAGTATCCCTTGCCTCAGTAAGCTTTTCCTTTATATCTCCGCTATGCCTTATGGACCAACTCCTCTGAGCCCGTCTCATGGAGAGGTTGAGCATGTTGGAGCAGTAGATCCTTATAGGTGTCATGGCAACCCTTACGCCGCCCGAACCGTCATGGGTATTAACAAAAACTATGTAAGGATCCACCTTATCCTCTGACAGGAAGTACATCTGAGGGAGCTTTGCTAAGATCCATACGCCTCTGCCTCCTCTGAATGTTCCGGCCATCTGAAAACTGACACCTTCACTTACGAGATCATCCATGAATGAGAATGCTTCCTCATTCTGGACTATGCTGTACCGTTTGCCGACTATCCCAAGCACCTCATCATCCGGAGTCCTTACATTGGCATAGTAGCCGGGTATCATCTCATCAGAGCCCATAAGGTTCATGGGCCTTTGTACCACCCTCCAATCGAGCCCTGCCAGAGATAGCGCTTCATCTACATTTCGGGCAGAGCTTATATCCGTTCCTAGGCCCGACCACGGAACGGTCCTTTCCTCATATCTGATATCTGATACTTCGTTCATCTTTTCCTCCTTTTCTGCACACAAAAAAAGCCCATAGGGATCTCTCCCTACGGGCCGTACTTCATTTGTTACATCATTAAGTTTGCCGCTCCTTGGCCATTATCTCGATTATCTCTACCGCACATAGCACGATAGTAAAAGTGGCTTTCAGGAGCTTCTTTAAGGTCATAGGCATTACCTCCTTGTTATGGTCTATTCATGGATATAATACCTATTTGAAAAGATGAACTTTTGAATATATTTAAGTCCTATTTCCTATCACTCTACTCCAAGGGCCTTGAAAACAGCATCCTCAGCATTCTGATAAGGTATGAGCTGAAATGCGCTCATAAGCTCAGCAGGCACTGAGCCAAAGTCAACGAACGATGTCTGAGGGATCAGTATCTTCTTTGCCCCACTGTCGAGACATACCTGAAGTGTATCCGCAAGGTTATCGATCTTTATTATAGTCCCGCTGATACTGATCTCTCCCAATACTACCAGCGAGCTCTGCACCGGTCTGACTAATGCTATCGAGCATAAGGCTATAAGCGTCGGTAAAGCGAGCTTTCCGGTCATGCCGATACCCTGCAGATCCTGATAGTTTACGATGTAATCCTTTGTAGTAGTACTTATGGATCCACTGATCCTATTCCCATTTGCTTTAAGATAATTGAAAGCGGTATTTGAGCTCTCTCTTGCATCTCTATCAGTCCCAAGTCCTGTTCGTTCAAACTTACCGTTACCGGGAAGCATCTGACTCTCCAGTCTGAATACCCCTATCATGCCTGACTTTCCATGAGATACAGTATAAACCTGTCCCGGAGAGCACATACCTTCAGGGATCAGCTTTCCTCCACCCTGCTCAGGAACGGATACATAACGCTCTGACATATCCTCAAGATCGATATAGGAGAAATTCACATCATAAAACTCCATGCCTCCAAGCTTTTTAAGCTGTTCCTTGACCCTTCTGCGCATCTCAAGCGAGATCCTTAGTATCTCCTCCAGCTGATCCTTTGTATAGACGCCATCAGGATACATAAGCTTTACCAAGCCGCCTACCATCTTCCTTACAGCTATCGTATCTCGCTGATTAAGGTTGCTGCCAAGCCTGAAATACTCATCGAGTGCATCTCCATGCTGCTCCTTACGTAACTCACGCAGAAATTCAGCCAAATAGTCAGTGATGAATCCATAATCATTTGTAAAGTGCTCAGGCCTGAATTTTGGTATCTCCCATCCTGGTATATAACAGTGAATACGATCAAGGAATGCAGTATCTGTACCCATCTCAGGAGGAAACGGGTCAAAAAGGCTCGAAGTCTTAAGAAGCACATCCACGCTCTGATTGATATTGCCGACAAAAACCATGGAGGCTGAAGCGGCCTTCTCTTCCTTTCCTCTGGCAAAGGACCCTGATGCCATATAATCCTTCATGATCTGTATGCCATCCTTGTCTTTGAAATTTATGCCTGCGACCTCATCAAACGCAACACAATCCCAGAGGCCTACAAGGCCGACAGCCTTTCTTGCCATGTTGTAAAAGAGATTTGCTACTGTAGTCTGCCCACCTGACACAAGGATACTATTAGGAGATACCTCCTTATAAATATGCGATTTACCGGTGGATCTCGGGCCCAATTCACAGAGATTGAAGTTATTTTCCACAAGAGGGACCATACGCAATAGCAGGAGCCATTTTTCTCTTTTGCTTAATTTATCCGGTTCCATGCCTATAGAACGCATCATGACATCCATCCATTCATCTTCTGTAAATGTCTTACGCCCTGCTTTCAGCTCATCTATATCCACATGAGGCATCTGAATAGGCATCAACCTGATGATGTGGATCGGAGACGCATGCTTATCCTCTTCTATAAATTCATATTCAAGCTGCACTATACACCAGATACCGCCGCAAAGAAGACGATCATATTTACTCGGATAGGACTCATCGATCGGAATACCCTTTATTCCAAGATTTGAGAATTCAGCCTCGTAAGTATCCTTTTTTATGTTCAGGCTTACTGTGACCTTATCGATCACCGAATGACTGCCTTTCTGTCGGAGTATGGAAAGGATCTTCTGGGCTTCATCAGGTCTTACATAATTTTCAGCAAGGATCTTTTTTACATTTTTAAGCCCTTCACCAATAATAGATGGATCATCTGAGCTGCAATACTGACCAAGCAGAAACTCAAGCACATATACAGGTACATTTGCACCCTCTTTTATGGATTTGGTCAGATCTTTCCTAACGATCTTGCCATCAAAAAACTGGCGAAGCTTAATCTTGATATCTTCTCGCTTATCTAATGAGCCTTCCATCTTTGATCCTATTCCCCTTTCGTATGCCTTTAGCTGAAGAAGTTGAAGTCATCCATGGCAAACGGTATATCTATCTGGAACTCTTCCCGGCCGGTTTCAGCTCCAGCCTCATCTATCATAACAAGATAATACGGCTCCTTATTGTCAAACTTAATCGACCTCAGGTTGAAGCTGCATCTGAAGATCCTCTGCTGTCCGTCCTCACTTTGCTTATCCGCTATGATCTTTACTGTATCACTGACTTGCTTTCCATTTTTGTCGGTAAAGTACAGAAGATAGGTTTCAGCCTTTCTGTTATCCCCAACAGGCTCTTTCTGATAAAAGTTGAGTGAGAATATCATATTACTGATCTTACGTGATGAGGATAGCAATCCGATCTCAACAGGCTTTGTATCATATCTGCTCTGATTCTTTTGATACTGCTTATACTGATTTCTGAGGAAATGATAATCCACCACTGGAACCACCATCTCCTGCAGGCTTATACCTCCGTGTACGAAATTGAGCCCACTTCCACTCATCTTTATACGTACATTCTCCTTAGGAGCAAACGCATCGTATTCAGCATTCCCACCAAGGAAGGATACCTTCTGCATGTATTCGGGATCAGCACCTTTTTTCATGATGGCATACCGTCTGCCATACTCTATAAGATCCTCTGCAAAACCTTTTTTCTCTATCTTGTCGTCCTCGGTCAGCGGACTGTAAGTATAAAGGAAGCCATGATCCGCAGTAAACAGGATATGTGTTGCTCCAAAATCATTGCATATGATCTTAGTCAGAGTCTTGAGCTCTGATATCGCTGTATCACAGGCCTGAAATACCATGGAATCCGAGGTATGGCTCGCCTCATCTATCGTATCATGGTAAATGTATACCACTTTCATGCCCTTTACCATGGCACTGCGTTCAGCTCTCTTGACACCGATAAGTTCACTGTATCTTATGGCCAAGCTATCAGGGTCAGCAGATTTAAGCACCTTATCCCTATATCCAGCATCCGTCGGACTTCCATCAGCAAGGACCTTAATGTTATCTCCCTGAAGCTTTACCTCAAGCTCCCTGTGAGGAAGCAGCGCTGCCATGCCAAACTTTGTGATAGTTGGGAATATCCCCTGCATGCTCATAAGCTTTACATCTGCCTGAGTCTCAAGTCTAAGACCATCAGCCAAAGAAGCAGCCACTTCATAACGCATGGCATCAGATATGACAACAAACACCCTGCTATCTGCACACTCTACCATGTTTCTGTAAAACTCTGTCTGCTGAGGAACTTCTCGTATCCTTCCGAAGCTCTCAAGATCCTCTGAGCATACGGACTGCCAGTTACTGTTAAGATTTCCTAAAAACCAGTTTTTATAAAGTCCCTCTGCACGCTCTGCCACTGTAGTGAAAAGATCATAGAGAGCAGAATCGTATTTCATAAGGCTGTCTGCATAGCTCTTATGGAACAGCCTGTAATAGGTATCCATCAGATAATACTCTGACGTATACCCATCCCAGAGCTCCTTAGCATTTGCAAAATGAAATCCTGTCCCATGCTTCTTATAGAAAGCCTGCATATTAGCTATCTGCAACAGTCCTTCATAGTAGGTTTCAAACTGCTCATGATACACAGCGCTCCTGCGCTTCTCCACTACCTGCCTGATCAGTTCATCGTCTATGACATGATCTCCGATCTCATTCATGAGCTTTGTGAGTATGACCTCATCTATACAGTTCCATAGCTCTGTATCCCAAAGGTCGCTTATATCCAGTTTCATAAACCTCTGAGGGAGCTTAAGCTCCTCTTCAATAAGTCTTGTGATCTCAGATAGCTGGTTTCTGTCATCATCATGCAGCCAGTCTGATATAAGGTCATAGCAAAAGGCCTGATGAGGTGAAGATATAAAGCTGTCAAGTCCTTTAAGGTACTCAAGGCTTATGGTCCTTGTAGTAGCAGTCATAAGTATATGCGCAGATAGCCTGTAAAGATCAGGCTCAGTCACATCATACCCTGTCCCCTGACCCGCCATGGTCCAAAATGCCTTGTCAGCTCCATAGTTTACAAATTCACGGTATATAGAGTTGGTATTTATATCAAGCCCTGCCTTAAGCACTTCTTTAATGATCGCATACGAAGAGACGTCCTTTATACCGCCAAGTGCACCCATGATTGCCATATGAAGCTGAGCAGGAACAGAGGGCACGTTTTTTTGCCCAGCGATCTTTTCACGCCGAGACTTTGCACCAAAGTATTTGCGATACTCCTTTACCTGCTTACGCATGGCCGGAGTCTGAGGAAGTCCAAGCTCGTCCATCCATATAGTTATCTGATCCGCTCTGAAATCTTCACTATATAGCTCTATATCCAAGAGCCAGTTATCCTTGGGATCATCATACGAAAGGGGACAATATACAAGATAATTGCTTACGGTATCATCCACTGATAATAGTTTCTTGGCAGCAAAATTATTTGTCCCGGTAAGTATAAGGATCTTTGCATTGTCGAGCACTATATCACCTATGCTCTCACAAAACTCAGACTCCGCATCATACCAAAAGATGATGCGGCGCTTATAGAATTCCTTAAGGGGCGCTGCAAAGCGCTGATTCAATTCCTGTATGATCTTATCTAAATCCATATTACGCCTCTTATTCGCAAAAAACCTTCTATTTCACAACTTCCCAATATCCGCCACGGGCAGAGCCATGTCTTACCAACATTCCATCTTTTCGAAGCTCTTTAATATATCGTTCCACCGTACGCTGTGTTATATACATATTTTTAGCGATCTCTGAAGCTGAGATCCTACTGTTTTGTGAGATCATATTTAGGATGATAAGTTTTGAATCTCCGACATTTATCTTCTTTTCTCCGACATTATCTCCGACATTCTCCGACATTATTTCAGGAATCTGACTGGTTTTTGTCGGAGATATGTTTCTATATAGATTCACTCTAAATGTTTCCGGCATTTCTATGAACTCTACTTTTGGCAATCCGTATTCTTTGGCTGCATTTTGGATTCTTTGAAGTCCGGTTCCCCACGCCTCGATCAGTCCCATCTGACTAAACACATTAGCGATAGCGCGATTTCTCAATTTTGAATGACCCTGAAGTGCTTCTTCAAAGGTCAATCCATTGTAGAGACCTCCCGGAGATGTTACCTCTAATCGATCATCATAAATCGCCACCTGCACACAGGACTCCTGCGTCATATTGCGATGGCAATGAGCATTGACGATCATTTCTCTGATAGCCTCAACTGGAAGCTCATACGCTTCCTTTCGCTGTAACCCTTCGATCCTTGCTCCAAGCCTGATATTTCTAAGTACAAAGTTCAAAGCCTCATCTATTTGCTCATAAATAGGCCCTGTATACTCTCGTTTATCCAAAAACACTGCCCGGTCAGTCCCTTTAAAAACGGCACACTGTGTTTTTGAAAACGGAAAATGATCTGACGTCAGTAAAACAAATGCATTAGTTGCAAGATATCCATCACTGGTATTTTTTAATACCTTCCAGTTTTCAAGATTGGTCCTGGTCACAAGTGAGAGCTTATTTTCAGTTTTTTTACTCTGCAAAATCTCTTTTCTCCTGATATTCATATCATCACAGAGTTTCCTGATAGCAATATCTGTGACCTTATATCCTACACAGATAAGCTCATCCCATGATATCTTTGCACCTTCCATCTCCAGCTCCTTTATCTTCTCTAAAGAAGCCAGTCTTGTCGTGGCGCCAACTCTTATATAAGTACCCTTTTCCTTACCCTTTGCCTTTAGATAATATGGTCTCATGGGTTCCGGAAAAACTGTAACTACGATAATAGTCTTGTCTTCTATAGTATAAGGCTCGATCTCCGGAACAAGCTGAGGTTCACATGTATCTGACACCGCATTGGCTATACTGTCCATCATCTGGAAAAGGATGCTGTCATCAATCCCTACTATTTCTCGTGTCTCATCAGCAACTCCAAAAATCAGCTTGCCACCCTGTGTATTGGCATAGGCTATGATAGTTTTAACATATTTCTCAGAATCCTTTGGAAGCATTTCCTTAAATTCTATGTTTTTTGACTCACCACGGATTATTTCTTCAACCGTCATCTCAGTTTCTCCTATTTGATCTTGGCCAGCACATCCTTAAATATCTCGTAGTTATGCTTTACTCCGTCATCAAGGTCTATGGATATCATCTGATCAGCCAGATGATGTATCTTTTCTTCGTAGTCCCGTATCTCCTCGGCCTGATCCTTAAGCTTCTTAAGCTGCTTACTAAGCCTTACACGATCACTGCCCGAAGCCTTCAGAAGTCTCTTTTCAATATCTTCGATAGCCGTATCGTATCTGCTCTGCTGCTCATGGACGTAGTCAGTACGGATACGTGCGATCGTATCAGGCTGATAGCGGTGCATATATATGAGACACTTAAAGCCGTCCTTCTTTCCGCTGTCAAACATCCAGTATATCGGACGCTTCTGATATGTCCTGCAATGATCCGCATAAAAATCATTGAGGAAGTAGCTCCTGATCACCTCCCGTGGCGTACCCTTACCTCCAAGAGCATCAGCTATGAACTTAAGGTTTTCTTCCAATGTATCCGGGCCATATACCACTTCTATGAATCGAACGAACTTGCCCACGATATCATCGTTGAAGTATTCGTCGTCTGTGATAGGGATGACATTATCCTGATCCGGCAGAAATAGTTCAGAGGGTATCCAATGTTCAAGTCCGCTTCTTTGGGCCAAGTCACTGAGTAACTCTACCTTATTTCCATAATGCCAAAAACCTCCGGCATAGAAAAGTCCTTCCTCATATATCGTATACCGTCCGAACATACAACCTACGGCATAGGATATCAGAGACACAATCTCATCCCGCTTTGTCCTGACATAGTTGCTGCCCTTCATCGACTCAGGCACATCATCTTTGGTATCAAAGATACGATGCACGGTCACATCCTTATCGTCTACCGAAGGCTCAAGTTCATTCTCAAGACCATATATATCTATAAATATACTGTTGAGTTCCTCCTCATTACCCTTTAACTTAATGAACCTGTCCTCGCACTCCTCTTTCCACCTGTCATAATGCCACGAGATAAGCCCGAACTTCTCCATGCGTGTAGCGCTGAACTGAGAATCCTGCTGCTCTGCAAGCTCCCTTGCCTGCGGAACCATAGGATGTTTTTTAAAGTCCCATGAGGTTTCGTAGGAGTCCCAATCAATTTTAGAAATATTTATAGAGCATTTTACAATTTCACTTATTATATCTTCTTTGTCTTTAATTAAAGGAATGTTTCCAATAGTTCCAGGCTGGGTATTTAAAGTAGGTTGAACAGTAAGGAGTTCCTCTGTTACTGTAGAATTTAAAAGGCCTTGAATATATAATAAATTAGCATCAGTAAATAAACATGATCCACCATTATCAAATAAAAACCCGTAAGTAAAATATCTGAAACTACTGGATCCCGAAGTAACTGTAGACCATGTAATTCCATCTTCAAAATATCTATTTTTATTTCTTAAATTTGATCCTTTATACCTTTTTAATTCATCTCCATTTTTATCCCAGTTTATTAAAAATTCGTTGTTTCCATACCATTTTCTAAATTCTCCTCCCTTATTATAGGGAAACCACTTATATTGTATAAAATCCTCTTTTAGGCAACGATTAGTAGAAGGAATAAACTGCTTATTTCTATTTACCTCATACCACAATCTAAGAAATAAATCATTGTTACCTGTATCAATTCCTTTACATGGAACTGCATAATCGTATATAGTTTTGTTTGCATAACAATTAAGAATCGCTTCACTCACCCAATATGCCACCGGCGATCCCGGTATCTTGGAGAAATTTGACTGCTGCGCAGTATAACGATTTTCTCCGGCAAGGAACATATCTTCCTTTCCCTGCTGCGTATTCGGCTCGATCAGTCGGCAGTATGTTCCTTTATATCCATCCACATGACTGTTACGCATCACAAAGCTGGTGGTCTGTACTACCTCGCCACCTATCTCATCAAATGCTCTTGCTCCAAGATGCGCCATATTTACAGTATCAATATAAAGCAGCTTTTCTCTCAGCTTTTCAAAGCTTGAAAGAAACATCCATGCATGCTGTGTGATCATAACCTGATAGCGATTCTTTGCTGTCATCTGACCACAACGTTCAATAAATACGGCAAAAAGGTCACTCTTACTGTCAGGATATTGCTTCTTTACAAACTCACTGAGCTTCGGATCCATGTTTCCGCTTCCCATATACGGCGGATTTGTCACCACCACGTCATACTTCTGTGAAAGCGTATGAGCCACGTCTATAAGCGGCAGGATATGCTCAAGTACATAGTCTTTGCTAAGATTGACGTCCTCCTTAATCTCATCTATCCTTGCGTAAAGCGCATCAAAATCTACAGGATTGACATTTAGTATCGAGCCATACTCCTTTGCGTCATGGAGATCCTTTATGATGCTGTACATGGAAGCTTTGAGATCCTGATCTCCGTTTACAAAATACTCAAGGGCATGAATATCTATGTCATTGCTCTCCTCTATCGCATAGACATGGGGCTGGGGTACGTCAGGATCACCATTTTCATCCTTACGAGCGAGGAAGCGCCTATCATACTGCCTTGCCTTCATCATCACTGCAAAGTAGGTAAGCTGTGCCGCACGTTCGTCTATATCAAGGCCATATAGGTTATGTTCCAAGATGCTTTGTACTGCCTCGTGAGCGGTGTAGCCATAGGCCTCATATATCTGCATAAGCACATCAAACATATAGGCGCAGATATGTCCGCTTCCTGAGCAGGGATCTATACACTTTATATCCTCGGGTCTCAGAGCAGCATATTCCTTACGGATCTCTGATAGCTTAGCTTCCACCTCAGGCTCCTGCTTTGCCTCATCAAGGTAGTACTTCCAGCCTGATCTAAGCTCATCATCAGGATGTCCCTCTACCCAAAGACGTCCAAGGGAGTTTTCAACCATATAGCGTACTATCCAGTCAGGGGTAAAAAGCTGGGTCGCTGCAGGGATATTTTCCTTTGTGACCTTTATATTCTTTTTAAGCGCAGCAAATACTTCGTCCTTTTTCTCGCTGTTATAGTACTGATAGAGCCAGCCTATGATCTGTACCGCATCCTTCCAGTCATCCTCTGGTATCAGCTCTATCATCTGTTGTATGACACTGCCTTCACGAAGCAGATTGTCGGGGAACAGAAGCTCAGTGTAGTCCGATATCTTCTGGAACATATATGGAAGTATGGGATTTAGAGCATTGCACTGGGTTATGATGAGATACTTAAAGAGCGCCTCGTCATCATTACTCTCCTTTAACTTATATACCAGATCCATATCAAGACCTGAAAGCTCAAGGTAGATGGCCTCAGTAAGTATCTGAGGTTTATAATTACCCTCCTCATCGGTAAAAATGCGCACATGCGAGGGCAGGTAGCCATTGACCTCCATAAATCGAAGCGCAGTAAAGCGGTTGAACCATGTATAAGCCACCTCTTCCATGACTTCAGAAAAGCCATCCTGCTTTATCTTACTGAGGAGTGCCTGCCTCTGTCTCTTTTCGGTGGTCGTAAGTACACGACCTGATATAGTATCAGTATCCATGGCGATAGTTTTCTGGTCTGTGATACCATACTGCTCTGCTTTCTGCATCACACGGGTGATAAGCTCCTTACGTGCCCATATAGCATATTTTTTGATCGCATTTTTATCCATGATATTTATCCTTTATTTAAGCTCTATACCGTCCGAACCCTTAAGCAGTGTCTTAAGCTGATCCCTGAGTTTATCCACATACTCATCTATCTCAGCATCACTTTCAAGCTTTGCCACCTTAAGGAGCGACTGTCTGAAGATAGGCTTGTACTTTTTCTGTACTGCAGGTTCTTTTCTCTGCTGAGGCTTTTCTATCTCTGTAGGCTTTGGAGGCTCCTTTATGGCTTCTATCCTTTTTAGAGCATCATCCCTGTAGTTCCACATTCTAATCGGATAGCCTTCCATAACGGCAAGACAGGTCTGATCAGCGATATTTTTCTTCTGCTGATCGTAGTATGTATCAGCCGTATCGCTTATGGAATCAGCTGCATAAGTCCCGCCCTTTGCAGCCTGATGGATCTCAGCCATACACTGACGCACCACCTCCAAAAGGTCGGTACGCTTTTCTTCAAGCATCCTGTCATGTGAAGCCTTTACTGTAGCCATCAGATCATTAAGCTCAGGTATACGCCTGTAATCGTATTTGCCATCCTGTGGAACCATGGTTATAAGGCGGATCTTATTGAGTGCCTCATCAGCATCCTTGTCCCTCTTTATATAGTCCCTGTCCTCTCTCAGCTCCTGACCGAACTTTACAGCTGTATCAAACAGTGTGACCTGAGTTATAAAGAAGGCCTCCACCTTCTGCATGGCCTCCTGCATGTCATAGAGATCATCCTCTTTCTTGAGCACGCACTCTATCAGGGCCACATTGTCCTTTTGCTGTGAGAGCACTTCATTTATGAGCGTAAATGCACGGCTTACTGTGTTCCCGTCAGGATACTTGTTATCCTCATACCGCTCGAGCAGGTCTTCATAGTGAGCCTTGAGCTCTCCAAACCTCTCTATGATAAACTGTATCAGACCGTCCTCATCAGAGGGAACATCCATCACATTGAGGTAGTCTCTGAGGAATTCTCTTACAGCCTTCATCCTCGAAGCGGATATGACCTGACGCTTTGAGATGATGGCCCTTCCGACCTCACTTCTTTTCCTAAGCATATCAGGAAGCCTCGGATCATTTGGCTGTACGGTAGATCCGGCATACTTTATCGTCACCTTCTGATTTACAATGAGTATGGCTACGACTGCGGCTATATCTATCTCTTTCCATCCATAAGGGATAGCCTGATATCTGCTCTGTATATCAGACATGGATGTAGGCAGGTGCTTTCGATCCTGCATCTCAAGGTACTCTTCAACTTTTGCTGCTGCAGCGCTGTTGGGCTCCATGCCTGGGATCATACTTACAGCCCCTGTAAGGATGGCAGAGACATCGGCATCTGATTCAGCATTTTCTTTGATCAGATCAAGTCCACTGTATACATGGGATACAAGATACTCAAGGGCCTGATCGATGACGCTTTTAGCTCTTCCTTTCTTAATCTCAAAATCCCTCTTATCGGGATCATCCACACTTGAAGTAACTGCCGCAGGCCTTATCTCGATCTTTTCTCCATCCACATAGAACTGACCTCCCGCTATCGCATCGGCTATGTCAGCCTGTGCTGAATGCTCAAACTTATCAGCTTCGTCCTGATAGTTATCTATGATGACCTGTATCTGCTTAGGAAGCTGAGATACATTTTTCTGCTTTACATATTTGCGGATCTTCATAGCGCTTTCCAAAGCCTCATAGTAAGGCCTGTCAGAAAGCACGATAATGGCCTGACCCTTGGACTCGGTAAGCAGCTTTAGCTCTGCCTTATCTGTCTGATCAGATGCGACCGTCATAAATCTCAGCTTCATACCGCCAGATATTGCTCCAAATGATACGGTATCCACCATCTCATCAAATGGGAAGTCATACCTACCATAGCGGAACTTCTTTAGCGGATATATATTTCCAAATATCATGTCGCCGAAGCGCTTTATTATATCAGCTGTATCTACCTGAGTGTTGTTCCTGATCTCACGTTGGATATCCTGCTCCTCGTCAGTAAGGAAGTTATAGGTATCACCTGAGCGGCCCACATAGTTCTGACTTACAAGACGGTCAAGGGAGGCCTTGACCCTTTCCCTCATAAGAATCTTATCCATGCGGATGTCATCGGCCATCAGGATGACTATATTGTCGATATTTGACTTGACATCATCTATATAACGGATAAGGTAAAGAAGCTTAAGGACATCCACATCCATCTGCTCTATACCGGCATCCTTGGTATCAGCGGCCTTTTCGCAGCGTTCGATGACCATGCGAATGGACCGATCAAGGAAGGTATGTACAGTATCATAAAACAGATAAAACGGAGCAAGGGCATACTCATCTCTGTCCTTTATCTTTTGTGCTGCCTCCTGAAAGCCTGACAGCATGGAGCGCTCTCCGCCTGAAAGGTTCTTACCGGAGTTTCCGTGCTTACGTATCTCTGCAAATACCTTCTGTATGATGATGAACTGATATGGTATGAAGGGGAAATCCATCGTAAACTCTGATGAGCTTTGATAACCCTTTATGTCCATAAGTGCATCCTTGAAAACGAAGAGATTCCGAAGTACGGAAGCATTGTCATCATAGACTTTCTCAAGGAGCTTTGTAACCTCCGGCTTTTTGCTTAGGATACGCTTCTGGATGACCTCATCTGCAGATGAAGACGTAAGGGAGAGTCTGGTCTTGAACCTTGCCTGTATGCGGGAAAACTGATCCTGCCTCGTCTTTATGATCTCATCTATGGCTTCCTGTCCGGTACATACTACCCAGATCTTTCCGTTACATTCGCTTCCGATCTTTTCAACCAGTGACTGCAGGTTCATAAGGAGATCCACGCTGTCCCCTACATACTGTCCGACCTCATCTATCATAAACAGCAGCCTGAAGTTCTTAGGCTTACTGTCTACATACTCCTTCATCTCAGACACAAGCTGAGCTATGCTGGTCTCTATGTTCTCCGAGCCGTCAAACCAGTTATGGGCGGCTGTCTCACTCATACCCAGCACTTCACACAGAGTCTCGACTATATCGTCCTCATAAAACGCAAAGGCATCACGGGCTTCGACCCAGGTCGATCCGTTCTTTTCCTCAAACACCCTGCGGAACTCCTCGGTCTTTCCCTTCTTGTCTACAAACTGCTCCATCTTGGCGCACTTTAAGTTTTCACCATAGTAGCCAAGATAGTTATAGAACATCTTTGCAAACACACGAAGGACTGCGGTCTTATCTTTATTTATCGGGCCCTCGATGTCGATGTTGAAGAGTATGGTATGGGTCTCACCCTTGATCGCATTTGCGATCTGCATAAAGGTGGCCTCATCATCAAACTTCTCCCTGAAGTAGTCCTCCACCTTTTTACCATCTACCACTTTATTTTCCAACAGATAGGACAGCATCTTAAGGAAGTGCGATTTACCACTTCCAAAGAAGCCTGATATCCATACACCGATCTCGGCTGTGGGCTCTGAAAAGGATGCCCCGTAGTTATTGAAGAAGGTGATCATGTGCTTACGGATATCTCTCGTGATGACATACTCCTTAACCTCCTGACGAAGT
>CALWHG010000070.1 GCA_944380315.1 uncultured Lachnospiraceae bacterium
AGAAAACCGCCGCAGAATTTCGGTACATTCCCTAATCTTCTGTGGCGGTACATCGCTATCATATGCTACTATTATTTTTTTTACACCAAGCCGAAGCAATATCTTTGTTTGCTCATCATTGACCCACGATGTTTCTGTTGCAAGCCAATTATCGTAGCCCCAGCCCTCTACTTTCATGCCAGACTTTATACCCTCGAATATGATTACCTCATTCTTCCGAAGTATGTTTTCTCTGTTTTCTTTCATTCCTACGAAGAAGTCCATCACTCCCAATTTATTATATGGAAGATATTTTGGTATACCAAGATCTTTATACTCTCTGAATCGTGTCCGGCCCTTGACTCCTACAAGATTGCCGGCATTATCATACAGTGGATAAACTATCCGGTTGGATATCTTATCTATGCGAATTCCATACTTTTTCATTATGTCTGGAGCTATTCCTTCCTCGATCCATTCCTCTGGTATTTCATCGGCAAACCTATTCATATAATCTGCCGGAAGAACGTCTCTCACAATTGAGGACGTGTTTTCTGGCGATTTTCTCACGGCATCATTTAACTGCCTATAGTACGCCACTATCGGCGGTATCTCCAGGTTATCAAGCGGTACGCCTGACATCTGACTTATCTTCTCAAGCGCCTGCGGAAAAGATAAATGCTCGAAAGCAATAAGCCAGTTAATGATATTGCCAGAGATCCCACAAGAGAAGCAATGAAAAAAGTCTCGTTCCGGTCTGATGTAGAGCGAAGGCGTTTTGTCTACATGCCGAGGACAATGGCACGCCCAGCCACTGGATCCTTTCGGGTGAAAGTCATATGTTTGAGAAGCATATTCCAAAAGGTCCACCTTTTCGCACATAGCCCTTAAGGCTTCTTTATCATAATGAACCTTTGTCATTGTGCTACTGCTCCGCTTCTATGTTATCAAACGGCAATGGATGAGAATCATGCTGTTTGGCCTCTTCTATTCTCATCCTGCTGCCGTCAAAGTTAAAATCTATATATTCATCCTCATCCATCTGTAAACCAAGTCTATTCAAATCTACCTGTAAAGCAAAGTTACCACAAGCAGATCCATCTACTCCCATCTCTTCGGATGTCTTTTCTCTCCAGAGAAGCGACGCAGATACATACCTTTCGAGCTTGTCAGAGTCTGCCACCTGATTTTGCCGGTTAAGCTGTGCCCCTGCCAGCATAGCTATACCAAGTTCTCCGGCGACATTGTTCTTCAGAAAATCACATCGGGCGCCGAGTGCATTATAGTTTTCCGCCGCCGACAGAATGTTACTTTTTATATAGTCGAAGATACTAAACTCAAGACCGATCTTATACTTGAGAATCTTATGTACTGCATATATCTCTTCCTCGCTCGTAGTTGGCGCATAAATGTGGACAAATGGTTGTTTCTTCATCCACTCATTGGCTTTCGCTAAAGCCTGGCCTTCTTCGTATGAATACATCCCGGTCTTAATGCTTTTAATCTCAACTCCGGTCAGATTTGCTAACATTCTCTCATAAAACAATCTGTCCTGCATCTCCGTGTCAAAAAACAACGTAGGTACGCCACTTTTGATCTTATGCATCGCCTCGTTCAGAAAGAACGCTGACTTACCCTTTTTCATACGAGCCTTCAGCAGCACCAGCTCTCCGGGTTCGTACGTCAGAAAATCATTCAGATGCATAAACTTCGATGGAAGTCCGTATGTGCCTGTATCTGTGCGCCGGCTGCAGACTTCTGTCCATAAGTCATCTACTTTATCTCCGAACATTTGGATCTCAGTAGACGCCAGATACTTCTCCGAAAGATCATTGAGCTTAGTGTTGGCTTTAGAATTCAGTTGGGACAGATCCACCTTTTCGTCAAAGCAAAGCCGTTCCATGTCACCGGCAGTGGTATAGAGGTCTCTTTTATATGCCATGGTCACTACATTCTTGACCAATAGCTTATATTCCTCCAGCGTTTCTCTCGCGGCATACTGACTTAATGAGATAAACTCTTGCATGTCCGTCAAGTTATGCTGAGCCATCGTCCGCAAAACGCCTTTATTAGAGTTGAGCATATTGCTTAGATTGACCGCATCTATATTGTCGACGCCTTGTTTGAATAGTTCGGATATGGCCCAATATATACAGCCATTTTCTACGTTATAGAAATAACCCGGTTTAAGATAATCAGTGTGAAGAACATACTCTGGATGAACAATGAGAGTTGCAATAATTCCGGCTTCGGCTTGGTTATCAGATAGCACCGATAAATCTCTTGCCATCCGTCCCCTTTCTTACTGAAACAAAGAATCCAATGTTCGTTTCGGCGCGGGCCTATACTCAAAAGTCTGCTCCGGCGATTCTCCGGACAATACAGGTTTTACTTGAATCGTACTATGTCGCTGAGCTTCAAACGCTGCTTTCATTTGTCTGTTCTGCACGATGTAAGCAATTCCCGCGGGATATGTGAGTGGTTTCCCCTGCTCTAAGTGCCGTCGAATGGCAAACAGGATATACTCTGCCTCAAACCCCTCCTCATATACGAGCTTATTGATTACTTTCCGAAGTTGCCAGAAAACGACATCTGGGTTCACTTGTTTATAAAACACATCTATTATTTGTTCTATCGTCTCCTGTTCATGAAGACAGTCAGGGTGATAAAGTTTTCCAGAACGTTCAATCTCTGTACCTGGTTCAATGTCATGCGTTTGATGTCGGCAGTATTTGTAAGCACAACGAAGTTTTTTCGGTTTACCTGCCATAATCACCCCCGAGATCTACCGCAAAGCCATACTCATCGATCAATCGTTGTCTAATAGAGCCAAGAGTCTCCTCGCCGCTCGTCCACTTCGGCATTTGATCTTCGATGTATTGAAGCACCGGCTGACACTCCTCCGGCGATAGCTTCAGTATCTTTATTAATGCCTCTGCGAATAGCAAAAACATAGCCTCTACTCGGCCATCCGTAAGGACTTTCTCCTGCCGTTTTACAAAATACTGTCGGAGCTCAGCCTCAACCTTCCGTTGCCTGCGTTCAACCTCCCTACGTTCCACTCTGTTCATATCACAAAATCCTCGACTTTGACTTTAACTATCACGCGCTTTCCACGACGATCTAAGAGCTCTATCATAGGTCTGCCAACCACACCCTCCATATCTGCCGTGCCCATCATTGACTTAGGGCGAAGCTTGATAAATTCCACAGCATCTTCTATCGTGCCCGTAAGTACTATCGGGACACAATCTATTCCGAAGGTCTGTGCAATATCTTCGACGGCGTCCCTCTTAAACCAGAGATTCTGCTCAGGAAGATATACATCGAACAATATGAACGATACATCTGACCGGTACGTGCTTCCGCGTTTTTGTATCTTCGGCCCGTAACCCTCTCCGTAAAGGATTACTTTCGTTTCTCCGAATTTCTGTTCAAACAGCTCCTCGTTGTCGTTTCCTCCGAAGAACTCTATAAGCTTATTAAGGAGATCCGCCGGTATCTGTGCACGCTCCGTACGCCCGTGATACTCTACTTTGTGACCGTCCCAGCAAACGGATATATTGGTGCCGTCAATTTTCTCGGTCCATAAAAATTTATTATCTTTCAGATACTCAATCGTCTCATCTCGAAAATTACCCTCGATGAGCTTCTTAGTTCCCTCAGTATCTCGTTCAAATACTCCGGAAATTTTATGATACTCAATCATGATCAGGCCCCTTTTCTTTAGGAACTCCCACTCTGGTTGCCGACCGCAGTGTTCTCTTGACTTCACAATGCCCACCTACAAACCGCTTTGTTATGGCGGCACATAGTCCAGCGTATTCGTTAAACTCCTCGCCATCCTTAACTTTGACTTGCACCGATGAGCCATCGGCAAATTTTACATAAGTGATCTTCTTCTTATGATTAAAGCTAACAAGTTCTATCTTAGGGATCAGATCGCTTGTCTTCTCGACAACCGTACGACAGTCAAGCAATGGAAATAAGTTCATAAACTCCATAGAATCAACCATATTATTACCCCTCTCTATCAAAATGGCAGGCCCTCGTCCTCCGCATCCTCGGGAATGTCCATAAAGCCTTCGTTCAATTCTTCTTTTTTTACTGTCTTCTTGCCGGAAGTTCTGGTAGTCTGAGTCGAGACAGAATTCTCACCGACAGACCTCTTGCTCTCAGCAAACTCTATCTCTTCCACTACGATATCAAGCGTATTTACTGTATTCCCGTCCTTATTTTGGTACTTGCCAGACTGCAGACGACCCACAATCTCTGCTTTCATACCCTTTGAGAAATACTTCTCTACGAATTCTCCCTGGGCGCCAAAAGCAACACAGTTCACAAAATCAGCCTCGTACTCACCATCTTTGTTTTTGAATCTTCTCTGTATTGCCACTCCGAATCTGGCTATAGTTCTGTCACCGGAAACACGTATATCAGGATCCCCGGTAAGTCTTCCGCTTATACTTACTTTATTCATACATCCTCCTTGTTACTCGACTATAGGCGATATATTCTGTAACTCCGCATAACACTCTTCTGCTGCCGCAAGTTCCTTTATCGCGTTGGGATTGCCCGATTTCACATACTTCTTGAGAGCCTCCATCAAAGGTTTGTTTTTAGATCCTCCGAGCTCTTTGCAAAGTGTTATGATATCTTTCTTAATCTGATCCAGTTTTTCTTCATCCGAAATCTCAGCCTCTAAAAAGCTCTTCACCGGCTTTGATGAGGCGGGTGCATCGCCTGTGTTCGCCCACTCATAAAGCTTTTCTCCGTCTTTTTCGGTCAAGACCTCATATCTGCCTTCAAATAGATGTGTGTTGTCCTTGTCAGCCGAAGCAATATGTGTAGCCTGCTCGATAATCAAAGACACAGTATACTCAAAGCCGATGTCCTTATCCTGCTGTGCGCCTACGCCTACCTTAACCGGAACCTTTTTCCCGTTTTGATCTACCCGATCCCAGACGTCCTTACCTCTCGCAGTAGCGATTATGTGAATAGGAGCACTTAATATAGCCTCCATAAATTTTCGATGTTTAGGTTTAAGCTTCGACCAATTTAACCAACTATCACCGGGCATTTTGTCGTGTGTATCATTCAACCATGTCCACTCATGAGTCAAGGAATCAATGATAAGAACTTTATATCCTGCGTTTACCGCCTCATCGAGCGCCTCTAAATACTTATCAATGGTAAATGGATCATCTAACTGTACGAGATCGTAATCAAACTCGTTGGCGTAATAGAGATCTCTGGAGCGTTCTGTACCAATGTACGCAATATCGCTTCCGCACTTAGAAGCAATACCCTTGGCAAGTCTTAATGCACTATAACTCTTACCACAGCCTGACGGTCCGCTGAGTAATACCTTGAGCCATACCTGCTCTCTTTTGGCCTTTTGAAATCCAGCCATATGTTTCCTCCTTTTAAAATTATGTTTGGAATTAGTTAAGATTTTCGAGGAATTTTTTAGATTCGTTGTAAGATTTGATGACTCGAAAAATAGATGACCCGCAAAAAGGGTCAAGAAAAAAGGGCAGACGAGTGTTGATTCTCGCTTACCAATCAGCCGCAGCCGATCCTGCCCTTAAACTATATTATTCACCACACTTAAGGAAAATTATTCAATTGTCAAGGAGCGATGATCTGCTGATATAAAACCAACAGATAAATTCCGTGAGCAGGAGTCGAACCTGCTATTATATGCCGCCGGGCCACAGAGCCAAATAAATGGAGAATCTAACATGGGCGGCCACAGTCACCACAACTACGGCCAAGTGGATAGGCGGGATTTGATACCCGCACGCAACCTTTTTAACGCTCGCTCGTTTTTAATCTACTCAGATTGTTAGTTTGCCTTTCGATGACCCTCGAATGTCTATGTCAACACCCTTATGCCTCTCTCGGTCAGTCTGTACTGGTGCGCCTCAGTGGATAACTGATATTTACCCCTCGTTCGGGCGCTGAGTTCGCAGCTACCGCAGCAAGAGTATGTTGCCAGTCCCTACTGTACGTCTACTTCCGCCACTATCCAACCTTATGGATGATGGTGCTATCGGTCCATCTGCCCGTCCGATTTCCACGGAGACTCGACTGTGCATTTCTGCTTACGTTTGTCATTCCGGCACGTCCTAACGCTTTTGCATGCAGAAACATAGTTGTGGCCGGGATTAGACTGCGCTGTGGCTACGGCTTTATGCACAACCATATACGACAGCCCAAATGTCCGAAGAGGGAGTCGAACCCTCAAAATTCGCAACCTGAATGCGACACGTATACCAATTCCATCATTCGGACTGATACCGGAAGAGGGAATTGAACCCCCAGATCGATGATTTTGAATCATCCGCCTATACCAATTCGGCTATTCCGGCAAAATACCCTCGGTGGGAGTCGAACCCACACAATCATTTCTGATCCCGAATCCTTAGTCCGGTGCATATTCCAATTCTGCTACGAGGGCTAAATACATCCAATGGGAATCGAACCCATACCTGATAGATTTTAAGTCTACTGCGTCTGCCTATTGCGCCATGGATGCTTAACGGGTGCACAGGGACTCGAACCCCGAACCTTTCGGTTAACAGCCGAATGCTCTGCCAATTGAGCTATGCATCCAAGTGGGTAGAGATGGACTCAAACCATCGATGTTTCTGATGTGCCTGATTTACAGTCAAGGGTGATCGCCGCTACACTACCTACCCAGAAAGAGTATAGCGAGATTTGAACTCGCGCCACCTGTTTGGAAGGCAGGAATGCTAACCGCTAACACCACATACTCTTAATTGCAAGGGCAGGATTTGAACCTGCGACCTCTGGGCTATGACCCCAGCGAGCTACCAAACTGCTCCACCCTGCGATAAAGAGGAACTGGTAGGACTCGAACCTACGACAACCACTGGATTACTCCTTAGTTGCTCTCTCCAACTGAGCTACAGTCCTCAGTCGCTTTCCATGTCTTATCTCGACACCGGTGTGTGCACCACCCGCCAGCAACCACATTTACAAGCTACGCATATCTGGCCGAGCTTGCGTCGCCAAATGCTCCTTGTGCGCCTGGCACATGAGCTAAAAATATAGCCTTTGTCGCTGTTTTGTCCCAACGTTTTCCGTGGTAATGGGCCTTCGGCGGTTGCGATCCGCTCACTATTCAATATTCGCACCTTCCCTCAGTGCAAGGACATTGATCTTCCCCGCGACTCTCCTGTTGCTACACAAGTTGATCTTGGCTATGCCCCGGTAATCGCTTAATCGTTAAATGTTCAAGGAACTGCGAAAATCGGATTCTCGCTCCCACACATGGTGAGTGAGTAGTTGATAAGCCCCACCTCCTGCTTATCACTTCTGGCCGCACATACCGAAATGGCCATTCCACATACGGTCAAAAACCGGCGACTCCGCAAAACCGGCCGAGCGATCGCTACTTAATGACATATGCGCTTACTCCCTGTCACAAACGCCACTATTTCACATCTCTCCACTTTGTTTGGAGTAATTTACTACGGAGTTTTTAAAAGTAATGTTTAAGGAACGCAGGTCCAATTCCAAAGGAATTCTAAGTCTTGCGACCTACTCCCATTCGGGAACCCAGGTTTGTTCTTTCCTGCGTCCAATCGTGAGCTCTGGTGAAAATCCAGAAGCCAGCTCTCGATGTCAGGCTTACTCACGCATTTCGCCAAAGAGAGTCGAACTCTTATTCTCAGATCCGGAATCTGAAGTTCTATCCATTGAACTATGGCGACTTAGCATCTCGACGGGGAGTTGGTTTCGGCATCCAACGAAGTCGAGATCTGTTACAGTTCTATTCACGCAACCTTGCTCCAAAAGTGCTCTGCGGAGAACTCTGCAACTAAAACTCCGCAAACGGTATTGCCGTGACTCGAACACGGACTGCATTGCTGCAGGAAGGATTAGCAATCCTCTGCGATACCTTTACGCCACAATACCTAATTCGGTTTCCTTGTACATAAGCCTACTTGATCCCTATTCGAGTGCTCTTAGAAGTTTGCTGTGAGGAAACCTCTTTTCTGTTTTCTGTAATTGTTGGACTCGAACCAACTCGTTTTGAATTCGCAGATCAATTCTTTTACCTAAAAGTTTTTGCTGTAAGAAAACAGGTTTTGTTTGCCAGTTTACATTCCGCGGAATTATTCGGCAAACAACTGATCCCCGGCGGACTCGAACCGCATCATTTTCGCCGTGAAAGGGCGATGTCCTGACCAATTAGACGAGGGGACCGCACCGGCATCCGCCGGTATCCGCATTATTTATCGAGCTGCTTACGCTCTACCAGGCATTCGATTTCAGTACATCATGTAGAAACATAAGAAGGAGTTCCAATGGAATATATGTAATGGCACATGCCTGGAGTGCCGATAAGAGACGCCGGGACTCGAACCCGGATCTTGCTCTCCCTGTTTTACGTAGCGCTACGCTGCTCTTCCCATTGAGCTACGTCTCTTTATTTTTAATCATCAGCGACCGCTATCAAAAATGCCAACAGCATAATGATTCCACCCCAGATGAAGGTCGCCGTATTGATATCCATGTCGTAAGCTATCAGCTTTGCTATGAGAAACGAAACTGCCACAACTATCAACCAACTCATGAACAAAGTCGAAAGCAGTAACACGGTCTTAAGAATCTTTACCCACATCCTACTCTCCGTTTCTCAGACTACTATGATGCTTTGATATCTGTCGCTATTTAAGACATCATACATAAGCTCCACCGGCGTCTTTCCGATACTACCAACCAGATTCTTAAACGTAGAAGCTGACTGGCCCGAAACAAGTTGGACGCCTTTATGATGAGCATCCGCCAGGAATGTATCGTGCCTGCTATCAACATTCCAAAAGACGATGTTTGGTATCTTATATCCGGCAGCATCAAACTCTTTCTTCACATAATCGTAAAAATTGTCTCCATGCAGCTGATAAGTACAACTATTTATTTCCATATCCGAGATAATAATCAACGCCTCAGGCATCTCATCCTGTGAACAATGATTTTCTTTCGCAACAGAAAGAATCTTAAGCATCGCCGCTTCTAAGTTTGTACTGCCGTGCCACGAAGCCCTGCTGATAAAACTGATTTTGTGCCGTATATCTGCTCCTTTGATTTCAACAAACTGCGGATCAGTAGTAAAGGTCATAAATAAGTTATGATATGGGCCATGATTTCTTTCGGCAAAATATAAAGCCAATCCAACGGAAGTCGCCATCGGCCTTCCTGTCATCGAACCAGATACATCCGCCATAACCACTGCATTTGTTCCGGGCGTAACATAGTTCGGTAGACTGTTCCATTGCGCCGCCAAAACATCACTGTCTACTTCTTGATACAGAATTTTCTCGACTATGTCATACGGATACAGCGTCGAAGCATTGATCTTTGCTGCTCCTGAAGTCACATCCTTGAGATAACCCTCGAACCGTTCATTGTCATGTTTTTTGAAAGCGTTCCTGTAATTCATCATTGCACGAGATGGAACCGAGGGATATTCAATATTCGCCCAATCCCTTGCGCACATCTTAACTTCAACTACATCAAGATATTTACGAAGTGAGCTGCAAATTCTGTTATAATCTCTTACTGAATACCCAAGGTTGTTCGCCGTATAGGCTCCCATCCTCGACGTATTCTTACTGGTTGCGTCCGCTTTCTTGAGCCACTTTGCCAAGAGGGAACAGGGGTGATTTTTCCCCATTGCCGTACGATCCGCTTCAAGTTGCCTCCGTACAATCTCCCACATATCCTCTTCGAGCGGCGTATCAATCAACGAATACATATCGTCCCATCTTCCGTAAAAGGGAATTAAGGAAAGATTTCTTCTGACTTCGTCGGCATGTTTCTTTGCGGCATAGTTAATGAGAATACGGAATGTTCTTCTTTCACCGAGACCGCCGCGGACGTCTCTTGCATAATAAAGACATCTCATAGCCCCAAGCGGATCCTCTTGATATGCAAGTTCAAATTTCTTTATTATCTCATCCTCGGAGCGAGACCTCATCGCTCCAATCGTCGCAAACATATCAAGCAATGCACTGTCAGTTGTATTCTTTACGACCGCACCATTTTCGGTCTTTGTCCATTTTGTTTCTTCTTTCATTGCTGTTGCAAACTGCATAAGAACCCCTCCTTCTTAATCTTTCATCTGTTAATCAGTGATCCCAGCGGGAATCGAACCCGCGACAGCTTGATTAAAAGTCAAGTGCTCTACCGACTGAGCTACGGAATCGCAACGGTCTGCATTGAATTTAGTCTTACCAATACTCTCCAACTTTTTTGCTGTGAGCAGACCTTAACTTCGTGCAATAAACTGGAATGAGATAATAATGATAAACTTAACTTGAAAGAAAGGCGCGATGCACGAAGTAATGACTTTGCGCGGGCATGAACCGCGACTCTCTTTTCAAGAGCTCAAAGTCCATATTCCTTCTTATGTATCCTAATACGCTATGCCTTCGGGAAACGTCTGGGTATAGGAAGAACAATGTTATGCGTAATATTTTTTGCTGCAAGCATAGCTATGAGATAAAGAAGAAGGAATTTAACATGGCAGCTTTCAAATAACGCCACCAACAGCGGAGAGAGGAATCGAACCTCTACGCCGAGAATCAAAGTCTCGTGTACTACCATTGCACTACTCCGCTACTTGCTCCTATTTAATTATCAAGGTGCTTACGCCCTGATTACTCAGATGCTTTATTAGTAAGCCATTCCGAATGAGGCAAGGTCTCTATCCAGTCACAGAAAGCCTGCCACTCCGGAAGCCGATGATTCCTTCGCTGCTGATATATCGTCTTTAACTGTAAATAGTTAGTGGATATATCCGCGGTTAATTTAAAACCGGCCGGATTACTATACAAAAGACGTAGATAATCTTCCGGATCGCCCGTTTCGTTGTATTTATCGACGAGCTCCTTCATGATACCTATTATCCTTTTATCAACGTACTCAACATAAGACTCATCCAGGTCAAACCTTGAGATCCTATGCATAGTCGACTGCGAACTTACTATCTGGAAGAAGTGATATCTCTCAGCCTCTACCCAAACCTTATTACTAAAAGTAAGATCCAGTCTCACGGTAATCCCCGAAAGGAAGTTATTATGGGCCGTCCCCGGCGGAGATGAAGCCAGTTTGTTGACAGTGGGAGTTACCTCTGTCGAACACCCCGCAACATCTACCGCCATCGGGTACTTTGAAGCCCTTATACTTCTTTCGAGGTCATGTATCTCCACCTCGGAGACCACGTCCTCAATCCTCAACTCTTGCCTCCATGTCCCAGAAGTCTTTTTCAAACATATCAATCAACTCACCATCAGTCGCGCGAAGCTCTATGGAAACCGTATGTCCTATCAATGAGAAGATGCCGAGGGTACTAAACCCGTCTATGACATATCGCCCATATCCAACATCTATCTCTAAGCCTGTATCTGCATATTTTCCGCAGAGCCTTGCGAGATTGCTGGCATCATCAAGTGACTGTATTCTATATGTTAACCTCACATATACCTCCCGAACCAATGATGGCCGATTTTGATATAGTCCTTGGCATAACTCTGTTTGCCTGTGGAAAAATATACATAATCATCCGCCGGAAGCACTGTGCGACCATTAGCCATAACATAGTTAATCGCATCATACTGCTCTTGGATCGGAGTGTTATATGGATGGCTTAAATATTTCCATGTGGCGAATTCTCCTTCGTCGGATAGGACTCCGTAAATCGTATTGGGGAAATGACCGCTTAAAACACGGTTCATAATCACCTCTACTACGGCCACCTGTCCCTCAAAAGGTTCCGTTTGAGCTTCCAGAGCAAGAATCCTTGCCATAAGATCATACTCTTCTCCGCTCATCCGAGCGAAAGCACTGGCATAATCTCCGCCAGAACTTATCGCATTCTCTTCGCCAATATAAGCCGAGGCTACATAATATATGTTATTGTCAATCGTTATGGTGGACCAATCACCGGACTCCTCGATTACTTTGACCGCTGTTCCATAGGGCAGTGCTGTTACTTTCTCTCCCTCTGGCGCCGTCCTTACGTTAAGTCCTGAGACCGCCGTCACATAACCCGTACCTGCAAAAGCGGTAATTGTTAGACTCATTGTCGTAAATATTGCCGCGACTATAAGTTTTCCTTTTACCAATATATCCTCCTTTCAAGGTGCCATTGAAGGCTTCCCGTTCCAACTGGCTTGAACTTTCTTTGTCGTGAACTGGTTTCGCCGTCAACTGTAATCACACTATAACAGTAATCGGCGAGATTGTCAAGCAAATTCAAAAGTGATTTCCAAATTCTTATCAAAATCAACGTACCTTAAGCTTTGGCTCTCAAATTCACTCGGAAACATGGTCCAAGTCCCAGACTTCGGATCCGGAAGATACACAGAGAAGTCGCCTCTCATCTCTATCTGTATCGACCCGCTCGGGAATTGCTTAAAGGCAATCGCACCATAGTTTTGTATGAGAGTGCCATTTTTGTACAATGCCGCAATACATACTATGTCTTGTTTTGTATCCGCCGCCCGCAAACGGTCCACTGCATCTAACATAGTTACATTTCTTACTGTCTTTTCCATAAAAACCTCCAATAAAAAAACCACTACATTACTGCTCTTACGAACAATAACGTAGTGGCTTATGTTATTTCTTGTTGCCCTTACTTATTTAAAAAAAAATGGATAGTTATTTACTATCCGCGCCGATGTCGGACTATCGTACTGACTTGCAAACTCAGACATCCCAATCTCTGATTGACCATATTCAAACGGAGACATTCCATGTTCCATAGCCTTAGTTTTAATAAAGCTGACCTGTCCGAACCTCATTATGTCCACCAGACTGCATGTTGCGAGCCCAATTTCTTGTAATGCATTTAGACAGTTTAAAGAAATTCTACGTCTACAAGCAAGGCCAGATTCTTCTTTTTTTGATTTCTTGATGGGCTTTACAATATAAACACTTGCGGGATTCAATAAATAAACCTTCCTCCTCTGGTGTCCGTACGTAAACCGATCTCCTTCAAGATTCGCTTCCTGTGCATACTCATAAAGTTTATCAGATAGAATCTTTTTCCGTCCGTCTTCACTGATTATATAATGAGAGCCTCCATCGGTCTGTATGTCGCTCATCTTCAAGTGTCCTATTTCCGTGAGATCAGGGCCATGCAAACCTTCGTACAAGGCCAACAAAGAAAACTTATCTGAAGCATTAAGCTCGCCCTCACTTCGTTCACCCTCAAGATAAGATATGAATACATCTTTGTTTGTTAACTCCAGCTGCCAATTATCGTTGATCAAGTCGGAGATATACGTCGGATCACCCATCTCTAAATAATAATTCTTTTTATCAGTATATCCATGTTGCTTATTATACCAAGTCGTATACTGACCCATGATCCAATGACGCCTCATAGCTCCGGCTAAGAAAGCAGCACCGGACGTTCGATATACCTCTTCTATCTCTTCCTTATTAAACTCTGCACTATCCTTGCCGAACTTTTCTTCAAAAGGTAAAAATTTGCGAAAAGCAGAAACTATTTTGTCGGATTCCGATTGTCTGATCTCCTCATCTGAAATCCTGTCAGTCTTAAATTTTATGTACGACGTCTTCTCTTCATTTAAAACGATATCATTTTTTCTCATAGCCCACCTCTTGAGAAACCTAAGTTCCTCTAAAATCTTCAATTTTTTTTGATTTTACCATAATATTGTCCAAAATAAAAGTCAGTTATATATAATTCCTGTTAAAGCCGAAACCTATTAAACCGCTGTGATGATTTGCGACATCACCTGCATTGTTTTCTTTGCATTCTTAGCTTCTCTGCCGCGAATATACCTCTTTGTTACATTAGCGCTCGAATGATTCATCATGTCCTGTACAAGATATACGTCGCCCGTCTTCTCATACAACAAAGTTGCAAACGTTGCTCTAAGTTTATGAGGAGTAATTCTTTTATCACAAATATATTCTCCATACTTTTGCGTAACCTCGCTTATACCACCTTCGGCCAACCTCTCTCCGTATTGATTGATAAACAGTGCTTTCTCGACGAGCCTGGATTTCTTCTTTAATATAAGATACCTCTGCACCTTCCATTTTTTAACAAGCATAATCAACTCTCCAGGTATTTGATACGTTCTTGTCTTGCCACCCTTATCTTGCGCGATCAAAACTCTCTGCTCAATATCTATGCTGTTCTCATCAAGCTTATGTAATGCGGCACATCTTATCCCAGTAGTAAGGAATAAGCTTACTATCAAAAGATCCCTGTTCCTCCAGTCAGGTAGCCCCGCTTTAATCATTGCGGTTACATCATAGTTCCTAATGCAGTCTAAATACTCATGAACCTCATACTCCGTCAGATAATTATTGCTCCTTTTCTTAATCGTTTCGGCGCTTTCAAATGCCTTCGGCCTCTTTACCGTCTTCATATAATCCTCAGGCGAAATCTTCTCTCTACTTCCGGGCAAATTGCATAATGTAAAGAATGTTGATAACTGTCTCAACGCTGAATAAATATCTATCTGATATGTGGAAGTCTTAAGAGAAAACTCTCTCATATACCCAAGATAATCCATGAGACCAATCTCTTCTGGATTCTTCTTAGTCCATTCCACAAACGCCGCCGCTTTAGTAATGTAAAGATAAACGGTATTGTTAGATCTTCCAACGGCAAGATAGTTCGCAAAATCCCGCAAGAAATATAAATCGGCATGTTTACCTATGAATCCTTCTATCCGCTCGTCGATCTTAACTTCATATAATTCTGCTCCTGTCATAGTTACCTCCAACAAAAAAAGACCGTCACATTCGACGGTCTGCTAATATCTACGCATTATACCTTTTGAGCCTCCTTTAGCTTCTCCTTGAGCTCCGGTGGCATATTATAAGTCATCCAGTCCTCCGGCGGGATCATTGCAATCACCGATCCAGTGCTATAATCCATTACTTTATTAAACTTTCCATCTCTGACCACCGCACAACGCTGGCCGGTCCTCTTCCAATAGCATGCTCCATGCGCATCATACATCACCGGAACCCACGGCTGCTGTTGCTGCTGCGACTTCATCATCTGATTGTTTCTGCTTGCATCATAAAGAAGCGATGCGATGATAATTATAAATCCTATTATCGCCATGTTCATCCTCCTTCTTTTAACTATTAATCACATTTTATCATATGTTTATATACTTTCAAGCATATCCAAGGCAGCGCCCAAGCCTTCCATTACCTCTTCTACCTGAGCTATTGCTTCCTCTAAAGCATCAATGGCTTCTTCGGAGGCCGTAGCACGACTTCCCTCTCTTAAATTCTCCGGTATACCATCATACGCCACTTCTTCATCATCCTTTGTTTCCTGCATATGAGCCACTATATTCTCACAATTTGAGATCATGGTGTTTAACATTCTGATCTCGTTTACCACACGCCTCCGCCTATCTCTGTTCATATCAACCTCCATTTTTGAATGAGTTTCTTCCTATTATATATAGCAACGGCTCCCAGCCACGCCGGAAGCCTCTACTATGTTTCCCGTATTTGATCACCAAGGTAGCAACCCACATCGGCAACTCTTACCGCAGCCACATCCTGGCAACCCACTATCCTCTCCTGAACATCCTGTAGTATATTAGACAACTGGTCTCTTGCGTCGGTAGCATCGCCTGCTGCAATAGGAATCTCTAATGCCATATTCACGGTATAACAATACTCATGTTTCATCCGACGATTCCTCTATATCACTCAAAGGACATCTTGGTGTACCTCTATAGTCAGCAAAGCTATGCGGCCCATCCGTGCGAATCCTCTTAGGATTTCTTTCACAGACCATGCATTCACATCCATCATCGGAACAGAATGTTATATCCTCCCTAATCCATAAAGCCATATGTCTTTTACTCCATTCTTCACTCCAGTCATCAGTCCATAACGCCATGTCCGTCCTCCTTACATAGTACGCACACCCTTTGGATTAAGTCTTTCCTTTACCTTAGATGGCTGACTTAATTCAAGAATCCTACAAATATCCGCCAAGCAAAACATTGGGCCACAATCATCCATAGTAACTCTTACCCTGCCAAACTCTCTGTTCTCAAATACCTGTAATTCGTTCATTGACTGTCCTCCATCAAGATTTCCATACCCGTACCCATGGCATATCCATACTCACGGTTAGCGCCAGGACTCTCCTCCCATCCATGCATCATATAGATCCCGTCACACATCTTGAGCATCAGAAAAGCCATATCCATATACTGCGCATACGTCGTACTTTCCGGCAAGCATGCGTTCACCTTGGCGGGATTCACCACCTCTACATTAGGCTTCCGGAGCATTATCTCTTCAGCTCTCTCGAATCGTGCCTTATAATCACTTGTTCCGGTAATAGGTCCGGAAAGATATATCTTCATGTCAATCAACCTCCTTTAATCCATCAAACATCCACTCAAGATACGTTTTGTCTACTAAAACCTCGGGCTGAACCAAATCAATCTGGCCAGTTTCGTTTCGTTTATAAACGCCACACCAAATCCGACCGTCATCTGAAACATCGGTCTTTAAAGATATCTCTCCAAGCGAAGTCCCACGACCAAGTTCTTTTTCTACCGCAGCAATGACCTTGTCTGCGTCTTTCCTCTCCGGTCCCCAGTCCCACCAGACTATTGGCCGACAGTTCTTGTCTCCAGGAAACATCGGAGCCCACTCCTTAAAGCCTTCAAAGTAGTAGAACACAGTAGTCTTTGTCTGTTTCGTGCCGGAATGATCGTTATACTCGGCCAAAACTTTATAATATCCACTCTTCATCGGTAATGTTCCGTCCCACGGACTAATTCGGGTACTCGGTTTATATATAAAATTCAATTTAGCCCTCCTGTCTGCTGTCTTGTAAGCTTATCGTATCATCATGTTCAAAACCTGTCAAGCTCAATATCAGTTCTCCCCGATTAAGGTTAAAAATCATTTCCGCTTCTATGATCTTCTATCATGCTTAGTCTCGCCCGTGACATAATAGACGAAGCCTCGCCATCAGACTTGCTCTCCCTTAGTGCAGCAATCACACCTTCATCATATCCCAGATCTCTTGCTATCCTGATATACATCTTGACTCCTCGCATCATAAAACCTCCTCGGTATCTCTTGCGTTCTACGTTCTTAAAAGTTTCTATCGCAACTATGTTCTCGCTTAAGTATCGTATATGTGCTCCTGCATAGCACAACGTACATTGACCACATTTTGCCGTACCGGTGACAAAGAACATCTTCGATGCATTCCTCAGTATTTTCGTACAACTCCTCAAACGGTACCGCCAACTGAACCATGTCTGAATCATAGATCGCCAGGCCTCGTTCAAATTCCACTACATCAAAGTAAATATAAGACACAACCTCTTGTTCTATGTCCTCGTCACAGAGATCTTCCCCGCTTCCTTTTGCTATATGAAGAAGTTCATCATATTCAGGGACGTATACGTAAATTTCTCCATAAGGATTTTTTCTTGTCCATCTTGACATACAATCAACCTCCTTTTAGAAACCCTTTATGCTATTGCAGAACCTATCCCACTCCTTTTTCTCTATGCCGAACATTCCGCCGCTCTTTTCATGCTTCTCCATGTCACTAAGAGACTCAGCCTCAGCTTCAGTATTATCTGAGAACAATTTATATATAGTAAATCCAATACCGAACTTATAAAGCTTCTTGGCAACATCGGGCGGAACTGCTATCATACCTGGCCATTCATAACCAAACGACTTCGTCTCCGCATAAGTTATGCAAGTACTTGGGCCATCTTCGCATAAAATCTTACCTATAATATTTCTAATGCGTCTATTCTTCTCCATCGGATCGACAAACGCCAGATATACGTTGTTCAATATATCGTCCTTTGTAGACGAGGATATTAAATCTTCGGTCCAAACTTCTCCCAATATATCCAGTACATCTCCTTTACACAAAGTCTCCGAATAGATAACATCCTCTCGTTCTGACGGCCAATCGACGCAGATCTCTTCAACCTCATGTTCGTTGATTTGCTCAAAGATTTCCACCAATACCTTTTTAATCCTCATCGAGTTCATGGGTGCAGAAATTTCATCCCCAAGACTCCTGCAGTACACATCACCTTGGCCGCCATAAATCCCTACAATCAATATGACCTGGTCAAAGCACTTGATGATCTTGACTCCCCACCATGTAGTCAGGTCCGCTGCAAGCTTGATTGCACGTCCGAGCACTTCATCTTTGGTGTCAAATGTGAACGGTATCGTTACACCAAAATCCCTCCTACGATTAAGCTCTTCGGCCAAATCCTGCACATTTACGAATTCAAGCATCGTCCTCATCCTCCGTTATCTCAAAATTTTTTATATCATCCCTTACACTGTCATAGTCGACCACGCCATATCCTATCAGCGGGCCACAAAAGTCATCGCCGTAGCTATACAAAGCATAAAACATACCCTCGCACGAACGGCCTTCGAGCAACTCCTCGGCCGTATTCCCGTAATAAATATCTATCAGACGACCACGCCAGGGATGGTTGCTAAAATATGTAATAGGTTCAAGCTTGTGGCTATATGGGATATTCTTCTCATTCTCTTCAAAAACCAGCATCACAAACGCGCTACCAATAATGTCTTTTACAAGCATATCAACCCTCCTTGTCCGACCAAATGTTCGCCATATTGGTCTTTGAAAACTTATACACACCAACCTCTTCGCAGCGGAAATACTCTAAAGCCATCCTTTCAGCTTCTTCTCTATCGAACGCCTTTAGCAATATATTCTCGCTCCCACAGTCATTCCTGTTGTATGCAAGCCAAAAGTCTTTTTCTCTATTACCTACCACATCCACAGTCGAAACAGGTTTACCCGTAAGAGGATCAATATCAAGCGGAAACATCGGTGAATTCATATACTCGACAAACTCCTTTGTATTAAGACATTTCAGCGTATAGCCATCGTCTACGAATACATAGTTGTCATCATACTTAAACTCATAATCGTCTACACAGAACCACTCTCCCTCATTCTCCTGAAGGTCAGCCAAGAACTTACTGTAAATGGGCTGGCCAGTCTTCCAGTCAAACTCAATAGGAATACGATTTCTTTTCATGTAGTCATACATGTTATGTACCGAATTAAAAAGTACCGTTTCAGTAGGTGTGAATAACCAATATCCCATCCCATCCACCTTAAAGGTATAATTATCTACCTTGATCTGCCCACAAGAGTTTATATATTCCTCAAATTTATGCATCCTTAGCCTCCTTTTGCTCAAAATCAAGAGTCACTGTTCCCTTCCACGCGGATCCTATGAGACCATAAACGTCGTCCACGGAATAACCATGTCGACTTTTGCCGGTCTCTATCTCTGCGTCCCAGATACATTTGACTGGAAGCTCCACATCTTTATCCAGTGCAATCGCCAATACGCTTCCTCCACCTCCCCATGCATCGAACAGTCCGCACATGGCGTTCTTGGATATCGTTATTGACCCTTCTCCGGTACGATCTTCAAGACGTACACTTCTATTTGCATCAGCATCCGCATACATCTTCTCCCTCAATTTGATAAAATCCAGCAGCTTCATATGTACCAGAAATGTTATAGTTCCCAGAGAGCTTGATAAATTCTCAAGTTCCTGAACGCAGCTATCAACAAATGGATCCGTGAAATGTATTGTCGTGCAGGTTTGGCGATCCACTTCCGATTCTGCGCAAACAAGAGCATCCCTTTTTACACACGCCTCTCTGAGCTCTGTCTCCTTGCCCTGCTGCCTCGCCAGCCAAAGTATAGATGAGTTCTCGTCAACCGTACCATCTCCGCTGTAATTGAGCACATTATCACAGGTAAAGTCATAGTTAGCATTGCCCACATCAAGCATAATGTTGACATTTACGTCATCGTTCCAATCTTCCGGATCATAGTAAAAAGAATAAGTATTTATATAATCCAAAAAATGGCCCTCATCTCTGTTCCAAACAGCTCGCGCCTGATTGGTCAAATTATCTTTTATAACATCTTCGAGACTCCCAACGCTATAGATATAGTTATCACTCTCCCACTCATTGAGCATCTCATATAAACACTCCATCGGGGAATCCGCATCAGATATATCGCGCAACCGATCCTTACCTATTTCGTCTCCGTACATCCTATCAAGCCTAATGCAGCCATCCTCTGATACATGATAAATCCGATCAATGATCCGATCGATCTCATGCTCCAAGTCCCTAAAGCTCATGCCATTTTGAACTGCTGCAGACAATTCTGAAAGCATCCACTGAATGTTTTTTGCATCATCCACTAACTCAACGACCCCGGGCACACCAGATGTACCATTTGCCTTAGCCTCAAGCCAACCAGCAACATGCTTCTCTACATCAAAATCATCCGCCTGCCCCGCCAGATCTTCGACAAAATCTTTTTTGGGCACTATGATACTGAAATCTTCCCCGGCAGGAGAACACATGCCGATCTCTACCTCGTTATCATATTCTCTTACACACCACTGTAAGTCTTCTGCGATCTCTCCATATTTCTCTTTGTAATCCATAGCTACCTCCCGAAATAAAATTCTGCGTTATCCGATTTATTCGCTCTAACCGCCGCCTCAGTCGTGATCTCGCACTCTCCGACCACATTATGGTTACGCCAGATCTTATACTTTCTCGTCGGCTGTCCATCCTTTAGTACAAGAAAATGTTGATTCTCAAAACATAATCTCGTACCTTCGCCAGGCAGAAATGCTGTTCTAATCTTCGAGTTAAACATTGCAGTGCCTGTGTATTGAAGGCGAGCAAACTCCGATTCGCTGAAGATAAACAACTCTTTGTATACAGGATCTAAAAGTTTTATTCTTTGCATGCAGCAATACCTCCTTCTGTAAGTTCTTTCATGACATCATCAGTGTATGAAGCCAATTCAACTGCCGTCATCCGTCCAAGTTCTCTGATTTTAGTTTTTGTATACGCCCTCACTTCAGATTTGAAAGCTGGCGGCAGCTCCTGCTCAAATCCGCACATGGGGCCTTCGTATACATTCAGGAGAAAATCGTGAGCCATTATAAAGTACAGCCGCTCCATAGCCCAGTCACTCAGTAAACCAAAGTCGGGCGACATCTTCCCCATAATCTCCAAATCAGCCACGACATCGACAATATAGATTATTGTTCGTATGATATAAACGCTCTTCAATCTTTATACCTCCACGTCATACTCTCGCATAAACACCGTACCCGGCTCTCCGTTTATGTCTTTCTTCATAGCTATACGCAAGTCGGCGTGTTCTTTCAATGGCTCATCACCGGGACGATCATACTTCCAAAGTCTACCGGCAGAATCCTCGAACACCATACGACCAGCGGCATCAGTCGCTTTATACTTTACGTACATACAGCCTCCTTACCCCGCCGTCTGCTTAGAATAAAAGTTGACGCTTCCTTCTCCGATCACTCTAACGTCGCTATACCAGATCGAATTCCCGCCCAAATTCGTTATCGTGACCTCTCCGTCGAAGTTCTCAATCAATGTATGACACCAGCCGCCGTAATTTTCTTTGAAACGCGGGTTCAGTCTCAAAACGTCTTCTTCGTACATGACGCATACCAGTCCAGCATCAGCGCAGAACTCTCCGAGCACTGTATCGTCCTCTTCTTTGTATACCGTACAGCCCCAGTCTCCATATATGGTACTGGCAATAAGGCCATCTACTCCCAGCACGTTTTTGAGAATATCTGAATTACCCTTTCCGCGATACTCGTCGGGATCGGCCTTATTTATTGCCTCACATATCTGCGACCAAAGAGCATCATCTTTCACTACATAACAAGGATCCGCAATTATAATGTTGCCGTTAAATTTCATAATCTATGCCCCTCCTGTAACCCATACTGCTGTTCCATTTCCTGCCATGATCGAGGCGTCACATCGTCTCCAATCCGAGGGATTGGCCAAAAATCACCATCTTCCCAATGCCATCCACAGCCACCATTGTCACACGAGTCTTCTTTAATTGACAAAGGAAGAGTATCCGAGCCATTATCCCACTGGATGGTAACCATTCGCCCCATGTACTTATCCATTTCTCCCATACCGTTCCAATGCGCAGGGCGATTAGGGAATGACTTAACTACAACTTTCTCTCCTACGTGAAATCTCATTTTTAACCTCCTTTATACTTTCAATCTTAATCTCCATCGTCTTCCGCTATTTCCGTGACTCTATATCCGCGAGCTTCAAGCTCGAAGATAAGATCATCATCCGAAGCATCCTTTATAACTACTGCCTGCGCATCAAGGTTCTTACATTCGTAGTTCTCTATGACATACCTACCGTCATAATCACCGTAATAATCAAGCGCTCCTTTGATCGGTATATTATTATTCTTCAATCTCTGCAAAGCTTCCGTCAGGTCGTCATCAATATCTCCGAGACAAACATCACGATACTCAATAGCCGCAGAACCATAATCATCCGCCGCCAGGCAATCATCTACGTCATCCGGAAGCAGTTCATAGCCATCAAGTATCTCCAGCACCTTGTCCGTATCCTTTTTCGGGAAAAAGATCACTCCATTCATATAAAGTTCCATATGCAACCTCCATCACGCATCACAACCAGGACAATCCTCGCAATCCCGGCGGATCCACTGGCCATGCTCATTCTGATATAAGCAATTCGATTCGCTCCAACAGAAAATATAGGTATCAAAAGCCGCTTGGCTCTCATCGACAAAAGAGTTCAAAAAGCCCTGATCGCCTTTATACATCGCATGTCCCGTATTATGCCCGATATGCTCATCCGCCCACCAGTGCTCTATCTCAAGGTCTGGATACATCTTCGCCAGTTTAGTTATTATCGGAGCAGGACTGGACCAGGCCGTCTGGAATCTTATTTGATCAGGACCGTCTTCATGCAATTCATAAGCATTCCACTTTGTACCCCAGTGATCCAGACACCATCTATACCATGTCGGTGCACCATACGCCAGCTGATTCTCAATGTATCTAACGCCCCTATCATATGCGTCCTCTATTGGGTTATTTAAAAGCTTGCGTACGCAACTGCAATAATAATCGAGCTCTGTTGCCTCATAGCTTCCTCTCCCAAGTGTTTCTCTCAGAATCGATCTGTCCCAACTTGTCAGCTCAGAATATCTCTTGGCACCTCGATTCGACACGGCCCAAATTACACACGCAGCCATGTCAGGTCCGTTTTCGATATTCAAAGCGTCCGGCATAGGTATAATCTTATTGAAATCAAGAATCTTCTCGCCGTCATCATCTACGGAATATATCGGGAGACTACCGATTCCCTTTGCTTTTATTACGTTAGTCACATGGTTAGGCATTTTAATTCTCCTTTCCTACTATCTCGTACGGTATCAGTAGGGGTTTATCGTATCCCGCCATACCAAGTGCATCTGGAATCACACCGGCAAGGCTTTCGTATCGGTCATGTATATAGTATTCATAGACCAGCATGCCGCCGTCATCCGATTCTCTCGTCACCGCTTCCTCGACCGTTGCGCAGTCATACCACACCTCATAGAAAACACAATCAACATAACCATCTTCTATGTCGCACTCCGTCAGCATAGTACTGTCACAGTCTACGATCCGGAGCATGTCACTCCCTACTCTCGCATACAGATCGCCATACAGTTCCTCCATTTAATTCGCCTCCTTTATGATCGCTCATAAACACTTTTCGGGCATATCACTCCCTGAGCTCTCAGTACCCGTAACATTCGCGAGATTGAATATCCTATGAATTTTTCATGGTAGATCCTGCCGCCACGGTAGCTGTGATCTTTTATCCATGCACACAGTCCCCAGTGTTTTCGCTCTACTTCAATCAACTCCTTCGTCTTATTCATAACCCCTCCAACCTTATTGATGTAATTTCATTTCACCATTGCAACCTTGTCTTCTTATATAGCCTATAAGTGAAGTTTTGTAAATAGTTCTTCATCAAATTACATCGTAAATCACATCCTCACCCAATAAAAAAGACCTCCCGCAGGAGATCTCCGTTAGTTCATATAATCACAGTTTGCTACATCTTCCCAGGCTCGGAACCAGATCTTGGCTCGCAGGCTCTTAGCCACACCGCAATCTACCCAATCCGCCGAACTCAGCCCAAAGTAATGACAGTCGCAAGCATTTTCGTATGCATTCTGCGCCGTCTGATTTTTATATCTTCTCCGATAAACCATAACCCACCTCTTATGCGATCTGAGACATTGTCGGGACTACGTCATCCACATCCTCTGTGTTCTCCTGTATGCCTTCTATTTCCGATTCATACATGAGAAGTATGCCGTAATCTCCTACTTGATCTCTGACGTACTCTAATTCAGCCGGTGTATAATAGGCCAGCAGGGCAAGATATTCATCACGAATAGAATCCGGTATGCTCTCAATATCAAGCCCATCGTCGAAATAGTCTTTATCTTCCGGCAGCTGTGCGTGATCCTGTTCCGAATCAACGTCTTCCCAAGCATACCAGTCTTCATCGTAGTAATTGTACTTACCGCCCGAATACCATCCATAGCTTGAATATGACTTGTAGAATTTACGCTTGATATACTCATACTGCGGGAAATCAGCCTCGGCCGCTTCGCTGACTATTTCTACGACCTTTTGTATGGTCGCGTTTAGATGTTTGCGGTTGATATACTCATGCTGAGTATGAGGATTATAATAACCAGACGAAAGATTCACCGCCGCGACTCCCAGTTCAGGAGCAATATATGAGATATCACTAAACGACCCCCAGTCCGTTACGAATCCTTTACTAATAATATATTTTTCAAAATTCCGATTATCACAATCATAGAAAACCGCATCGTCCTTTCCCTTTCGATCTATCTCAATAATCAGCTTCAGATCTCCAAGTTCCGGCAGAATTATGCCGGCCCTATAATCTGAACAAAACGCCATACTTCCGCGACAGCCCGTTTCCTCGTCACAAGCAAACAGAAGCCATGGTTTGATCGGAGACTGCTTATAGATAGTATGCAGAGCATAAACACCACATCTATCGTCTCCGCCGATTCCCTGCGGTGACATTATTATATTCCCATCATCTGACTCACAGATATCCCGGACTGGTTCTTTATGCACCGTATCAAGATGCGCCACCAACATAATAGGTGCCTCGCCGGGTACAAGAATATATTTACCATCTGCGACTATCGCTTCTTTGTCCTCATACATCTGCTCAAGTATCGAAAACAATTTGTCCTGAGTAGGTCTCAGAAAATACTCTAAAGATCTCATGCTATATCCTCCATTTCTGTCACATTTGCTCCGCAGGCAGGGCATGTCCCATCGCTATTCGGCTCTATAATTTCTCCGCAAGACGGGCATACCGGATAATTGCCGATAAACTCATCACATACAAACCGTGGTCCATTCGGTGTTTCTACCTCGTTAAGTGTTTCCAATGGAACCAGTTCGCCACAATAACTACAAGTTCCATAATACTGATTGGCGCAATCGTCACAGACCAATACTCGTTCGCCATTCCGGACTACGTTAACCATGCGATCCTGGGTATGCCATTCGCCACACTCAGCGCATTGCTCGCAATACTGATCTCTGCATTCCGGGCAATAATATGCACCGTCGATCTCTGTCATGACCGAAGAGGTCCAGTAAGTGCCACACTGATCACACTGGTCGAAATGCTCGTCTCTGCAATCCTCGCAAACCGTTATCCAATCGCCGTCACTATTGCGAACGGAATATACATCTTCTCCTTCGGCACCACAGAAGTCGCAGATACGCATATCTTCATCACCATCTCCATCGTCACACTCAAAGCAGCACAGGCCGTCCGAGATTTCTTCTCCGCATTTAATACAAAGTCCATAAGTTCCTACCACTAAAGGACTTACAAGTCCTTCTGCCACATCACAATCGTTACGAATACTGATACGTCCATCAAACTGCGAATAAGCCCAGTCCTGATATCCGCCGAAACCTCGCCCCGCCTTGACCAAAGGACTGTAACTACCGGTCGACGAATACGTTTTCCATATATTGGGCATATCTTCCAACATAGAGATCTCTCGCTGGACCAGATCTCTATATAAACGAGACTCTTCTACTGCTCCATACACTCCGCCGCCCGTATTGTACATTCTGCTCTGTAGCAAAAGTCCACTGCCAGGGCGATACGCAAATATCTGCCTGGTAGTCTTTCGGTTATTGAATGTTTCCGGATCATTAGGATCGGCGACGGTAAACACTATAAAGCTGGTATTGTCTCTTGCATACCCGGAGCATCCGACATTATAAGAGTACTCCGTTGAATTGAAAGAATGACAGCTGGTCAATGTCGCTCCGCGCCTATCTCCCTTTGGATTACTCATAGTAAGGAAATGCGCCGGATTAATGCTGACATACAGTTTAAAATCAATCTTCTTGGCAGATAACTCATCCGCGAACTTTGCATACAGTCTCTGAAATTCACTGCCGGCGGTCTCATCGGCTATTCCCTGCGCCACACATACATCCCTGAAGATCCTGCTGGGCTTTTTATTCGGAGCATATGCGCCCGGCGCCAGTCGCTCGATCGCGGCAATGTATGTTTCCCTTACGTCATTTTCTACGTCAGGACATGCAAAGAACCTTAAAGCATCCAGAAAGACATCGAGATTATCTTCAGTGATAATACCCTTTGCCGCATTTTCATAGATTGTTATTCCTAAGTACCATATAGTGTCTCGATTCAGATCGTGCGTCCTCGTGCCGTTAATAACCAGGGCATCCAGTTCCTCATTCCAGCACGGTGACTTACGAAACAACTCTCTCAGATCCTGCTTGGCCTTGGTGCTGTCCGCTGCAAGTCTGCGTATAAATTCGTTCGACACACAGTCAAGGACCCTTGTATCATCCGTATACTTCCCATAATCCTGCAAAGCCTGCCGAATATTCTTTTCGGCCATATCAATTTTTGCCTGCATTTCCATTTCGTTTTCCTCCTTTTACAAAAAAAGATCCGTCTACTCGGATCCCATTTCATTAACTATTGTGTTCCTGCTTCTCAAGCTCTTTCCGTACTATCCTCTGTCTCCAAATATCAAGATCTTCATACTTAAGACCCAAAGCATTCAGTCCTTCTTCATATTCTCCCGTGTAGCCCGCTTCATGATTAGAGAGTTCCGTGGCTACCGCTTCTCTGAAATATGACTCAGTATTCATGAGTCGCTCGTGCTCAGCCTTAAGATGTTTGTACATCTCAAACTGTCTATCTCGTGCGTCCTTGTCCTTCATATAGCAGAAAGATACGGAATTGAAGTATTCATACTCTTCCAGACTCTTCTTTCGTTCCGCTCGTTCTTTTTCGCTTCCGATAAAGAAACAGCTTGCATAGTCATACTGCATGATCCAGTAATTACGCAGGAAATAGTCTTTGCGACGATATTCACCGTAATCCTTCACAGGCTCCATCAGTTCTGCATCGGTAAAGAGTTTCTTCCGCATTGCTTTTATGTATTCCCCTCGAAGCTCATCCGTTGACAATTCCATATGTCTCCAGTGAAGCTCGTATTCGTTCGCATACCTTATCTGCCGACCGTTCCGGAACACCACACAGCTAAAGCCAAAGTACCCGCCGAAGTCTATGAACATAAGCTCATGATCCTTGCAAAGCGTAAATGCGGTTTTGGCAAGTTTTCGAGCGTCGGCTTCAGTCAGGCTCTCGATATCCTTTATTCTATATTCTTTCGTTTCCGCCATTTATCCCTCCTCCTTTACGTAATACGCCGGAAATCTTCCCGTCTCTGCATTACAGTTGTAATAGGTGAAACTGTTTACTACATCGTCAAATTTCGACCGAGGCACTACCGTTTCCCAGTCATTCACTATCGGGGCATAAGTCCCTTTTTGAGCCATATATTCCATTCTCCACGGGCCGAATGGCCTCATGTTTACAGGGCAGAGTAGCACCGGCCGCCCCTGGTCATACAGTTTACGAGCTCGCCGCTTGTCTATCCTTACCCATCCGTCTATGACATATCTTCGCATAACGATACCACCTTTATGCCAGCGATTAAGTACAGACAAATCCCTCACTACTGTCTGAGTCTACTACCACTGGAAACAGAAAAAACTCACATCCTTTGCCCGTAAAAAGAAAAGGCGCAGACGAATACCCTCGGCTATTTTTTCTTTCAAATGTCTTAGGTCTATGATCGCCCGTCGCCCGCATTGCCAGCAGCATAAATTCCGCATTCGCACCCTGACCGTTTCCAAAGCGGTAAATGACCCTGTGAGACTTACGAGGATACATCTGCTTCCACTTTGCCTTGGCCTCCGCCATCTTTTCCTTAAATGTGTCCGGGTCGTATGTGTACAGTTCAGTATGGAAATCTTCGTCAAAGTATTCATCAGCACGGTCAAGCCCCTGGATCTCTGCGCAGTCCGCAAGCTTGTCCTGTGGCTCGTCGAATCGCATTATCATGCAATACCCATCCGTTACGTACTGACGACCATCTCTGCCGATCCATGTTCCGGCCAAACTCGACCTCTTATTCTTTACAGCCATCTTCATAAGTCTCTTTGCCACAGCTATTGCATCAATCCTCATCGTCGACCTCCTTGTTCCCACATGTGTCATAAACTCCAGCATCTTTCAGTGCCTGATAAATCTCATGCGCCACGGTCTGCATCTGTGCTGCGGTCGCCCGCATTCCTTTCGTCCGCCGCAGTTCCTCACTATCCCACGCCATCAGGGCAAGCGCATTAAGTACGTCAGGCTCCGCATGAATCTCTCCAATATATGTCTTGACCGTCATCTCATTCCTCCTTTACTAAGCAAGCCGCACTCCGCCGATGTTCCGCCAGCCGATAATATCTCCGACAAAATCCCAGCGATCATATGTTTCCTGCTCTCTTGTCCAGTAATTGCCGTACTCAGCCACTCCACGCCTGCGGCCGTTCTCTCTTGTTTCATGATTCAAATTTCTAATCTTCATACGATCCTCCTTTGTTTATCAAAAATCAGCATGCCCCTACTCCAAAAGGGTATGCAATCTTTACCATAGTCTCCCGAACAGTACACAGTCCCAATTTATAGTGGGACAAAGCTTTGTTGATGGCGTCGATGTACATTTGTTTTGCCTCGGGATTCATCCACATTTTTGCCCGACAGTCCGCAATCTGTGCGTTTGCAAACTCTTTCATATACCTTGGAATTTTCTGCATAGTTTCCTCCTGTCCTCATTTTGAGGGTAAAATTAGCCGATTATACCCTCAATTTAAGGCCAATGTCCCTCGCTTCCTAACTCTTAAAAATCGTACCGGTCGAGAACTTCCGCTATTGCCTGTCCAAGCAGATAACACCGGATAGTCACGTCAAAGTACTCCCACTCTTCGTCCAGGAGTTTCTCACCTACCACGGAAGGCTCCACGCCAAACTCCGACAGAGCCTCCTTCAGCAGGTCCATGTTATCCATGACATATTCTTTGGCTTTCCATGTATTGAAGGTATAGCTTCCGCTTGCGTTTCCGGTCACGCTATCCTCGACCCAAAGTTCGTCATTGAGCTTTTCCTCCAGGCATTCCCGGTCGTTCCTATACTCTGGCATATAAATATTATCCAGAATATACTGACTGATATCGTGTTTCATTGCTTCTAAATAGTTATACATGCTCCGCCTCCTTGTTTATTACTGAATAAGCTTCCAGGATTCCCCCGGCCAGAATCAGACCCAGGAATACCCAAAACATTGTTACCAGTGTCTCCGTCGCAAGTCCTCCATCGACTCCGCCCGCCATGAGCAAGGCCAGAATGAATCCGCCCGCAAGCAAACCGCAGGCCAGTCTATGTGCTACTTTCCGCATCTCTTTTGTCCTCCTTTGTTTAATACAGAAAAAGCCGCCAAAGCTTTGACCCTTTGACGACTGATATAAATCAAACCCCGGACAGAATATCTCCGGGCAAATATTCAATTGTGTTACGTCATTGTTTCATTTTTCTTTATTGTCTAAAATGCATTTATGCCATAAAAAGACTTTTGTCTGAATCCTTAACAGAATACACTCAACGTATAAGTGTAACGGTAGTACCGCATCTATACCCCCGTCAATGCAGGGTGTGGCGCAGAATGCGCAGACTATCCCTACATAGAGCCCATGTCTTACTACGTGCGCACGGCTCCAACTCGCGCCAACTCAAACAGTTTGTCAGACTGCGGGCATCCCGAGCGAGTCCCCGACCCCGGCCAACCTTAACAGACCGTACTTTTACAGAGTACAGTGCTAAAGCGCAAGGGTTATAAAAAAACAGCTATCTACTCCGCATAGCGCAAGCTACTTGTATCCGACGAGTCGAGCGCCAGCCCAACTATATCGTCGCGCGGAAATAGCCTTAAACAATCCGTCATTATCCGCCCGTGATGGTACAATACGCCCGTCAACGTATGTACGCCAAAAGTAAACGCAATCGTTCCCGTATAGATGTAAAGCATACTTTACATTACATCGACTGAGCGCGTGCATGCCTCCATCATGAGCTTTTGAGATATCCCCCGTCAGAGCCCCGTCATACGGACAGACCTCCCCCGTAAGATATCTTAAGTCTGTTTTTTGTTTGTCAATGTGCCCTCCGCGCGGTCGGTCGTTAAACCGCTGTCGCACGGATACTATATCCGCCTCCAGCGCTAACCTTTAACGGATAAGTCCCTTCTTTTGGTTGTGGGATAGCGTGAGTCCCTTTGAAGGGTACGCCTTACGCTTTGCGTAAACGCTCACGCTTGCCATTTATGGCTATGGCTTGCCATTACTTAGTGCTATAGTCCACCTTCTGCAGTGTGCCTGTCTCAGTGTCCATCGTCGCATATTTTGCGGTATGTATGAGATACTCAAGGATACAACGGATAAACAAGTCAGCGACCTCCGCTTGTTTCCTAAGCTGCACAAAGTGCCCATCAGTATATGCCTTGCCCGTTGCCTTCCTTGCACCGGAAATATACTTACTTGCTACTTCCGCAAATTTCTCGACCGCTTTGCCGTTATCAACGTTAGCTATACCCATGCCCTCCAGTATGAAGGCTATTTCTCTTTCATAGTTCGCCTTAGAACTTGCTTTACTTGTGCCCATAGACTGAACATATGCCTCCGCTATTGGACAGCGTTTTACCTTCTTCTTGCCGTTGACGTTTTCCTCCGTGTAAACCACTTTAAGCTCAGCCATAGTTGTTACTTGAGTATTGCGTACTTTTTCCGCTACTGCCTTATAATCAGACTCCGCCTTAGTTTTTGCGTCAAGGTATGGAGTCTTAGACATGCCGTCAAGCCTTCCTATCTCGTCGAGAGTCTTACCCTCCTTCAGGAGATCTGCGGTTTTGCGCTCAATTTCCGCAATATACGCCTCCGCTGTCTCGATAGCCGCTTTTTTTGCCTTCCTTGCCTGGTCCAGTGTCTTAATAGACATACTGTACGCATTAAGGGCATCGAACGCCTCCGCTGTCATGGTTACAAAATTCACTCTTTTAGACATAAAGTCCTCCTTCTGCATGTATACCATGCCTTAAAAAAATATTCATAATGTAAAGGTACATATAATCAGTAGGTGCTTACCTGTATCAAGTTTTTTGCTTGATTGATTATGGCTACACTATGCCAGGACTACAGGAAAAAGCAAATAGGGCATAGTTTTGTGGATAACTTGTGGATAAATGATGTAGTTAGGCGGTTGAGAGGTGAAACTTTGCTAAAAATGTAAAGCTTACTTTACATTTTGAGGTCCATTTTGTGGATAACTTAATGCCCCGGTTAAAAACTATAATTTTTAAGGGGGGTATTAAAAACGCCAAAAAGCCTTTGCCTGCTTTGCCCCCGGTTATGTCATCATCTTCCAAACTCGCCGCAAAAAATCGGCATTCCCCATCCTCTCTCCGTCATTTATCAAAACCCGCCGTAAATATAGTGATAAAAATTTTATCAATTCGTAAACAAAAGCCATCGAAGCATTTTCGGCAAATGCTAAAAATTGCAAAATTTCACAATTACACCATTAGTCAGCATTTAGGCGCACTTGAAACACATAGGAGTTTTCGGAATTTTCACGAATGAATAAAATGCGACAAAGGGTATAAGAAAAACTTAACACATAAAATCGAACGGAGATTATGATAGGACTGATTGGCAACATGTGATAATTATAAGTAATAGTTATATTTAGCGAATTTTATTAATATAAGTTTTAGTTATATTACTAATGTTTAGTATGAATAGATCTGTATATCTCTTCATATCTCTCCATAAGTATATCTTAACTCTGCCGCAGACATCATCCGCCGAAATGATCTAACAGATCTCGCCCGTAGAAACCTTCGGCAGAAATCTCGCCGAAGTAATCCCTTTTCTGCTTGATTACACTTAATGTGTCAGGCGAAGTATCGTCAAGGGCGTAAGCTGCGGAGCAGTACGTAGCGAAGCGCAGTACCCTTTACGATGCGAAGACAGACACATATAATCCCACCGGCAGAAAAGATATAACGGATAGTCTATTCTCTCCGGAATCTTGCCGCAAAGGCTTTCACCTTCGATGACTCCAACATCCACCAATAAATACAACCTTTTCACCCTACTTATCATCTGGGTAAATTGTAGCCGAATGATTAGTACAACAAAAAAGATGTCGCTTGATTTTGATGTGGTATAATAATGGATTACACTACAGAGGATGAGGCTACAAAGAGTGGCGCTCGACCGATAGGGAAGAGTCGACACTCTCATAAAAGAGGCCTCTGAGGCCGATAATATGGCTTAAATCGCTGAAATGAAGTTTGTAAGAATTAAATCTTTATGAACGTAGTGAATAAAGATTTAATTCGTTTAAATGGATATAGCATTTAGTGGGCTGGTCTATATGTAGTAGTAACTACATTGAGATATAGTCAATGGTAAGAATAGTCTATGGTTACTCTCAATGTAGTAGTCAGAACATTGTATATAACCAGTATCTGCAGATATAAGTAATATCATAAGAGAGGATTATATACATTTCTATGTAGTAACCTTAGAATATAAGATATATCTATAAGAGAAGGTTATATACATTTAAAGTAGTAACTATAGAATATAAGATATATCTATAAGAGAAAGTTATATACATTTAAAGTAGTAACTATAGAATATAAGATATATCTATAAGAGAAAGTAAGATACATTTATATAATATAAGGGGGTATCATCCAGCGACAACTCGTAAGTGGAACATCAACCATTTTGGTGTCCTCTGAATCACGGCTTCTTTCCTGCCTTTCCGCTCTCCGGCGAAAACTCCCTATATATAATCGTGAAATTTTTATCATTTTCTTACCGTTTCTGCTCCATTCTGGCCAATTTCTGTTTTTTTCTGCCCACAATCACTTCAATTTCACTTTTTTTCATTTTCTTGCCGCAAACACTTGCATAAATCCAGGATTCTGGTACAATACAACTAACATCGACGTGAACAGGTTTTGGCGTAAACCAATAGCGGCGAGAACTGCAACCAGTATATATACAGCCTGACGCGCGGGCAAGAAAGGAACCAATAGATGACCGGAAAGCTAACCACAACCCCTGTAACCCTTGCCATAAGGACTCCGAAATATGATCTGATGGCTTTCTCTTCTACCGGATTCGGCTCCGTTAGATGCTTTGATGCTGTGGATAATGCCTGGTTCTTGGGCAAAGACGTTGCTACCGCGCTTGGATATCCATTTCCCATTCAAGCGGTCAGAGCTCGCGTCAAGAGTTGTGACCGGAAAGTATTTCTCAAATCCATGTTCAACCCGCCGGAGCAGCAGACGCCTTTCGAGCTTCCTGCCGAAGCCATCCCCAATCGCGGGGCTACCTTTATTAATGAGGCTGGCATATGTTCGCTGGTGATCGGAAGTAAGCATTCCGCGGCCAAAGACTTCCTGCCGTGGGTATTTAGAGACATTCTTCCTGCTTTGCAAGTCGAGTGTCCAGCTTTAGTTTCTCCGTCCCCACAAGTTGCAACGGAGCCAATGGTTATCGGCGGGGTGGAGTGTTTCGAGAAAGATGGGATAGCCTATTTGCGTCTGGAGACGGTAGCCAGAGGGCTTGGTTTTACAGAAATAAAAAACGGCATCGAATACATTAAGTGGCGCAGAGTCGAGACTTATTTAAGAGAGTTGAGTTTCGCCACTTGTGGCGAAAGACCAGAATTCGTTCCGGAGAGTGTCTTCTATATGCTGGCGATGAAGGCCAACAATGAGACGGCGCACAGATTCCAGTGGAGGATTGCAAATGACATCCTGCCAACGCTCCGGCGCACAGGTACATATAGTCTTCCCGGCGTAAAACCCGAGGCATCAACTCCGATACTTGTAGAAGCTCCCGAGGTTATTGCTGCCAGGCAGAAGATGGAAGAAGCCATGGTCGGTCCCGATGAACTGTGGACTTTTACCAGAACGGCCAAGTGTTTTGGTGTCAGCATCTCCGAGTTAACCAATTACCTCCGCGATAGCGGATACATTGAGAAGAACTCGGATGACCTGTGGCTCCCTACTGATAAGCAGGGTGACCGGAGGTTTTTTGAGGTCAAAACACGTATGCCTCGTTGCGGCAAAGGCCGGATCTTTCCGCAGGCATACACCACCCAAGCAGGTCGAGCCTACTTCTCTACCTTGATCAACGCGGCAAGAGTCGCCGGTGAACTGTATAAAGGAAGTGAAGCGAACAAGGCGGCCGGAGCTAAGAGGCGAAAGAATCCGAGTTAATGGAGGATGATTACTGTACGAAAAACGTACACTATAGAATTGAGCGACAAGTTGTCTCTAAATAAACAAAGGAGATGTTGAATATCATGATCGTCCGAGGGGATATCTTATGGACATCACATATAAGATCAGCCCGGCAGGCGTGACCATGCTTACCGAGGCATTTTCGGAAAGGAAGGCTGTAGCGCTATGAAGATGATTAAAAGAATAATGCTGTGTACGATGTTGATGGTCTGCGGCGCGGCCGTAGGATCTTGCGGAATGATGCCGGCGCTGGCGGACCAGAACGTTGAGTGTATAGTGACACCGGAAAGGAGTGACTGTGACTGACAACTCATATCTCTGCAGATTCATCTCGGAGCACCCCGATGATTGGCGGGAGCTGCTCGCCGAGAAGAATATCAAGATCTCCGACGAGTCGCCCTACTCTATTTTTAACTATAATATCGGCGCGGACTTCTTTGATCCCATAGTGCAGGAGGCCCGGGGCATCATAATAAATACGGAGACGATCGAGGTTGCCTGCTGGCCTTTCCGGAAATTCGGCAACTGGGATGAACCTTATGCGGACGAGATTGACTGGTCCACCGCGAGAGTCGAAGAAAAAATCGACGGCAGTATAGTAAAGCTCTGGTGGGATCCGCTGCGAAATACATGGAGATGGTCCACTAATAGCGTTATAGATGCGCTCAATGCCAAGGTTGGGACATGGACAAGCTTTCTGTACTTGATTACTTCGGCAAAGAATTACGATGAGATCAGAAACGCTATAAAGAGCGGACGTGTGTCCAAGGATAGAACATACATATTTGAGCTTGTTGGCCCAGAGAATCAGGTGGTCGTTCGTTATGCTGAGCCGTATCTCTACCATATCGGCACGAGGAGCAATGTAAACGGACAGGAGTACCGACCGTCCATTGGAATCTCTCATTCGCCGACGTTTGAAGTATCGGACCTGGGCTCTTGCATAGAGATGGCAGAAGCGTTGAATTCGAGCCATATGTTCATTTTAGGGGAAGGGTTTGTGGTCATTGATGCCAATTGGCACCGGATCAAAGTCAAATCGTCGTGGTACAGGATCATGCATCATGCCATAAATAACGGAGTTATGACCGCGGAAACTATAGTCAATCTGATTCGTGCTAACGAGGATATTGATGCCTACTGTCGAAACTTCCCCGCACTCTCCCGCCATTTTAAATATTACCAATGGCAAGTTGAGGAGCTGAAGTACGGAGCGGAAGAGGTTTGCCGGATCGTAGATATGGAGCGGCTCAATAGCTTCGACCGCAAGCAGATAGCCCTGCGGATAAAGGACAATCGGTATGCGGCGATCGGGTTCAGACATCTTGATAGCGGCAAGTCAGCTGCAGAGATACTGGCGGACATGACTGATCGAGCGTGGTTAAAATATATCAAACAGTACGAAAAGGAGAGTTAATGACAACGGACGTAACAGTATTTAAGAACAAAGAGTTTGGACAGATACGAACAGTAATGATCGACGGTGAACCGTGGTTCGTAGGAAAGGACATTGCGGAAGCGCTGGGCTATAGTAATTCTCGTAAGGCATTGGCAGATCATGTTGATGGCGAGGATAAGATTCAGAACGATGGGGTAACGATTCGGGACTCCATCGGGAGAGAACAATGTCCTACTGTTATTAATGAGTCAGGATTATACTCTCTTATCTTGTCCAGTAAGATACCTTCCGCCAAGCGGTTTAAAAGGTGGGTGACGGCAGAAGTGCTCCCCTCTTTACGAAAGACTGGCGGGTTCATTCTTCAGAAACCTGACTCCTATATGATAGAGGATCCCGTGGAGCGCGCGCAAAGGTGGACTGAGGAGTATAAAGAGAAGCTGGCGTTACAAGACAAAATCGCCAAAGATGCTCCAAAGGTCGCGATCTACGATCATTTTCTCGGCGGTGATGACCGCATGACTATTAGTGACTGTGCTAAGCTTTGGGGTGTCACCAGGAACGAGCTCTTCTCTTTCCTGTATGATCATGGCTTCTGTATTAAAGACAGTACTACGGGCAAGTGGATCCCAACGGCGGAGCACAAGTATGACGGGATGTTTGAGGTCAAATGGTTTCGCCCATGGAATAGTCCCACCAGCCATCCATCGACATATATCACCTGAGAAGGCCGAGAGATCTTGTATCCTCAGATTCATGCGGAAAAGTTCGCAGGTCAACTTACCAAGTGCTGCGATGTGTATCGAGATGGGATGGAGAACCGCAGACGGGCCGTTAAAGCATATTGGGGGAATTTGCGGCAGCAGATAGCTCAGTAATAGCCAAAACATGTTGCTTTGTACTTTGATAACTGAATATCTAATGTAATTTTAAATGTAATTTCATTTTTAACTATTGCATGACGATGATTGTGATGCTATACTTCAGTCACAATTACACTTAATGCAATTATTTTTAAGGAGTTTCATATGATAAGTTCAATCAAATATGCAAGCAATGTTGCTAACTTCGATGATGTATCGCTTGTCAACATCAGATACATAGATGGGCGCGAGGTGGCCGTTGCCGCAAGTACTGATATCTGCCGAGCATTCGGCAAAGCTCATGATGATGTGCCCAGGGACATAAGGGAAATGGAAGCTGGAATAGAGTTCTACTCAGAAAACTTCATACCGGCGTCTTATATCAACTCTCTTGGGCAGTGCCAGCCCATGTACTACGTCAAAAGAGATGGGTTTGCGGTCCTTACGGCCAAGTATAATGACAACCGCTCTGCGGGGTATAGGTTTAAGGAGCTGTTCTTTAATCAATACCAGCGTACCGAGAAATACCTAATGGAGGCCATAGCTAAAAATCCTGTGCGCTACTCTCCTGCTTTCGGGCCTTCTGCGTCCGTTGACATGGATCGTCTCGTGGAGGTCTGTGATAAACTATCGGATGCTATTATGTGTCTTGCTTCCCCATTAACTTCTCTCACCGACATGAGAAATATTATGCGTGAGGATTTTGGGATGGCTCAGCAGGAAGATGTCGATGGCATAAGAAACACGGAACAGTCGGTGATACCTATTGATGGCTACCGGCCGGTAATCAAAGAGGAAGATAAAGTTGAATACGGCATCAGAGACTTGGCTGAATTCGTGGGAGTGAATCAAGGTATGGTCTCAAAGTGGCTGAGAGTCAATGGCTATGTGTGTACTGGAAGAAATGGTCGAGCGTGCCCGAGCGTCGATCCAGACAAACAGGGGGTATTTGCGTCGACTGCTATCGGCAGAATCAAATTTAACGAGAAAGGTTTACTGCGGCTTGCCTCAGAAATGTCGGTAGATGTAGGGCGAAAGATTCAGTAAAGGACTAAAAAGAGGAGGTGTCTAAGGGTTTGAGCATGATTGAAGAGTATACAAGGCCTAAATTTTATATGCTTATGGGGCTGCCGGGCAGTGGCAAAACAACAATCGCGTCGCAGCTTTATATGAATGATCCGAATGCTGTTCTTTTATCGTCGGATGAATTTAGGAATGATATATGCCCGGGAGATTATTCAAAAGAGGCACACGGAAAAGTTTTTTCCGCGATGAACTCTGCTGCGAGGAAGGCCGTGAAGGATGGCTTTACCGTTGTATATGATGCAACGAATCTTTCTCGTAAACGCCGTATGGGGCTTAGAGAGTTAATGGGGAATGACCATGAGAAAGTATGTATTTGTGTTCTTAAGTCCGTTAGGGATTGTATTCAGCAAGACAGGAGCCGAGTCCAGTCCGTGGGCGCAGATGTCATCCGCCGCAGTTTGGGGAGCTTCTGCCCGCCGCATATCTGTGAAGGGTGGAACTCTATAGAGTTAGTCGGTGCCACGAACACAGACGAGGCTGTAAAGAATGTGCTGAATTGGCAGGGGTATGTGGCTTCTACGAAAACATTTAATCAGAAGAGCAAGTGGCATGAACATACTTTGGGGGAGCATATGAGGCTCACGGAAGAGTATGCCGTTGCCGAGGGATGCAACGATGTCGTCAGGCTGGCTGCAAGATATCACGATGTGGGCAAGCTCTTTACTCAGGAGATGGATGACGAAGGAGAAGCTCACTATAAATATCACGCTAATGTCGGGGCGTACGAATTCCTGCTGTGGAAGTATTCGCAGGCGGTGCTTAATCTGGATAATACTGATTCCCGTACATGGTTAGATGTTGCGAACCTGATATACTGTCACAAGCTTCCGGCAGACTGGAGAAGAAGTCCTAAAGCCTCGGAACGAGCCCAAAAGGTTTTAGGCGAGCAGACCATGGATTGGCTTATGGCATTGAATCATGCGGATATCTTAGCACATGGCGAGAAGGCAAAGGAGGCGATTTTAGAGAAATAATGTCAAAATTTGGATATGAGATACGCAACATCGAAGCAGGTTCGCTTTACTATTACAATATGGGGCTGAGAAAGAGCTACGACTGCACTGTTGGGATGTTGAGTAATAGTCTTCTTCGAGATTACTTAAATACTGCAGGGCTTGAAGCTTGGCGAAACGAGGCAACTCTTGATGTCATATGTCTGGAGTTTTCTTATGGGACCCGGTCATATGAGGAAGAGCACGGGCACATTGAAAGACTCATACAGCAGCTAAAGGAGCTCGAAGACTTCTCCGAGGATGAAAAAGCAGCACGACTTGAGAAGTATAATGAGCTTCTGGCGTTTACCGAAGCGAATAAGGATCGGTATGTGAAGATCAGCAAAGAAGAACTGCGGACTATTTACTATACCCATGGAGTAGATATAACCTATCCAGGGTACAAAAAGCAAGAGCGGCGGCCTGATCTTGACAGAACAATCCACTACAGAATGTTATATCGATCTCCGGGTAAAGCCAAGAAGGGCTCCTGCATATTCATTAACGAGAAATTATATGATGGAGCCCTCAAGTTTATCCGCATGGGGATAGATCTTCCGGAGAAAAATGCCCCTATAGTGGAGATCGGCGCTTACTCCTCTCTCGTTGGCAGTTCTATCATAGATAAAATACAGATCCTGCCGAAGAACATATTGGTGTTGAAGGATTTTGATTCCGCTATGCGGACCAACGTAGTCTCGGTAGAGACCGATAAAGAAAATCATTGTCGAGCGGTTCGCCGCAAGAATTATGAAGTAAAGAACACTTTGTTTGATGGACAAGCTTTAATAGATTCATCTATATTCCCCTCTTGGGCCAATGGCTATGTTCTACTGCGCCATCACTTCTGTAAGATGGCAGCGTTCAATAGTAATATTCAACTATTTTTCCAAGATTATTTCGGCGAGGAATATGATACGGCAGTGCTTACTGACATGTTTGGTAATAAGCACATGGCAAAAGACATCAAGCTGATCACTACGAACAACGCCATGAAATGGCTTAAGTTTGGGGTTTCGTATGATTACTGGATTGATCGTATTGCTCAGAATGGTTATATGTTCGGCGTCGTTAAGACCGCGCATAAGAGTAAACTTGGCGATCTCCAACGCATGAGCTATCAAATGGTTAACTCTCTTGATATGGACGGACTTGAGGATGTTTTTCAGGACAGCCTTGACTATGTGTACCGCCTTAAGAGCGATGACGCTTTCTTCCTGGATTATCTGCGCGACAATGCTTCGTTTGTGAATGACTATGAACCCTTGGTGGCGCTCTGCGAGCAGGATCCAACGTTTATTGACTGCGACTACTTCAGGGAGAGGCGTAGGACCATAACCTATACGTATATGGCGCAAGTCCGTAGTGGCAAGGTGCTGGAAAAGGGAGACAATCTTGTTATAGTCGGTTCCCCGTATGCGATGTTGCTCCACTCTGTCGGAGAAGATCCTGAAACAGACGACACATTCGCTGTTGAGAAAGATAGTATTCAGTGTTTTACGGAGAGGTTTGATGAAGGCGAGTATCTTGCCGCATTTCGTAGTCCGTTCAATGGCAGAGGAAATATGGGGGCTCTTCATAATATCAGGCATCCCAAGCTTGATAGATATTTTAGTTTGGGGGAACAGATCATAGCGGTTAATTTGGTGCATACAGACTTTCAGGCTCGAAATAATGGATCTGATCAGGATAGTGACACAATATACTGTACTAATCATCCCCAAATAGCTGAGTTTGCGAGATATTGCTATACTCACTACCCCACCATCGTTAACAATATACCGATGGAGACCAATCATTATGATAATACCTTAGAGAACTTCGCCAAGATAGACAATACTTTGGCCAAAGCGCAAAGGAATATCGGGGAATCCAGTAATCTTGCACAACTCTGTCTTACATACACATATAATTTTAAGGCGAGAAAGTACGAGGATTATGTTTGTATTCTGTCCGTCATTGCACAGGCGAGTATTGATAGCGCCAAGAGAACATATTCTATAGACATTGGTGCCGAGATAGCAAGGATTCGAGCCGATATGAACATAAAAAAGCACGGCTATCCTCTGTTTTGGGAGGTGATAAAGAAAGAAGACATAAAGAGAGAAAAACTGAATACAGAGCTTATGTGTCCGATGAATAGATTACTTGCGCTAAAAGCCCCTATGTATAGGCATCCGACTCCGGCAGTCCCTTTGAGTGAATATTTCATACGGTTCAAGCTGTCTGGGCATCGCAGAAAGTCTATGCGTGTTGAAAGATGGATACAGGAGTTTGGAATTGATGCGAAGATGGAAAAGGCCAATTTAGGAAGGTTTACGGTTCCATGGGAAGAGACTTATCTTCAACAGGATTTTGATAACCTTGTCGCTGCCATTCGTTCAACATATTTTTCCAGTCAATACATAGGTCTTATGGCTTGGCTGCTTGATCGGAGTTTGGGCATAAGTAATAGAGTCCGTGCGAAAATAAAAGATTCACAGGCAGCGACCAACAAAAACAGGGTTGTTATGATGAGCGTTCTGTATTCGGTGAATAAGAGTAGCTTTCTCAGGTGTTTTAGTCGTAGAGTCAGCAATATGTCACATTAAGAATGCACAAAAAGTGGCATATAATTTGAATATTGGATCCATTTCTATTAGGAGTATGGCCTCTTTTCGATTTATCACTAAAATCATAATAATGATAAGAGAAAGAGGGAAATAAATCGTATTTTCGCAAGCTCTATGCTTGTAAAAACTTAAATCAAAATACATAAAAAAAGGAGAAACAACAATTATGACAGCATCAGAAGTTATCAGAGAAGTAGCAAAGACAAGCGGACTGACAATCAAGGACACAACCAAGTTTATGAGGGCGCTTGAAGAGGTCGTTGAGACCCATATCGCGACCGAGGATGAGATCCGTGTATTCAATGGCCTGAAGGTCGGCACCAAGATGGCTGCTGCCAGAAAGTACAGAAACCCTCAGACCGGCGAGCTTGAGACTATTGCGGCTCATAAGGCTGGCTATGCAAAGCTTGGCAAGCGCTTTAAGGATATCGTTAAAGATAACGCAGAGAATTGATCATACAACCGTGGCGGGCGGTATATCCCGCCAAATATAAAAAAGAAATGAGGGATTTTTAGTGATCAGAGTGACGCGCGATGAAGCTTTCATGCTTAGAGAGAAAGGTCGCCGTAATGATGTGCACGTTCATAGCAGTACTCATTACAAAAGC
>CALWHG010000071.1 GCA_944380315.1 uncultured Lachnospiraceae bacterium
AAAAGCTATTATGTGACAGAATCGGCTAAGACCGTTCAGGTCCTTGCGGAATATCGCCAGGCACACATACATCCAGTTCATCAGTAAATGGAGGGCGTATGATTAATTTTTATGACACCAATGCCCTTCTCGCGTTGGGAGACAAATTGGCGGAGACCGAATTTTACATATCCTCTGTGTCTCTCCACGAGCTTGAAAACATTAAGACTTCTAAGGTTAAGACCGAAGAAACAAGATTTAGAGCCAGAGAAGTCGTACGTATCTTAAACAACTGTACCACTCGATATAAAGTCGTCGTGCCCAACGAAGGCATTTATAATTTTCTTTCAATGAAAGGAATTGAGGTGACGCCAGATAATCTCATCTGCGCCTGTGCCTATTATGTAAAAGTTGTGGCTCCTGCTGAGGATGTGCTCTTCTATTCTGCTGATTTGTGTTGCAGGGCAATTGCCAGAAGTGTGTTTAACCTTACTGTGGCGGGAATAACGGATGAATCGTTTTCCGATACGTACTCTGGATATTTGGAAGTAACGCCAACCGAAGATGAACTGGCTGAGGTGTACTCCGGTGGCGATAATAAATACAATCTGTTGACCAATCAGTATCTTATTGTCCGCAATGATAGAGGCGTGGTCGTTGATCAGCTTAAGTGGAATGGTAGCATATATGAGCAGGTCGGGCAGAAGAATTTAAAGACGAATCAGTTCGGTACCATCAAACCGTACAACGGTGATGTATATCAGATTTGTGCCATAGACAGTCTGTTGACGCATCAGATAACCATGGTAAAAGGACCGGCAGGAACCGGTAAGAGCTATCTGGCGTTAGGTGCTCTGATGTTTTTGCTCGAACATAAGAAGATAGATAAGATCGTTGTTTTCACGAATCCTCAACCCACCATGAACGCTGCAAAGCTTGGATTCTATCCAGGCACAAGGATCGAGAAGCTGCTTGAGTCGAATATTGGTAATATGCTCGCCGCAAGACTTGGCGATATGGAAGCAGTGTATAAGCTTATAGAGGATAATCAGTTGGTGCTGCTGCCTATGTGTGACATTCGAGGTTATGATACAAGCGGCATGCAGGCCGGCGTATATCTGCCAGAAGCGCAGAACTTGGATATTAATCTTATGAAGCTTGCTCTTCAGAGGATCGGTAATGATTCTATCTGCGTGATCGACGGCGATTATAATACGCAGACAGATCTTCCACAGTTCCAAGGAGGCAATAATGGTATGCGAAGGATGTCCGAGGTATTCCGTGGACAGGATTTTTATGGGGAAGTAGAACTAAAGAATATATATCGTAGCCGTATTGCAGAGGTTGCGGAAAGGATGTGATGGCGTGAGAAGAGAGTTTTATTTGGACAACGCGGCCACTACTCCGCTTCATCCGGAAGCATTTGCGGCTATGTCAAGGTATTATACCTGGGACTACGGTAATCCTTCTACTCCCTATTCGCTTGGACTTCGAGCGAGGCAGGCAGTAGAAGAAGCAAGAGAAGCTGTGGCAGATCTGATTCACGGTGATCCGGATGGTGTTATATTTACATCCGGTGGAACCGAGGCAGACAATATGGCCATTCATTATGCTATGGGCAAGGTGAATGTCACGACTCTCATTGAACATGAGGCAATTTTAAAGACGTTTGAACATTATGCCCGTCGTGCAAATGCAGTTGTCGAAAAGCTTCTGCCAGAAATCGACGGAGCTATTTCATCTGACATACAGTTTGCTGATTGTGTCCGGTTTGTGTCTGTAATGGCTGTAAACAACGAAACCGGCGTTATTCAGCCAGTGGATAAACTTGCTGCGGCAGCGTTTAACGTAGGAGCCGTGTTCCATACAGATGCTGTGCAGGCCGTTGGACATATTCCCGTAGATGTTTCTAAGTACGAAGATAAGCTGTTCATGTTATCCGCTTCGGCGCATAAGTTCAATGGCCCCAAGGGAGTAGGATTCTTATATGTTTCGAGGGCATTCAGAGATGAGATGTCTCCTCTTCTATTTGGCGGTGGCCAGGAAAATGGCTTACGCAGCGGAACGGAAAATGTTGCGGGCATCGTTGGAATGGGCGTAGCTGCGCGAAAGGCGGCAGAAGCTATTTCGGGTTGGGGCGCGTCTGGGATTCGAGATACCAAAAGTAGGTTTATAGAACTTATTTTTGAATCTATTCCGGGATTAAAAATCAATGGAAACATTGAGAAAACGGTGCCGGGAACTGTAAATTTACTGATGCCTTATTGCTCCTCGTCAATTTGGCAGGAGTTGCTTGATGAGTATGGTATTTACGTAGGGACTGGGTCTGCATGCAGCAGTTATGAAAACAAGCCCAGTCACGTGCTCAAAGCTATGGGGCTTACAGACGACGAGTGTCGGAGAAGTCTCCGTTTTAGCTTTGGAGATATATACGAAGAATGTGAAATACAATATTTGGTTAGGCAGATTACGGAAGTCGCTGGAGTAATTCAGAAGTACGTGGAAGCTTAAAGAGAGGACAACCTATGGGATTAAAAAATAACGGATATGGTGAAGATGGCGGACCCGCTCTTGTTATCCAGAACATAGAGAACAATGGAGAAGACATTCTAAGCGAGTACATTGCGGATCGTCGACTGGTGCTGGATCATACGATAGACGAAGGGATCCTGCAAGACTATATCTTGTACATTCTTAAATGGAATCAAGAGGATAGAGATATTCCTGCTGAAAAGCGCAAGAAGATCTATTTATACATAAATTGCCTTGGTGGGGATCTGGTGGACGGGTTCTCATTAGTGGACGTAATACTTGCTTCTAAAACGCCCGTGGTAGCGATAAGCTTTGGCTCGGTAGCGTCTATGGCGTATTACATATATATTTGCTGCCATCAAAGATATGCTCTTATGAACTCAGTCTTTCTGCAGCATGATGGGGCTGTTGGCATAGCAGGAACAAATGCCAAGGCTAAAGATACTATGGCCTTTATCGATAACCTCAATGATCGAGTTAAGCAGCTGGTACTTGGCCATACGACCATGAGCGATGATATGTATGATTCTATCTACGAAAAAGAGTACTACATGTTTCCCGATGAGGCGCAGAAATTGGGCGTGGTTGACAAGATAATTGGAGTTGACTGTGACATAGACGAAATATTGGGACGATAAGGAGAATTTATGCATAATTTAGATGTTTGGGTACGAGCATTACAAAATATCGTCAAAGATGATGAGATCGAACCTGGAGAAATATATGATCTGGTTATTCCATATGCTTGGACGGATTGTGACTCCTCTTTGGATTCGGCCATAGTTGATTTGGATGGCTACGCCGGGAATCTTGTTGAGGACTTTAGGTGCATCACAGATGCCAATGGCGATGGCCGCTTTGCAGTTAAGCTTATCAACTCTTTAGGTTCTGACTATATGATCAGGATTTTCTTCGGCATAGAGACGTATAAAAGAAACCTTGATTTTATGGGGTCAGAAGAATATTTTGGAGACTTTTTATACATAGATAATAAACAATATAATGAAATACGAAGATTGGTCGATCTTTCATTTATTGAGTTTGTGCCCGTGTTGATACCTGTTTCTGGACATTTTCCGTCAGAAAAGGCAGAACCTGTGCAAAAAAAGGCAGCAGGTGTCCAGGCAAATGATCTTCCTTTCCCTGATGTTGAAAAAAGTCACAAGAATCTCGGAGAAGAACCCGAACGCAGTCAGTGTTTGGCGCGATGGGATGTTGACGGGGATTCTGACTTCCCTTCTGCGATGGTCAGCATTATAGGACCGGATGGAACAGAGATAAATGTTAATCTGATCGGTCATTCCGATGAGTGTACCGAAGATATGGCTGCTGCTGTATGCCAAATCATAGCTGAATATAAAGCTTGTTACGAATGTTGATCTCATGCCCCGGATTTTCCGGGGTTTTGTTTTTGAAAGAAGGTGGTGTTTATGGCTACTGCTAAGAAATCAACCACCGCGAAGAAAAGAGGTCGTCCATCAGCTGCGGATAAGCTTATGAAGGATATCATGGACGATGCGATAGAAGTTACTCCGCCGAAAAAGCGTGGCAGACCCACCGACGCTCAGAGAATGATGAAGCCGGCGGAGGAAGATCCAGAGAAACTGACTCCGGCAAAAATGCGCGCAAGGATTCAAGAACTTGAAGGCAAGATTCGCCAGATCAAAGAGGATTCCGGCTATTGCTACATGTGTGGTACGATAAAGCCAAAAACTCATTTCTTTGCATCGTCGGATCCACTGATTACAACAGGCATAACACCTATCTGTAAGCAGTGTGCGTATGATTTGGCGTGTCGAAAGGATGCTCGTGGAGAATACCACGATCCCACCAGAGATTCTATTATTCTCGCTTTACAGTATCTTAATAAGCCATTCCTTGAGGTTGTTTACAATGCAAGCGTACAAGAGACGTCCAAGGATGCTCTCGGTGCAAGGAAACGCAATCTATGGTCGTGCTATGTCAAGAACATTGCAATGCGCAATTATGCTGGCATGACTTTTGTAGATTCGGATCATATTGTAGTAAAGACTCCTTACCTTAGCGCTGAGGCAGTGGCGCTTGACGAGGTGGTTAACAATCGAGATAACTTTAATACCCAAGCAGACTTTATGCAGAATAAAGGGGATGTAATCAGACTTCTTGGATATGATCCATTCGAGAAAGAGGATGTTAACGATCAACCGTTCCTCTATTCGCAGCTCGTCGGACTACTGGATTCTGATGAAAATGGCAACGATGACATGATGCGTACTTCGTCGTGTATAACTATCGTTCGAGCGTTCCTGCAGCAATCCAAGATAGACGACACCATAGCTCGACTAATGAAGGATTATGTCTCCATTAGAGACAATGGTCCACAGATCAAGGCTCTCCAGGACAGCAAGGTCAATCTGACGAAGCAGATAACCTCTCTCGCTGCCGAATCATGTATCTCGCTAAAGAACAATAAAGGTACGAAGAAAGGTGAGAATACCTGGACCGGCAAGCTTAAGAAAATCAAAGACCTCAACCTTCGAGCAGGAGAAGTAAATGGTTTCGATATGGCTACTTGTAAAGGTATGCAGCAGGTCATGGACATGAGCAATGCGTCCATCCTTAAGCAATTAAGATTGGATGAATCTGAGTATGCGGATATGGTGGCCACTCAGCGTGAGATGTTGACAAAAGCTAATGCAGATCTCAGTAAGTATAAAGAGATCAACCGGATCCTGTTGCGGGAAAACATTGATCTCAAGGATTATCTCGTAGAAAAACGACTTCTTAAGAATGTGGATATTGTCGATCTCGATCAGCTATATTCTACGTTTAGCTCCGATGAGATGGCGCGAGAAGCATTAGACATAGTTGATGGTCCGCCGGAAGACTTAGGGGAGAGCGAGGTGGCCCTGGATGAGTGAGATCATTTTGCCAAACGACGAGCAGATGCTGGCTTTCTATGGTGGATGTGTTCAGGGGTCTACGATATATATTCCGCCGGATCGCACCAATTTATCTTCGCGTAAGGTTGAAGCTTTAAAGAAAATTGCTTTTATACAAAAGTATTATCAGTGTAATCCAGTCCGCTTTATAGAGGACTTTTTTAATATAACTTTGATAGACGCTCAGGCATGGGTCATACAGGCAGCTTGGAACTGCCCTAATGTATTGCTGAACTGTACGAGAGGTTTCGGAAAAAGCACAATTATAGATTTATTTATCATGTCTAAAGACATGCTGTTCAATAATTATTGGACATATATCGCATCCGGATCTGGCAATCAAGCTGAGCAGACATTTAATACCTTGGAAAAACTGGCCAATGATAACATTGACAGCATGCTCGGGTCTACCGGATATATTTTTAAGAATGAGTTAGTTGTACCTAATGCCGTTGGCGATGGATTCAATCATTCATCTAATGGATTCAGATATGAGCTCTATAATGGCGCTTCGACGATTACGCTCAATAGCAATATTGATCGGCGTAGGGGATCACGTGGAAACGTAGTGTTCGACGAGTGTGGTTTTTTGAGTGCCGAAATGATGCAGGTATATGGAGCCTTTGCGATTGTAAGCAAAGAGTTTCGTACTGGTAAAGATAGTGCGGGACGTGCAATTAACCCCATGCGACTTCGATCACTTCCGGCGCCTATTCCAAATCAGCTTTTTTACATTTCATCAGCAAGCTCTACTGATACTCCCTTTTATGGCCTATATAGAGATTTCTCTAAGAGAATGTTACTTGGTGATCCCAAGTACTTCGTGGCTCAGTTGGATTGCGAAGTAGCGTTCGCTCCTACTGTGAAAAATGAAGTTATGGCTCCTCTTCTGGAGAGGTCTATAGTCGAAGCGGCCATGAGAGCCAATCCGGAAAAGGCTCGTAGAGAGTATTACTGTGAGTTTACGACTGATGCCGGCGCGAACGCCATTATACGTCGTGGAGCAATAGCAAGGAATGAGATCACTCGCAAGCCCATTCTGTATAACGACACGGGCAAGAGAAAGATTATCATTACTTATGACCCGGCAAGGTCAAGAGATAACTCCGTCATCTTGGTCGGAGAGATCTATGAGACCATTATTCAGGGTAAGAGTGAAATCAAAGGAAGACTGCTCAACTGCATAAACCTCATAGATGTTGAGCGCAAGAATAAAAAACCTATGCAGACGCCAGATCAGGTCAAGTTTTTAAAAGAAGTTATCTTGGCGTATAACCAAGGCGGCGACGATAATTACAGTAATATTCTTGGAATCTATATAGATGCTGGATCAGGTGGCGCGGGTGTTAATATAGCAGATTACCTGATGGATGACTTTATCGGTCTGGATGGTAAGAAGCATAAAGGACTGATCGACCTTGAGTACTCGGCAGAATATGCCAGTCGCTTTCCGAATGCGGTCAACAAGGTTCATCTTATCAACCCGAGGAAATATAAGCCAATAATGTTCGAGGCGATGATCGAGATGATAAATCAGGATAAGATCGAGTTCACGGCATCATACGATGGACGTGGATATCTTACTATATTCGACGTCGATGAGTCCAAGATCGATGCAACGAAGCAGAAAATACTCAAAGCATCTAAGAAAGCAGGTCTTTCTGAAGATGAAACCACTCTAAAGATCAAAGAGGCGCTCGTAAAGCTCAATAACGTAAATTCGCACATTGAGTCTTTGACGGGCGATGAGGCTGCTGCTCTTATGAGCATAGATGCGCTCAAGGAAGAGCTGGTCAACATGGTCCGTATAAAGCGTGAGTCAAGCTCTGATTCTTTCGAGCTAACGCCAGAGAAAAAGAATAAGCTTCATGATGACCGCGCATATACGATGTCCATGTTTTCGTATGCATTGCAGCAAGAGCGCCGAAAGAAGATCGTTAACCCGAATCGTCCGGAGCTCAAAGCCGTCAATGTAGTACGAAAGATTCCGATAAAGAAACCAAAGATTAGAAAACATCATTAAAGGGAGGTGTCCGATTGGCCCAGACAAAAAGAACAACGCCGAAGTCGGCGCCTACGAAAACGTTAACTGCTGCCGAAAAACGGGAGTGGTACGACAAACATAAAGGAGAGATAGAGAATTACGTCAAGGTTCTTGATCCATTACGGCTAAAAGATGTCACTAAGACCAGCACCAAGAGAATCGAGACCTTTGATAAGGATAAGCTTCTCTCCTATTTTGAAAACATACCGGGAAACGAGCGTAACATACGTAATCTTTCTCGGTATTTATATTATAGATCACACGTATACCATAGACTTGTGAGCTACAACGCAACAATGTTTTGTCTTAATGCTCGAAGCATCATCCCGTCATACAACCCTACTAAGACTAATGATGCAAAGAAGATGCTGAAGAATTATTATCAGACGGCACAGATCTTAGAGAACATGCATTTACCGGGAGAGATGATTGCTCCATATACGACTTGTTTTGTCGAAGATGTGTTCTATGGTCTGGTCTTTTATGATGATACGGGCATGTTTATATTGCGCATGGATCCGGACTACTGTTCAATAAACGGGCGGTTTATGACCGGGGACTACTCTTTTGCGATCAATATGAGTGGATATCGTCAAAAGACATACTTGATTGAAGCTATGGGAGAACCTCTGACCAGTATGTATCAGGCGTATCAGACTACTGGTGAAAAGTGGCAGGCTGTCCCGGCAGAGTATTGTTTATGTCTCAAGTATAACGTGGATGACTGGGAGGTGGTCGTTCCGCCTCTGATGGGTATGTTTAACTCGCTGATCAATGTTACGGATCAAGAAGACATTGAGGCAATGGCGAATGAACTGGATCTATACAAAATCATCTGGATGGAACTTGAAACCAGAGGTACCAACATGGATGACTGGAAGGTTACTCCTGCTGCAGCGATAGAATACTTCGATCGTCTGAGCGAGACATTCCCTGATTCTGTGGGTGGCGGTGTCGTACCGGGCAAGCTCGAATCCATTGATTTTAATAAGGATGCAGCATCTGATACCACTAATCTCGCAAAAGCTACACAGACGGTGCTTAATACCGCTGGTGGAGCCGAAGTATTGAACGGTGGGACGATTACGGGAACCTCAGCGTTCAACGGTGCGGCAATAGCAAATACTCAAAACGCTATAGCTACTCTCCTGCCTCAGACGCAGGCATGGGTCAATAGATTTCTTGGGTATCATATGACAAGCCCTTGTAAGGTAAAGTTCTTCCCGGTATCTGTGTACACTAAAGAGAACTTCCAGAAGAATCTTTTGACGGCGGCACAGAATGGATTGCCTACTAAGCTTGCTTACAATGCCATGAATGGATTCAGTGAGCTGGATACGCTTGCTCTTAACTACTTCGAGGAAGAAGTCGTCGGAATCTCCGATAAGCTTCGACCTATAAGTACCAGCTATACTCAGTCTGGAGACGGGACCGAAGACATCGGACAGGGTCGGCCAGCTGTAGATGATGGTGATCTGTCTGATGAAGGAGAAGCCTCCAGAGATAAAAGAGACAGACAATAGGAGGACTCATGGGAAAGAAACCGTGTTTTGTAAAAACCTGGGACGACGATGTCAAGAAGGCGTTGATTGAGCAGGGGTTTGAATATATAGGACAAGAGGATGGTATGTATGTGTTTCTGAATGACGGGAATGTAGCTCGTTTCGAGTGTGACGAAGTTATTCAGACTGACGTGTTACATATGTAAGATCGTCAACGTAGCAATGGATAATATTTTAGCTATTCAGATAGGAAATATAGAGAAATGGATAATATATTAACTATTCAGGAGCTGATCTCATTCTTTGAAAGCAAGAACATAGAGACATTTAGCTCTGCAGAGAGTGGGCGCAGGATCCGAGCAATTGTTCCAGCTACGTTTGAAGTAGTAGATCCTGATCCCAATGATGGGCTTATGAGAGTCAAAATCAAGGTCTGTCATACAGGTAAAAATAGAAACAATAGTTTTATATCAAGAGAATCTGCCGAGGCTGCTATGCCGTCTTTTAAGAATCGGCCTATTCTGGCTTATATTCATCAGCTTGATGATGGAGAGTGGGACTTCGAGTCACACAATCAGTCGATCGAGAGAGATGAAGACGGAGACGCAATAGTTGTTTACCAAGAGCAGCAAATCGGTAATATCACAGAAGCAGAACCTTTCTTTGAGTATGATAAGGAATATGACAAAGAATATGTATGCGCATACGGAGTTATTCCGGAGGCATACAGTCGTGCCGCGGACATCATACGTCGGAAAGGTGGTACCAAGAATAGTGCTGAGATATGCATAGATGAACTTAAATATGATCGTGCAGAAAAATGCTTGCGTATCGAAAAATGGGTCCTTTATGGGACTACTCTTCTTGGGGCACACGAAGACGGAACGTTGGTTCAAGAAGGCATGGAAGGGTCTCGTGCTGATATTGTAGATTTTTCTGAAATGGTAAATAATGTTGAACAGAAAGGAGATGAAAGTTCGGTGAATAAGTTTGAAGAACTGCTCCAGAAGTATAACAAGAGCGTCGAAGACGTGACTTTCGAGCATGAGGGGCTGACAGATGAAGAGCTTGAGGCGAAGTTTGCCGAGACCTTTGACGGAACGGATGATTCTCCCGTTGAAGCAGATAATATTCCGGAAGATGGATCCGTAGAAGAAGAACATATAGATGATAATAGTGCTCCGGAAACTAATGAAGACACCGGAGACGGCTCACCAGATGAGGGTACTGACGCCGTAGAAGAACCTGCGACTGCTACATATTCTGGCATTAATGTTGCTTTTGCGCTTACTCTCGGTGAATTAGAAGGCAGAGTAAACCGAAGTATCAAGGAGACCTACGAGACCGATGAAAACTATATTTGGGCAGATGTATTTGTAGATTCCACTGCAATCATGCATGAGTATGGTCAGGGCAATGTTCGCCATTATAAACAGGGTTATGCTGTTAATGAAGATGGTGATGTTACTCTTATCGGCGAGCGTACGGAGGTGTTCCCTGAGTGGCTCACACAGCAGGAGAAAGATGATCTTACTGCTCTTCGGGCAAGTTATCAGAATGTCGTCAAAGAGCTTGACATCTATAAAAAGAATGAGCTCTGGGCTTCTGGCGAGTATTCAAGTATAGAGACTACCGAGGAATTCTCGGCACTTAAAGCTCAGAGCGACGGAATGTCATTTGAAGAAGTAAGTTCCAAACTTGAAAGTATGCTGCTCGATAAAACGAAACAAGCCAATATGACTTTTGCGGCGCAAAAATCCGGACAGGTCAGAAAAGTCGGGCTCATAAAGAGTCCCACTACTACCCGCAAGAGTAGATACGGAAATCTGTTTAAACATAGAGATATCGACACATAAGTCGATAAATATATGAAGTAAGCAACGGCTCATTGATAGCCGTTATTTTTTTATTCAAATTTTGAAAGGAGAAACTATGGCAATCAAATATACGCCTGAAAAGCATGCCGTTGCGAGAGCCTCTAAGCTTCTTGCCCAGAATGGCGGAAAGCACATATTCAACGTAGAGCTGACCAATGCATGCGACAACGGCAACCTTGTTGCTCTTGGTGACTGGAAGAGTCTGGATCTTTACGCAGAGGGCACTGTTACTACTTTCGCTGGCGTTATCCGCGAGCAGGCCGCAAATGGCAACTGGTATGTAGAGGTTACTACTCCCGGTGATGCACTTCTTGTGGCACAGGTTCCCAGTGATCCACTGTATGACGGTTACAGAGTAAATGACAGCGCAGTCTATAACGAAGCTGGTGACAGAGTAAGAGCTTACGAACTTGCTGCACATGACATCTTCGAGGTATCGGCTGAGGCGTTTACCGGAACACCGACTGCTGGTGCGACCGTTAGTTGCGAGAACAAGAAACTTAAGGTCGCCGATGAAGAGGGTTGAACTCAGAGAGGAGGTAAAAATGGCAAAGAAATTATCTGAGCATCTGATGGAAGTATTCTCTGAGCAGGGCTCTTATGAGGCGTTCAGGAATCTTTCTCGTGACATAGTAAATAATATAGAACTTTTTGATGAGACGGGATCTCGCATTTCAAAGTCTGACGCAAACGAAGTACTCCGTGCTACATCTTTAAAGATACTTGGTCTCGTACCCGGTTTTACTAAGAGAGAACTTAGACGTGGTCTTAAGAATCATGGAGAAGAATTCTTCGAGATGATTGAGGATGAAATTGATCTTCGCGTCGAAGCTGGTCTGTTGGCAAGCGAGTTTTTCAATGAGTATGTGGATAACAGGAACGTTGCAAGAGGCGACGGCATTCAGTTCAACGTTGAGGATGATACTATCCTTGTTGTAGAGAAGGTATCTGGTGATCATCATGACCTTATCATGCAGAGACTTGGTCAGGGTGAGTATTACACCATTCAGACTTCTGCTTATGCGATAAAGGTCGGCGACGACATTGAGAAGTTCCTTATGGGTTATGCTGATTGGAACCGTCTCATAGATGCATGCGCTGCTGCTTTCCTTCGTGAAGTACAGACTTCTATCTATGGTGCATTTGTTGGTGCCACTGCCGAGCTTCCTTCCGTATTCAAAGGAACCGGTGCACTGAGCACTACCACTAAGACTCAGTTCGACGAGGTGATTGAGAACGTATCTACCGCTAATGGTAATGTTCCCGTAATAATCCTTGGTACTCAGGCCGCTCTTAGAAAAATAAATGCTCTGGCAGACGTGGACTGGATCTCTGCTTCTCAGAAGGAAGAGGTTGCCGCAATGGGCAGACTTGGTTCTTATGAGGGCGTGGCTCTCATAGAGATCCCTCAGCGTTTCAAGAGCAAGACTGACTTCACTAAGCTTATCGACAATAACCAGCTGTTTATCATGCCTAATACTACTGACAGATTCATCAAGTTCGTAGATGAAGGCGAGACCGAAGTTCTCGAATATACCGATAAGGGCGATTATATGGATGATTCCAGGTCCTATGAGGTTCAGAGGAGAATGGGTGTAGGTATTCAGCTTGGCCGTTATTTCGGTAACTGGCAGTTTACCTGATCATTATAGATAATGTTTACGGGGCGGTTTCCCGCCCCTTTTTATAAAGGATGGAAATTGAAATATGACTACACAGGAACGACGTTCTACTAAGAAACCTTCAACGGCAAAAACAAGCTCTGCTGCAAAAGCCGCCGAACTTGAAGCAAAAGAAATCGAAGTTATCGCGACCAAAGATGTTGATGACAAATCTTCCGAGCCAGAAAAGGCCGCTGAGTCTACTAAGGCCGCGAAGAAGAAAGAGGCCACCGATGGGGTTATCTGTAAGTCTATAACCTCTGGCGGACTGTATATGGAGGGCATCAAGTCTCATATTGCTTACGAATGGTATGATATTGGAGCTGAAGCAGAGGTCGAGTATCAGGACATTGTCGCTGCCATCAGGAGTCGTTCTCCGTACGTATTCAAGCCTCGTTTCGTTATTGAGGACGAGGATGTAATAGCGGAGTTTCCTGCTCTTAAAGAAGTGTACGCAAGTATGTACTCCATGAAGGAGCTCACAGACATCTTCGATCTTACTCCTAATGGTATGGTTCAGACGATAGAAACGCTGCCGGTAGGTGGTCAAGATGCTGTAAAAGACTTGGCTGCTAAGATGGTGGCGGACGGACGGCTGGACAGCGTTGCGAAGATAAAGGCTTTGGATAAGTATTTTGGCACTAATATGATGTTTCTGACCGAAGGTTCGATCTAAACCCAAGGAGGTATAAATGGCCTCTTTAAGTTACAATGAAATATTTTCAAGTTTTTACCAAAAGGTAGAAGCGTTTGACCTTATCGGTCTTAGTGATCAACAGGCGACTGCATTTCTTGTGGGATGGCTACGGGCAGCGGCCAATAAACCGTTTGTAACAGCTTTGTTTACCGATCTCACATTGGATGACGAGATTATGGTTTTAGATTTCGTTCTCAAATACCAACAGGGAGATAACATGGATCTTAGTTTTGTCAGAGAGGTTTTGCCTCTTGGTGTTACCATAGAATGGCTTGAGCCCAAGGTCAATAGTCTTCTTAACATCTCACAGGTATTTGGATCCAGCGAAGAAAAGTTCTATGCACAGTCGACGCATTTGGCGCAGCTCAAAGAACTTTCTCAGACGCTTAAGCAGGAGCAGAGACAAATGATTGCGGATCGAGGGTATTTTAATAATACATATTTAAACAGTTAGGAATAAAAATAGATGGAAATAAAATACGGAGAAGTAGACAACGAACAGTTCGAGGCATACAAAAAGAAGATGCACAGTATGGTGCACTGGCTTCTGTTGTATAAAGATCCGGCTCAGGGAGATAGATTTGCCAATGCCGATTTCAATACGACTATAGATTCGACGATGAGAAAGATGGTCGGCCTTAATGCACTTATCGGTCCATCATCTGCTATGGCAGATGTATTGGTTTGCCTCGAAGGAGCAAAGATCACTGCAGAGAAAGAACCATTCGACTGGCGAATATACAAGAAACTCGTGTTGGATGCTCATAATGCTATAGATAAAATAGAGTTCTCTGCAACCGGAAGACCTTGTGAGGAGGTTTCGGAGGATGTTGAATCTTAATGGCTATAAAGAATATCTATCCGCCCATGGTGCGAATCTTGCAGAAATAAGGCGGAATCGATCATATGATCATGTTAACGCTACTTTCCGCGGAGATCCTGCTTATAAAAGGGTATATGTGCTCACTAAAGACGGATGGAGATTTGAAGATGCCAAATATCAAAGACATTCTACCGAAAGTATAAGCAAAGATGCCGTGGACTATTATCTTCAATTTAGGCCCGGCGTCCGATATCCTGCGGGAACCTATGTGATAGTTCCGGATGAACGGTCGCCGGAAATAAATCTGAGTAAAACCGAGCTCATAGACCCGTTTCGACAGCCAGTTCAAGAACGGACACAGTGGTGGATGATAGTCTCTCGTACCGAATCCAATATGTTCATAAGACACAGCATACTTAAATGTGACTGGAACTTTAAGTGGATATACGGCGGTAAGATACAGGAATGCATGGGTTGCTTGCGCAGTATGAGTAGCTACTCTTCTGGTATTTCTGAAACAGACATAGGAACGTATGTAGATAATCTGGCCGCGGGGTGGCTGCCTGACACGCATTATCTGTATGGAGAAGAACTGTCTATTCTTGGACTCTCGGACACTCGGACCATCAACTATATGACAAGATTTATTATCTCTCATAATGAATTGGATCCTCGGGTATTTCAGGTGACCAAAATAAGAGACGTTAGTCCGGCGGGAGTTATAAAGTTCTCTCTGGACCAGTCAGAGTTTGACTCAAAAAGGGATAATGCCGAGCTTATGGTGTGTAACTATTACGCCAATGACGGCGAGACCGTTGTCGGCGGCACCGAGGATAAGTGGTCGGATGATGTTACGAATAGTCGTATATATCAGATGATCATAAACGAAAACGGGGAACTGGTTCCGTATGAGGGAGACAATATTCTTCCGTTGACTATAGGAGAATCTTCTTATTATATGGTCAAGTTTTCAGGTCTCGATGTTACACCGATATGGCGGATCGTTCTTTTAGAGACCGATGAATCTCTCACTGATGAGGAGACAAAGTATTATCGCGGCCTTATCAAGATAACGACTATGGATGACGGCATTGTCTCGGTAAAACCCGGAAAAGTCAATAGTCTGGCCGGCAAACGATTTGCTCTGGAAGTTACGGATAACAAAGGCGAATACTACTCTTCTATTGAGACGGAGGTACAGAGACGTGAAGCGTGATCTTGCGGAGTTCAGAGATTTTGAGATAGGCAAGAATAAGGATTCTTTCGATATTATATACAAGAAAAAAAAGATCGAGGAAGTGCTTAAATCCGATCCGGACGTTCTTGAGATATTGGGGCGTAAAGACCCTCGTCCACTCAATGAATATAAAGACGCGGATCATCCGACCGAGGACGAGTTAGCTCTTCGAGAGGAAATACTTGCCTACAATGCCTCGATCGAACATAAACAGATATTACAATATCTACACCTCGATGGGATACAGGATGAGGTGTTGAACTTTATCATGTTTGACATTGCTGATTCATCGGTATCCACGATGAGCAATGTGGTTAAAAATCAGGTGGTCACGGTCATGTGTTTAGTTCACCAAGGAGACATGGAGACCGAATACGGCATATTACGGACGGATCTTTTAAGTTATCTGGTAAAGGATTTGTTTTGTTGGTCTAATGTCCTGGGGATGCAGATGAAGCTTGTGAGTGATGAGCCATCTATAATTGATCGTAAGTATCACTGTCGTACTCTCCGTTTCAAGATAGAGGCACCGAATAGCGTGCCTAAGGGAGGCGGTAACAAATATGATAAGTTCCTCAAGGTTTGATTTCGATCTTCTTCGGCTCTACTTTATGCGGCCGTATACATTGCGGTGTAGCATTACCATAAAACAGCCCACTGTTGGCGATATAGTTGACTATGGCGAGACAGCATTTTACTCAATGTTGAGTGTATTCACCAGCAATCCAACGAGCTACCGATTGCAGCTATGGAATGAAGGGATAGACTGGAATAAAATCAAAGATTTTGAACTCTTTGCAACGCTGAGCAAGGCGCTGTCTCCTCAAAGTACTGATCTTCTTTTCGGAGACACTGTGGATTTTACTAAATTCGAGATAGTTCCCGTAGAGAGTAATGGCAGTGGCGACGACCCGGAAAGTGTCAATTTCGTTTTGAGGGATCCGGCGCGCGGGTTGACGATAGACGAGTATGGGTATTTTGAATTAGCGGACTATTTGCGGACCATGTTTAATATCTGGCCGAAGATAGAGAAGGCCAGCCGGAAATCCACTAAACAGTCAATTATAGAAGAAGAAAGAATCGACCTTGCTTATAGAAAGAAACAGGGCATCAAACAACAATCCGTTCTCTTGCCACTTATCTCTGCGTGTCTTAATCATCCAGGATTTAAGTATAATGCAAAGGAACTTGAGGCGGTTGGAATATATCAATTCATGGATTCTGTGCGACGCATCTCGGCTTACGAGAGTACGGTGGCACTGCTCCATGGCCAATATAGCGGGTTCGCGGACCTGTCAAAGATTGAGCGTTCTAAGTTCGATCTTATGCGGGATCTGACCGTTAATAAGTAACACAGGCTCCGTGTTGGGGTCTTTTTTTATTGTCAAAAATTGGAGGTAATAAATATGGCTTTCAAGTTAGGAGACATCGTAATAGATAGAATTCAGTTCGGTGTTCTTGAAAACTCTAAGGGCATATTCAGTGTGCTGACTCAGCTCTCCGAGGCTACTATTACTACTTCTGCCGAGGCCGTTGATGCGGTTGATGCAAGAGGAAACCTTGTTAAGAGGTTCTATAGAGCCAAGACTTGTGAATTCACTGCTACTAACGCAATGAATAACCTGAGTCTGATAGCTGCTGCCGGTGGCTCTGATCCTGAAATAGCAACTGAGGAAGCAAAGATAGCTATGCCCAAGATCATCGAGGTAGCTAAGGGTGGTACCGCTACTCTTACCGACTTCGTGGATGGTACCGTGTATGTATATGGCATGAGTGGTGCCGGAACGCTTGGTGATCCTTATGAGAAAGGTGATGCCGCTACTGTAGATAAGTATGCGCTCACCGAGGGTGGCGAGTTTACTCCGCCTACCGCAGAGGGTGTTGACCGCTATCTTGTAAAGTACGTAAGGAACGTAGCAAATGGCGTCGTTGTTCGTAACATTGCGGATAAGTTCCCTGGCAACTGTCAGATGACTTTGAAGGTTCTTGCTGTAGACCCTTGCGCTCCCGACGAGCTTCGCGCTGGTTATATCGAGTTCAAGTCTTTCGAGCCTTCGTCTGATATGGAGTTCAGCCTTTCTACTGAGGGTACTCTGAACTTTAGTGGTTCTGCAGCCGTTGACTACTGCTCACCTATGAAGGAGCTTTATGCTTTCTACTGGGCAGAAGATGACGATGAGGCAGCCTGATCTGTCTTGTGAGGAAATAAACTGGAGAGGTCTTCGGATCTCTCCTATTAAGTATCACAGAGAGGATTTGGACTAATGCAGAAAAACAACAAAAAATGTATCACGTGTGGCAAGGAGTATAGATATTGCCCGACGTGCAAAGGGATAGATTATTCTGAGGCTTGGAAGAATATCTACTGTTCCAGAAATTGTCAGGAGATATTCAACATTGCCACGGGATTTGCGAACCACAAGTTGACAGCTGATGAGGCAAAAGCAAGACTTGACAAGTGTGATCTTTCTTACAAAGCAAAGATGAAACCTAATCTGATTGCCCGTATGGATGAGATCATCGCAGAAGCAAATAAAGGTACTCAGGAGGCACCGGAGACTCCTGTGGTTGAAACTACTGAGGAGACGGCCACAGAGCCTGAACCTGCAGAAACTTCCGAACCGGATGCTACATCTAACGCATCCATAGATACCTCGTCTGGCGATTATAAAAACTTCTATAAAATAAATCGTCCAGGCAAAACCTATAAGCGACGTGCTGAGAAGTAATTTTTGGCATGCGGCTAATAAGGTCGTATGCCATTTTTTGTGATTAAAAGAGGACTTATGAAAAACGATAATTATAACTATAGCAAGATCACAAGGAAGACTTATCCATTGTCTGATGCTATGAGGATATTGAATATCAGGCAGGCTCTATTTTATTTAAAGAAAGGCATAGAGCTTTATGATATCTACCCCAGCGAGGATTTTAACACAGGAGATCCTGTGCTCGTGTTCATTTTTGCCCGAGCACAGAGCAAGGAAGCGTATGAGGAATGGAAGAATGCCAGAGACGCCAATAAAAAATCAGAATGATGGTGTACTGCGGCTTCGCTCTCCTATCCCTGTGTCTGTAAATCACTATCTTGTACCAAAGGTCATATACCCTGGTGGAACACCGAGAGCTACTATGTATGAAACAAATGAGGCAAAGAGATATAAAAAACAATTTGCTCTGTATACGACTGCTGAGATAAGAAATCAGAAATGGATGCCGCCAGAAGACAAAAGACGGCACTTTTATATGGATTGCGTATTCTATTTTGACCGCATAGATCGTGACCCGAATAACTACTTTAAATTATTGTGTGATGCCATCACTGACAGTGGTCAGGTATGGCCAGATGACAATGTGGTTTGTGAAAGGGTCCAAGGAATCTATTATGATTCAAAGGATCCACGGATAGAGATAGAGATACGTCCTGTAGACTATATTGGGATTTTCGTAAATGAAATAGAAAAAGAGAGATTCACAGAAGTTTGTAAAACCTGTAACCGTTTTGAAAAGAACTGTTCCATCTTACGTAAATGTATTGAAGGACGGATGACTCCGGAAGTGAATAGTGGAGTTTGTGACAAATATAAATCAAGGAAGGATCATTATGAGTAAAGAGCCCATTAAAATGACAGATCTGTACGACGGATATCAGAAAGCAAGTGTCAAGGATGCATATTTAAGGAAGTATATAGAAATCAGGACCTATGTGCCATTTTCCGTCAAGGCGATAAATGCAAATAATATAATAAAAAACTCATGCGTAAACAAAGAAGGTGAGATATGGATAGACTCAGTAAAAAGATTCTATCTGACGGCACAGTCTATAATCGCGCTGTATACAAATATAGAGTGTGATCCCAAGAGGTGGCTTAACGATTATGATCTGCTGGTCAGCTCTGGGATCTATAATTCAATACTGTCAAATATCCCTGCGGAAGAAAGAGAGGCTTACGAGAATATCATTGGTATGGCGTATGACGATCTCATCACCAATTGTACTCTTAGGACGCAGGGAGCCGAGGGGAATGCGTTATTGAAGATGTTCAGTGGACTACTCTCCTCTCTCATGGATGTTGCGGAGAATAGTGGTCGTGTATCAGCAGATGCTGCGTCGGCTGCAGATGTTTTACAGGGAAAAGTTATTCAGATGCCGGCAAAAATAGACCGAGAGTCTGATCAGTAATGTAACAAGAGGGGGGCGATTTTATGTGTGCAACGATAAAGAGTCAGATTATGAAAAAGATCGCTCCTGTTGTAAGAAAAGAATGTCGGGAGTATTACCGAACTTACGGGGAAGCGTATGCTCGGGCGGCGAGTGAGATGTATACGCAGACCGCCCGGGAATCTCTGGAATACTTTTACAATGACTATATGCCATTAAGCTATGATCGAACTTATGATCTACTAAATAATGCATATGAGCAATACTTAAACAAGGAGGCCGGAGTTTATTACGGGGGCGTAAAGATATCACCTGAGCATATGCAAGATTATGTGTCGTCTTATGATATAGACCCTGATACCGAGAAGGTCATTCCGGGCGGACATGTTATAGCCAAAGGTGTTGTATTCCATGATACCTGGGAAGAGGGTTATCACGGTAACCCAGATCAGAATTATTACATTCCGGCACAAACCAGTCCTTCTCCCCAAGAATGGTTCGAGGCGCAGATAGCGGATCCGGCTTATCAGGATCGCATCAACGCCATAGCTGTGGCAGCGGCACAGTCTCGTAAATACACTTATATCAACCGATATTTCATTTAACTATGGAGGATGGTAATTATGCCAGATAATACACACTTATATAGGACTGGTATAAATGTCAATAAAGATCAAAGCGAAGTCGCCAAACAGATTGTAAATGACATTCAAGCAGGACTTACAAGATACGGCGGCGACCTGCAGGCCTCCGTAGGTATTCAGATAGACACTAAAGATATACAAAAGAAACTTGCAGAGATCCAGAAGATAATTACAGGAAGCCTTAAGAACACCAATATGAATGTTCAGGTTTCCAATGTGCTTGGTGGTTTTAAGGATGGCTTTGACGACGTCCAGAAAGTAGCTGAGGCAGTCAATAAGCTTTACGATATGGTAAAGGCGTTTGATTCTCTGCCGAAGGTAGACGTGGCAAAACTATCTGGCTTGAGTTCTAAAGAGCTCGACACAGTTTATAAGAGACTTCAAGCCATACAATCTGAACAAGATAAGATAAATCAAAAGGCGCTTGAGGCTCAGAAAAAATATCAGGACTCAATTGCCAGGGCGACTGCATCGACTTCTGGCCTTGTAAGGAGCAATAAGTATAAAGATTCAATTGCAAACGTCAATACTAATATTCCGGAGTTTTCAGCGCTTGACGCTGCCTTTTCAGGAGACGAATCTTCTGCTGCTATGAACAAAAGGCTTTCAAGATATAAGAATCTTGTGGCCATATACAAGCAATTATCAGATGAAGTTACTGGTTTGCTTAATAAAGCGAGTTCAGGGCAGGTCAGTGACAAGGAGCTTTTCAATGTCGGAGAATCCATCGAACAACTGAAACTTCTCAGAAGCGAGATCTTGAAGGTTGAACAGGTATTTTTAGGCTCAGGAGTTAGTCAAGACAAACTCGCATCGAACTTTCAGATATTTAAAGGCAGCTCTCTGCCGTTGTCAACTGACGCAGGGCTGGAAGGAGCGGCGAATCGTGCGGCAGATGCATATATTAATGCGTTTAAAGCTCGGCTTAGTGAAAACGTAGAAAAACTCCAACTAAATCTTAGTACATATATTTCTGACGCTGTTGCCAGAAAACCTGCAACGGGGATTGAAGTTGGCGGTGGATCCATATCTGACTCCAGCGAGGAACTCGCAAGAAATACCGATCAGGCCGCTGATAGCATTGCCAAATATCTCGTCTCTGCTGACGAGGCTGTTCAAAAGATCAATGAGCTGGATGAAAGATTAAGTCTTTTGGATCGAGATTCTGATAGTACTAAAGAGCTTAGAGAATATGGAGACTTACTTCAAGAACAACTGAAGTATTATGTAAGACTCAAAAGCATCGTAGATGATATTGGCGCAGTTGAGGATCTACCAAGATATCCGGAAGAATATGAAGAAGAGTTGGGGTTTGCCGATTCATTCATAGATGATGTTTCTTATGGCAAGAAGGCTGAGCAGATAAAAGCTCAATTTTTATCAGATATCCAAGAGATACAAAATCGAGCGCGCGAGATCGGCGATGATGTCGGTTCTGGCTTAGAGCAGGCCGAAATCTCTTCGCAAGAAGTTAAGACAAATCTTGACAAGGTAGAGACCTCAAATGCCGACGAACTCGTACAAGATTTAAATAAAGCAGAACAGTCTGCTGAAAATATTAATAAAGAAATCAGCGGTGATAGTGCTCCAAGTGTTGCTGGGGTACAATCTGATGCACCACGTGGCGCGTCTGATTCCGAGAGCAAAGAAGGTACCGTTCTTTCTGATGCCGAGCCCGTAAGGGTAAATGTTGAGCCGGAAATTGATCCGGCTTATTTTATTGGGCAAGTACAGAACGAACTCGATGCATCGGGTGCTTCGGTTAAGATCCCGGTAGACATCTCCCAGGAGGATTCTGAAATTGCCAAGCAAGTCGAAGGAATCGGTGCGTCTATTGGCCAGAAGATATCTGAGGCTACTAACGAAGCCATTCGAAATAGTCTCGATGTGTCTGATGCGGTAAAAACCGCGGTCGATCAGTCAGTTAACGAGACTGTGGCGGAATCTGTTAAAACGGCTACTGACGCTGTTGCTAAAGAAGCCGCTGAGACCACCAAGGCAAAAACATCCAGTGGGTCAAAGAAGAAGTCACAAAAGTCTGCTGAAGAAAAGCAGTTTGACGCAGATATTAAACGGTACGAAAAACTTACTGAAAAAGTTCGGCAATACTATGAGCTTCGACAAAAGCTTGCGACCGGAGACATTACCGAGAGGCAGCGCACGACTTATGCAGATCTGGATCGTCAGTTTGGAGAGCTGGACAATTTCTTAAGTACTGTTTCAGTCAGTTCAGATGAGGCGCGTAAAAAAGTAGATGCTCTTCGGGAATCTCTCGAAAAGGCAAAGAATATTGCTGGCAGTACACTAAAGGCTTCTATGATGGGATCCTTGGACAGTTTGTACGATGACTTTGCATCGAGAGCACCGCACCGTTCGGAAGGATTCGTGACCGAGCTTTCCAATATCCGAACTCTCATGGAGCAGCTGCGGTCATATAAACCTGTCAATCTGCTTAATGATGATGAGCTTCAAGATTGGGCACAGCTTAGGCAAGCCATTGACGAGGCCTTCTCTGCTCTTAAGAAGAATGAGAAGCTTTATGGTGATGTGGATGTCACTGCTCTCAATAAAGCTCGCAGCGGATTTGAGACATTTGTTAGCAGGAATTCTTCGTTATTAAATGATAGAATCTATGGTCCTCAGATCCAGGCTATCCGGAGCATGTTTGCTTCGGCTAAAACCACAGATGATTTAAATAAGACTACTGCTGCGGTAGCAAAACTTCGTGCCGAGACGGCTGCGCTCAATAAGACAGGGCAGTCTTTCGGCGATATCTGGATGGATAAGATGAGATCCATGGCTGCATGGATGGCATCATTCGGCAGTGTTTATGATGTGATCAATAAGGTGCAGTCCGGTATTCAGTCTATTATTGAATATGATACTGCGCTAACGAATCTTGGTAAGGTTGCTGATGCTACAACGAATCAGCTTCGTGAATTTGGTCAGGCGGCATATGATGTGGCCGACGGCATAGGTGCTACGAACATAGCGGTCATTGAAGCATCTGCTGAATGGGCAAGGCTTGGTTATTCTATACAGGAGGCCGGCGAACTGGCTCGTGCTTCTACGATTTATGCCAACGTAGGTGAGTTACCAGCGGATGAGGCTACGAAATCACTCGTGTCTACAATGAAAGCATTTGACATGCAAAGTGACCAAGTGATGAATGTAGTAGATATCTTGAATGAAGTGGGTAACCGATATGCAACCTCTTCCTCGGAACTTGGGGATATCCTTCAGCGTTCCGCTGCTGCTATGTCTGTGGCGGGCGATGATCTCGAAGGCGTTGTAGCCTTAGGTACAGGCATGCAAGAAGTCCTGCAGAATGCCGAATCTGTGGGCACGACTCTGAAGACTTTAAGCATGCGCATTCGGTCAACTAAGAGTGAGATAGAAGAAGCTGGGCTTGATACGGCTGGTATGGCTAATTCTGTGTCTGAGCTTAGGGATCAGATTCTTGCATTAACAAACGTCACCGGGGAAGGTGGGTTTGATATCATTGATCCGAATACGGGCGGATATAAGTCAATACTTGAAATAGTCAATGGCGTAGCTGATGTATATGACAAAATGTCCAGCCTTGATCAGGCGGCTTTGCTGGAATTAATGGCAGGCAAAAGAGGCGGCAATGCTTTGGCCGCCGCCATAGCCAATATCGATACAATCAACAAAGTATACGAGACTGCGATGAACGCCGAAGGATCGGCAGAACGGGAAAACCAGAAGTATGTAGAGAGCATCCAGGGACAACTCAACATACTTCAGAATCAGTGGGACAAACTATGGACCACTCCTATAAACCAAGACGTCATGCTGTTTGTGATAGATCTTGGACAAGCAGCCCTTGAGGCGGCGGATAACATCGGAATACTTGGTGTTGCTCTCGCCGGACTCGGCGGAGTTGCATTCTTAAAAGACCTTGGTCGGCTCGATTTAAGAGCTGCTTAAATTGCCTATGTATTTAAGCTGGCCTGATAGAGATAAGGACGCGGTGAGATGGTCCGCGAACAAGTCTTTATGAAGCAGAGGTCTATAAACATCTGCATGGGAGTAATTGCTGGGAAGATCTCCGATGAATGGTCTGACCACAGCGTGACCGGCAACGGTGAGCGCGATGGTGGCGAAAGCAGAAAAAACAGGTCGTTCGGTATATGGTAAGCGATGCGCAAGCAAAGTGTACGCCTAAGTACTAACATAAGGAGCAATCAGCTTCGCACACACTCTTCGGAGCGTGGACGTTCAGAGACTACCGATCTCACTCGTACTCTCCTACCTTATTGGATGTGCGGGAAGGTATAGTGCGCGCAAAGATACTGCGCGTCTCCGTGTAAAAGCGGAGCCAAAATAAGAAATATCGTTGATTGTATCAACAATTTAGATTAATTCTTCTTTTATCTCGAAGAGGATTTTGCGGCCGAATTTTCGGCCACCAAATATCAAGTTGCCTTTGTGCCGGTTAGCCGGAGAGAATCGCTGTTATTGCTCGGATTGTTCCCAGGGCATTTTGCGGAATATGGTCTTGATTAACTCATCCGATGTTTCGGGCAAAGCAGGCTTGAAAATGTGAAGCTCATCGCCGGATAAAGCCGCCAATAGCGCGAACTGTATGAACGGATTTATAAAGACAAAAGCATTGACGGCGGTATCTTTTTCGGCAGAGGTGGCGCAAGTGATCGTCATTCTCTGTTGATCTTTATTGTTGGCGAACTCTATAATTTTCTCGGCTATATCAAATAGCTCTTGGGAATAATTCAAATGTAAGTCTGCTATAGAGTCTTTGCTATAAATAATGTCCATGGTATCTCTCCTTTTATGGGGATTATACCGTATATGCAATGAGTCGGCAAGGAGGACGTATGAGTTTAGATAAAGCTATATCTCACGGCAAAGAACATCGAAAGCCTTATACTGGCGCGAAAAGCTTTGCTCGGTCGTGTCGTAATCATGGCGGATGTTCGTGGTGTTTAGATGACCGCATATGCAAATATAATAGAAAGAAACTGGCGATGGACCAGAGACTAAAGGAGTATGAAGATGACTACAGAAATCAAAACAATTGCCCGGGCGAGCCGGTGGAATAACTACGTAGAACTTGGTCGGAGTAAGTCGGCGAGATACCCCGGTCTGCACGAGTCCAGGGTCTTAATCATACCGAATGAAATCGTATTCTATGAGGACTCCAAGGAACAAGAGGTGATCGTATGACGGTACGAGAATTATGCGATGCGCTTTTGGAATACGCAAAGGATCCGGAGACGGCAGATAAGGAGATAGAAATACCGGTTGTGGGCGGAATAGGTTACTCGGATGCGATCGGCGTCGCTGGAGTGATGCCGGGCTTTGACTGGGACACTGGCCGGATATTTTTGTATAGTAAACGTCCAATAAGAAAAGTATAATATTGTAATATATACAATAAAGTTTTGTTTTGGTATAATTATCGTGTATGATTTATATTTCCAAGAATATTCTATTGTATTATTTATGATATAGTTCATATTTAGAGGCTTTGTTGTGAGCATTGACTATAAAAATTTTGATTATATGTTTGATGCATTTAAATCCATTTGGGTGTGCACGGATCATAGTGATATAGAAATTTCTTGTTATCATATTGAGAGAATTGTAGAATGGGCTCTGATTCAATATGCACACGCTTATTATCGGTATATAAAATTAACTGATTATCCAACCTCTCCGTATATTCAAGTGTATACGCCGACTCGATTGGAGGCGACGGTTAAACGGTTTTGTATTGGAGACGATGAACAATTGAAATCTTTTTTGGATTATGTCGGAGAATTTGAGACAATCGAGGCGTTTAAAAAAGAAGCCTTCACGAGAGCTCACAGGATAGTCGATGATAAAAACACAGTATTAAGTAAGGAGATCGCTAAACAACGGAAAACGGAAATTTATGGTGGACATAAAAGCTTTTTTACTAAAATAGAATGTTTGAGCTACAAACCGGATATAAAAAGCGATGTTTTGATAGACACTAAGATCAAAGATACATCAAATGCCGTCTACTATGAGTGTATTATGTACACACTTGCTACTTTCTTTTCTTATAAAGAGTTCAAAGACTTTGTGTATGATCGCACACCGTTGATAATTGACGAAGCTGTTCTTGCTATATTAAAAAAACGAAATTATAGGCGCCCATTTAATTCTATTTTCGAGGCCAGAAATAGTGCTCCTCTTGAGACTTTTGATGAATTGCGCCCAAGAATACATGTGGATAGAATGGCTTTTAGCTATAAATCAAAAAGAATAGTTTTGATTATATCTGTTACTCCTCCGAAAACAACATAGGCCTTATATTTAAGCACCGGTTTCCCGGTGCTCTGTTAATGTTTAGAACTCACTGCCGCATTTATTGCAATGCCACTGTTTTTTGACCTTCTGAGATAGCAATCCGAACATGGCAACGGATGCGACCTTTGACGTAGTGGATATCTTGCGGAGGCTGGTCGATCCGCAGATAGGGCACTTGGGGCCGTTGTAAGGGACCTGTTTCCAGTGAGTCTTGCCGAAGTCGAGAATTAGCTTTTTTATATCAGGGTGATCCTCAAGGTAATCATATACGGCATCGTAAAATTCTTCGACATTGTCATCCGAGATTTGGAGGTTTAAGTATTTTTGCCCAAAAATATCTTGCGCATCCACATAACCAGTAGAATCGGATATGAGATCCAGGATCCGGTCGGCTTCAGTAGGCTGATATCCTTCTAATGGAAATCCGCAACAAGGACATGCTTTTGCTTTGTCGGATATTCGGTTCTTGCATTCAGGACACGTAATCAACATGACTCTCTCCTCCTTTGAGCATTATTATATATTAATGTCGCCTTTTATACAATACGCAGCTAAGAAACATAGGCAACGCTGTAGGAGCATTAGATAATATAATTGGCAAAAGAGGAAATAAGGCAGACGATGCTCGATTAGAGGCGGCAACGTTATTAGAGGGCCTTGATCCGGCAATATCAAAGCTTATTTTTGATACGTCAGAGTTATCAAAAAAGCAAAAGGCCAATTTTCTTGATACGGTGCAGTCCAGCGAAGCACACGAACAACTTACTAAAACTCTTACTACCACTTCCGCTGCCACAGTTACTTACGGTGGGGTTCTTGAAGGCCTCAAGATACGTGCACTTCAGTTAGTCCAGACGATCAAGAGTCTTGTTACTGCTCTGATGGGTAATCCTTATGCTATGGCAGCCGTAGGCGTTGCTGCCCTCGGCACAGCCATGTATGCTCTCATCAAACATCAGGAGCGTGTTCGCGAAGAAATATCCGCTGCGGCCGATGAGGCGGTAAGCAGGATAGACGAGATCAAGTCCGCCACTACTGAGATGGCTGACGTTGTTAAGAATGCTTCGTCCAGCTTTGCAGAATTGTCCAAGGGCGTTGATATGCTTACGGGCGAAAACCTGTATCTGGATAATGAGGATTACCAAGAGTTCCTGAGTATCAGTAATCAGATTGCAGACCTCTTCCCTACTCTGCCGCGCGTATACGATGCGAATGGCAATGCCATAGTAAACCTTGGCACAGATGCAGAGTCAGTGGCGGCAAGCCTGAATGAACTGTATGAGCAGCAAAAACGAATTAATGATCTTGAGATAGTCGACGAACTGCCGGCGATATTCAAAGAGGCACAGGCAAGCTCCAGAGAATATGCACTCAGCATACTGGATCTTGAGAAAGAGTATGAAGCTCTTAAGAAAGAGCAGGAATACTATACCGGCGGCGGGTTCCAGAAGGATGTGGACGAGATTCTTGGTCGGTTCCACGGATTGCCGGATAATGAGGCTGAGCTTGGATTCTCGATCAATATCATGGATGAGGCCGAGTATAAGAAAGAACTCGACCGCATAACTAAGACGCTTAAGAGCTTGGATGTTGATTTTGACTATGAGGAATTGCCGTCCATAGATGAGTCATTCGTAGCTACGTTTACTATTAGCGACGATGAACTCGACACTGCAATGGAGCATAACGCTGATGCGGTTCAAGCAGTAATTAATGACGTGACGGCTCAGACCAACAAGGCGTATGAAGCACTTGAGGTCGAGCGTCGTAAGCAAGAAGCGACATGGAACCAGTTCGCAGCAAACCTTTCCTCTGTACTTAATGTCGAGCTACAGTCGTATGCTATGGAAGATCAGGCGCAGAACGCTGTCCGCTCGATGGTCGGAAATATCAACTGGCAGGAACTGGTTGATGAGGGAATAATCTCTACCGGTGAAAAGGGCTTTGACCAGGCTATGGATTATATCCGAGATCATGCGATACGCCTTGTCAATGCAATGCCGCAGGAGATATCAGCTGCTTTGCAGAATAAGCTCGACTTTGAGTCCGGCAAAATAGACTACGATGAGTATAAAGAAACGGCACAGCAATTCCTTGATATATTTGCCGAGGGATTTGATGAGGCCGACTATAATGACCTTGAAGATATACTGAGTAGTAAGCTTGCCGAAGCCTACGAAGATATCTTTGAGAAGGCCGCTGATGAGGCTTCTTATGATAAGCTGCTCGCCTTTATGGAAGAAAACGCCATAGATACTGCCGGCGAGATTGAAAAACTTAGTGTGGCACTTGGCGACGGCACTCTCTCGGCCGAGGAAATGCAGGCTGCTCTATCAGCGTATGCAAATGACAATGCCATTGATCTGCTTAGTTCTAAAGTACAGACTCTTACTGATCGCTTCGCTACTTATAAAGAAGTGCTTGATACGGTCGAGACTGCACAGGATGAACTGAGTAAGTCAGGAGTCCTGACCGAAGAGACTGCGGCCATCCTCCAGGGTGAGTTTGGAAATTTGGATAAGATCCTAAAACTTACGACTCGTGGCTGGGAGCTTAATACAGAGGCTATAGATCACTACAATGAGCAGCAGCAAGCTGTTGTTCAAGGAAATATACTTTCTCAATTAAGCGCTCTGAAAGATAGACTCATCGACGTGGACCGTGAAATGGCCAACCTTTCCGGCGACGAGACGATGATGACTGCTCTGCGAAATGAGCGTGATGATATAGAGGCCGAGATCCGGTCGTTGCTGAATCTACAGGCAGAAATCAACAATCTCTCTTCTACCTATAATCAATTCATCAATTCGTTTAGTGAAGAAGACGATTGGGCGAATTATGATACTATAGTCGGAAAGCTCGAAGAAGTTAAGGATCTGGCGAATAACGGAGACTGGGCAGATAATTCCATAAGAACATTTATAGAGTATATCTCTGGAATCGATGCATCGGATCTCATGGGTGATGACCTGAGAAATGCATATGCCGATGCAATGGCTCAGGCTGAGAAATATTTTACCACAGGCACAGAGGGAATAAGACACTTTGTGGCCGCAGCAGAAGAAGCTGGTTATGTTATCGACGGCGAATTCAAACTGGATAATATTCCAAAGATGGCCGAAGATCTCGGCATGACCACTGATGCACTAACTGATATATTAAACGCAGTTCAGAGGACCGGAGACGTTAAAATTGAATTTAGCAACTGGTTCCCTGGTGCGAATGATATCAATACGATTCTGGACAACTATAAAACGCTGGCGGCATTAGTCCAGACCATAGAGGCCAGCGGTGGAGTCGTTGATCAGGAGACTCAAAGTGCACTGGACTTCTATCAGGAACAGCTGTATAGTCTCAAGGAGCTTCAAGATCAGATAAAGAGCTTTGATGCTGCTGGGCCTACTGGGCAGACTGAAGAATGGGCTCAAAGGATTCAGGAGAGCCTCGATTACTATGGTGTTTCCAAAGAGCAGATGCTCGAAGTAAATGTCAATGTAAACTCCGAAGAACTCCAAAATCAGGTTGCTCAGTTTGCGGAAGAAAATGACACCTATGTACAGGTAGGCATGGATCCTGACTCAACCCTTTCTAAAGACATTGATGACGTTGTAAGCGAAATTAGGACCATTCCTATTACGCTTAGTTCAACAAGTGTGGCAAAGGTTCGGAGTGAACTTGACACTCTGTTTAAGCCTCGCAATGTTTCCATTGGGAATATCAATTCTTCGCTATCGGCCAATAGAAATACAAGCATATTCAGGATCCCTCAAAGTAGGTGGCGTGGATCTGCGGCATTTAATTCTGGAAAGATAACGGCGGGATATCGCGGTCCGGCTCTTGTTGGCGAGCTTGGCAAAGAGCTTCTTGTTCGTAATGGCGTGGCCATCCCGGTCGGTGTTGGTGGCGCCGAGATGATCAATGTCCAAAAGGATGATATCATCTTCAACCATCGGCAGACTGCGGAGCTTGAGAAGAACGGACGGATCAATTCCAGAGGGAAGGCTTTCGCCGAAGGTACGGGCGCCTTTGCAAATGGAATTCAAAGCGGCAGGCAGTCGGGTAATGCTGGAAATATCCCCGTATCCAATGTAGATATAGAGCGCGCCGAAAAAGCCGCTGAAGAAGCAGCGAAGGCCGCCAAGAAAGCATCCGAAGCGTCTAAGAGTGTCAAGGCAGACTCTGAGGAGACCTATGATTATTTCGAGAGAATGATCGAGGTCCTGGAAAATGGCGTCGACTATATAGATTCTGTACTCGAAAACATCAATGGTTCTATGGCCAAGAATCCACTTATAGACAAACAGATGTCTTATGTCAAGGCGGAGATCGCAGGTTATACTGAGGCCATTGGCATGTATCAAGGCCTTGCGGACCAGGCTTTGGCCAAACTACCCGGCGAAATACAGGAGAAGATCCGCGCCGGAGCTGTTGAAGTAGCCAAGTATATGTCTGAAGGCGATGAGTCTATACTTACTGCCATAGATGAATATACTCAGTGGGACGATAAAGTCCAGGATTGTCGCAAGAGCATCGAGGAGCAAACCACAGCCCTTCGGAAAATGGCAAAGCTCAAGTTCGACAATATTATCGACGACTTCGAGAAACTGAACGATATATACTCTGGGTCAAACGACTTGCTGGATGGACAGATAGGGCTTCTCGAAGAGGCTGGACTTGAGGTCGGTGAGGAATTTTACCGGGCGCAGGCCACCAACTCCGAAAGACTTCTGGCAACTCTGGAGCAGCAACGATCTGCCGCAGTCAAGGCCTTTGAACAGGCGCTAACGTCTGGCGATATTCGTAAAGGTGATGAGCAATATACGGAAATGTTGTCCACTCTTATGGATATCGACTCGGCGATACTGGACGCAAAGACTGACGTAGAAAAGTTCAATAATGCCGTCCTGCAATTAAAGTGGGATAGGTTTGATAGTCTGCAGGAGCAGTTTCAAAATATAGACGACGAACTCAGTAATTTATACGAATTGTTCTCAGCGGAGACTGATATCAAGGTGTCTGATCGCCACGGGACTTGGACCGAGGAAGCCCTTGCGCAGCTTGGCCTGCTTTCACAGCAATATGAGGTGAATAAGCTTCAGGCTGAACAGTATGCCGAGGCACAACGGGATCTCGAACAGATGTACCGTGCTGGTCAATATACTACTACTGAATATATCGAGAAGCTCGCAGAGCTTAAAAATGGTCAGTGGGACGCCATAGATGCTTATCGTGCTGCCGAAGACGCCATCATGCAACTTAACGAGGCGCGCGTCGAGGAAGAATGCGAAGCTATTCAGGAAGAAATAGATGCGTTCAAAGAACTTACCGATGCCCAGATAGAAGCACTTGAGGCGGCCGAGGATCTACACGATTACCAAGTATCTATCAGTGAAAAGACCAAAGATATTGCAGACATACAGCGTCAGCTCGCAGCCATGCAAAATGATGATACTGCGGCAACTGTGGCGAAGCGTAAACGCCTTGAAGAGGAACTGGCGGAAGCGCAAAAGGATCTTGCTGAGTTTGAAAGGGATCACAGAGTCGAAGAACAGACCAATGCTCTTAACGATCAGTATGAGGAATACGAGAAACGCAGAGAAGAAGAAATGGAAGCCCTGCGTAAGACTCTTGAAGACCGAGAAAACATCATTCTTCAGTCCATGAATCAGGTCAAGGATAACGCTACCGTTATCGGTGATCAGATAGATCTCATGGCTAAAGAGCACGGTCTCAATATCTCCGACACTATCGTAGATTCCTGGAATTCCGGCAGCAACGCCATAGCGGGGTACAATGATCAACTTACGGCAAGCACAAGCAATTTTATCAGTCAGTTGAATGAGGTCGAAGAAGCTGCAAAGAGGCTACAGGATCGTGCGGATCAAGTTTCTATGTCTCTGTCACATATGTTTACGCACAATGCTCAGTCCATAGTGAATGAGATCCAAGCAGGTTACGATTCTATTAAAGATGTTGATACCTCGGCGGATGTCTGGGTTGATAAGAATGTCCCGAGTGGTAGTTCTTCTGGCGGCAGCGGCTCTACTACTATTGTTGGTAATATCAAGGATAGTTTCCAGGACGCTGTGACAGAGGCGGTGGATCAACTTGGTAAATATACATTCAGTCGGCCCGAGCCAGGGCTGGTAGAAGCATATGATGGATCCGGCAATCTTGTCGGCACATATACGTTGGATGAGGCCAAGAAGCTGTTCGGTTCCATGTTGAAATTCGCTAAGGGTGGCATCGTTGAGGATACTAAGTCTCCTCTTAACCAGATTGCCAAGTCCCTCGGCGAAGATACTCTCGTTGCGGCGAAGGTCGGTGAGGGAATACTTACGCCGGGCCAAACGAAAGCCATGCTCGCGCTCGCACCGATCCTTGAACAATTCAAGTCTTCATTTGAGGATCTGCGTCGGAATGACTCGGGCAATGCCCCGTCCTCTTCTTCTCGCCCTTCTATGACTATCAACGTGGAGAAAATGGTCAACGTCGAAGGCAATGTAGACGATAACAATGTAGATAAGATAGCTAAAGTAGCCAAATCTGAGATAAATAAATTCATGACTAAATGGAATAGAGATTTAAAGTATAACGGATATTAATCCGTCAATATGGCCGTGCCCGTCATACGGTGCGGCCGTAATAATATGGTTTACACAAGAGACAATAACAAGATGTGTCTCTTATTTTTTTTACATTAATATAGAAAGGTGGTGAATGTGGTTGAATGTATTCGGGAGCGATATGTATTACGGTGGATTCCGGCTGTCCGATTTTGGACTTATGCTCTCTACTTTCTCATTAGAGGATGAAGAAGAGCTTGGCATGGATTATGAGGTTATTGAAGAGTTTGTCGGACACAATCCGGTTCCAATGTATCTTGGATCAGAATATACCAATAAACTCGAACTCACCACTACGATTATAAAGAGTCAATGCGGGCGGCGAAACTATGATGCTATGTTCACGGAGCATGAATGTCGCGAAGTTCTTCGGCAACTTACAGGGTTCCGTGGCTATAGAGATGTTCAGATCATTGCTGGAGATGCCAGCATGGATGAACTATATCATTTCCGGGCAAGAACTCGGAGCGTTTCGTATCTAAAGTACGGAGACGGTGTTGTTGGCATAATTCTGAATATGGAATGTGACTCGCAGTTCGCCTGGAGTCCGGAGCATGAATATAAGTATGAAATGAAAGCCGGAACGGTATATACTCTGATCAATATGTCGGATGATCTATATAACTACCTTTTGCCGACGGTCATCATTACAACGCCAACGGCCATAAATTCTTGGACATTCACTAATCTCACTGACGATAACTGGGAATCTACCATAAAGAATATAAAGGCGAATGAAGTCATTACAATGGATTCTGGTCGTTCAATGCTTACTACATCTACACCGGATAGATATATGTTAAATGACTTCAATATGCACTTTATAAGACTGGTGGCGGGCCTGAATCAGTTTAAGACTGACCATGACTGCTCTCTCACTTTTAGGTATAGTCTACCGAGAAAGGTGGGCGTTGTATGAGAAGTATCATATATGGGCCGAATAAATATGACAATGTGACTCCGCCAGAGTTCGTGCTGTGTAAGGCCAGCGGCGATCGAATCGGAGTCATAAGATGTGCTGAAAAGTCGGGAACGTTTAAATTCAACGCGTACAATGAGATCTCCTTTTCTACCTATATGAATATAGATAATGAAAGGAATCCATACTATGACAGCGTCGTTGAAATGCAACACGTCGAATTACCGACCATCGGGCGATATGTAATCAGCGATGTACAGGTGCGCTCCGAGGCGACTGACTTTGAGTACAAAGAGGTAACGGCTTTATCGGAAGAAGTTTTGCTTGCTCAGAAATATATAGAGCTTTTCTATATAAATATGGGTACAGTAGAAAGTATTGATGGAGTGTGTTTGTACGATCAGGCAAATCCAGATAAGAGCCTCATGCATCTCGTACTGGAAAAGTGTCCCGACTGGACGGTTGGTCATATAGATCATAGCCTTATAACCATACAGCGAAGCTTTCAGATCGACCGGCAAGACGTATATTCGTTTCTTGTCACAAATGTCGCGGAAGCATTCGGCTGCGTTTTCATATTCAATTCGATCAATCATACCATAGATATTTACCCCGAGGACATCGTTGGCAGCGAGACAAATATTATCATATCTTATGATAACCTTGCTCTGTCTACAGATATTTCTGGGAACATAGACGACATAAAAACCTGTCTTACCATTACCGGGGCAGATGATCTTAATGTCCGTGAGGTAAATATGGGATATGATAGGATCTATAATATGGATTATTTTCATTCTCTCGACTATATGTCCCAAGGTCTGTATGATGCATACACGGCCTGGATGAAGAAATGGAACGACAATGTAGATACTTATGAAGATCTTATAACGGAGTATCAAGGCTATTATGAGGATCTCCACGAAATCACCGAGGAACGTCGACCAGAAGATCCCGATAGCACAGATTGGAAACTTTACGGTCTCAATCCACTCAAAGAGAAGCTTGCCGCATATGAATCTCAACAGGCTGTTCTGATCAAGGCAGGTTATGGAAATGTGGACAGCGAGTTTTATGAGAGCATGTATCTGCCGGTCTATAATCAGATTCAGGCAATAAATTCTCAAATCACTGTCGTACAGGCTGAAATAGATGGAATAACCGCAAAGCAAAATGCGCTTAGCGAGCAGATGGCGGCTATCATCGATGATCTGGCGATGCAGAAGAATTTTACTTCGGCACAGCTCATGGAGCTTACAAAGTTTATCCGCGAAGAAGAACTTACGTCTGACAATTATATTGTTACTGACACTATGACAGAATCCGAGCGTATGGACATGTTGAAGGATATGCTTGCATACGGTCAGAAAGAACTTGCCAAGGTGGCACAGCCCTCTCTCACTTTCTCATTAAATATGGCTAATATCTTTGCCAATAAAGCCTTCAACAAAGTGTCTGACGGGTTTGAACCGGGAAACTATATACATGTTATCATTCGAGATGATTATATAGTAAAAACCAGGTTGTTGACGATGAGTGTTAACTTCCTGGATCCGAACGACTTTTCGGCGACATTCTCCAATATGTTCAAGGTCAAAGGCCAGCAACTATACGAAGAAATCTCCGAAGCGCTTAAACTCGCCCAAGATGCGGCGACATCGGTATCGTTTAATGCGTCGTATTGGGATAAGGCCAATAAAGAAGCTACTAATATTGGTAAGATGCTCGCAGAAGGACTTCTTGGTGCGGGACAGGTGATCCATACATCCAGCGCAGACGTAACCATGGATGACAGGGGCATGTTTATCAAAGCCACAGAAGATGCGCAATATCCGGATGACGGGGTATTTATTGGTGGTGGGCAGATATTGTTTTCGGATGACGACTTCAAGACTGTCCGTACAGCTCTCGGCCGGGTTAAATATACAAAGCAAGGAACCACATATAATGACTTCGGCCTTTTAGCGGACTTTGTGATTGCCGGTTATATTGCCGGTTCATATATAGAAGGTAATACATTTGATAACGGTAATGGTACGTTTCATGTTGATCCGAATGGAAATCTGACTGCAACAAATGCTACTGTCAAGGGAAAGATCCAGGCCGATTCAGGATATATCGGCGGAGCGAATGGCTGGACTATAGTCACCGGAGCCATCTATTCTGGTAATAAATCGTCTGTAGACAGTACTGCTGACGGCACATATCTTGGGGCTGGTACGGGTATCAATATAGGCAATGCCGACAAGTATCTCAAGTATAAGAATGGACAGCTTACGGTCAAAGGAACTATCGAAGCTGACTCTGGGCATCTTGGTGGAACAAACGGTTGGACTATTGCCAGTGGGAAGATCTATTCTGGTACCAAGGATTCTTACGGAAAGAATGTCAATGGAGTATATCTTGGCACGGATGGCATAGATATCGGAAGCTCTACTCGATATATGCGCTATAAAGACGGCAATCTGAATGTCAGTGCATCCATAAGTGGGTCAACGATCACGGGAAGCCACATCTCTGGCGGTAGCATTCAAGGCGGGCAAGGTATGTTTGAGGTGAACGATGAGCGTGTGTACATCGGCGGATTTGAGTGTCGATATGCCTGGGGACGTGACATACTTCAAAGTTCTGATGGGCAATGTGGGATTTCTGCTGATCCTCCCGGTGGCGGAAAGTTCTGGATATGGGCCGGTTATGCCAGTGCGGATGACTATGATTTTGCTGTAAATGATGGTGGACAGTGTTGGGCCAGGGACTTTGGACTCGTGGGTCATGACTGGACTTTGCGAGCCTGGGTGCAACGAGTAGAACAGGCGTTGAAAGATCTTGGCGAATCTATTGGATGTTCATCTGGCGATAGCTGTGATGACTGGTGTGACGATTCATGCGATTCTTGCGACGGTGGCAGTGGTTGTCTTTGTGATGGTGACTGCGACGGTTCCGGCTGTCTCTGTGACGGTGATACAGGATGTGGATATGATGGCGGCTGCGGCCCCGGTACGGAATAATAAGAATAAGGAGGACTATGGACAATATATTGGCAGGACACCAAGGCGTATGGAATATCTTGGGCCGTCAAACATATAATGGTAACTTAAAATATAAATACTCACTATATACTCTCTCTTTGGAAGTTTCAGAGGGATATTTGCTATATAACGATCTGACAAAGCAGCTCATTTTATTGGATAAGGCTCAGTATGAGACGCCGACAGATGGTATGGTTAAGTATCTTGTAGAGCAATGGTTTATGACGCCAGAATATACGGATGATTACGGAATATTCTACACGGTATATCAGGCATATAAGACGGTGAATAAGCGTAAGACTTATGGCAAAATAAATCTCTGTACGATATTTCCGACCACTGGATGCAATGCTCAATGTCCTTACTGTTATGAAAAAGGCATGGAGTCAAAGAATATGTCCGAACAGGTTGCGGATGATCTGGTGGCTTGGTTAAAGACTCGCACGGCAAGTACTTTGCATGTTAAATGGTTTGGTGGCGAACCGTTGTGTAATAAGCCTATCATTGACCGGATCTGTCAACGGCTTCAGGTGGAAAACATAGACTTCTATTCTTCTATCACTACCAATGGATTACTGTTTGAAGAGGATGAAGTAGACAAGTATATAAACCAGTGGCATCTGCGGCAGGCGCAAGTTACGATTGATGGGACACATGATGTATATATCGCTACGAAGAATTTTAAGTCTTTTACTGGTGATGCATATGAGAAAGTGCTGTCAAATGTTGAAATGCTGTCCAAGGCGGGGGTCCGTGTAAACATACGCACTCATATCACCGGCGAAAATAAGCAGGATATCTTGGCGCTTGTTGATGAGCTTACGGAGCGATACAAGAATAATTCGCGCGTAATCGTCTATACTCATCCCCTGTATGAGGGATGCGGAGAGATAGAAACATTCTCAGACGAGGAGCGAGCCTTGGTATATCGAAACTACAGAGAAGTATCGGCTGTCATTAATGCGACCGGTGCTGGGCCAAGGTACTCTATTGAAAGATTTCGGACTACTCATTGCATGGCGGATGACGGGCGTAGTATGTGCGTCAATCCTGATGGCGGTTTGAGTCTTTGCGAACATCACCCGTGGGACGAATTATATGGAAACATATATGATGACAATTATGATAAAGCCATCTTGGATAGTTGGCTTGAGCCTGCAATAGATTCAGTGGAATGTATCAAGTGTTGTCTGCGGCCCTCATGTCTTAGACTTGCGAAATGCCCGGTGGATGAGATATGTACGGCACAGACTATTGAGTATAAATTGAATAAGACGTACCTGGCTATGACAAATGCATATAGTAGATACAAACAGAATACGGAGAAAATCGAATAATGGTCAAGGATTATTTCATTTTTAGAAATGTAATCAAGGAGAATATACAACAGAGCGGTCTCGATATCGGGGTCGCTCTTTTCATTTTAAAAGATATTGTAAGTGATTTGGAAAAGACCTGCGGAGATCAGATTCAGCGGGAAATTGCGCAAGAAGAGAGTCGCAAGAAATCTGCAGAAAAGTCTGAGCAGGATTCTTAATTGTAACGAAAGGGGTAAATATGGCTGCAACTATTACTCCGCTTATCCAGTCTTATACCGTAGACTTTGCGTCTAATAATAATTTTTTGTTCCTGAAGACGGTTCAAGGTGACGGACATAGTACAAGGTACGCCGATATATCTCTCATGAACTTCGGGCAACCGTATACGTTTGATCAATCCGCCGTAAACATCGTCATCAGAGGAACTAAACCGGACGGTACGCAAATCTTCAATACCTGTGAGGCTCTGGATGATCACACGATAAGGTTTGAGATAACTCAGCAGATGTCTGCCGTCGCTGGGAAAGTCGACTGTGAGATATCCATTATGTCAAACAGCGAGAACAAGACGCTTACATCATTTCCGTTCATGATTATCGTAGATCCAAATGCGGCTGACGTTAGCTACATTGTTTCTTCCGATGAGTTCACTTTGCTTATTGAAAAGATCAATGCCGCTACTTCTTCTACCGAAGACGCGATTAAGGCTACTGAGGATATGCGAGAACTTGAATCTGATGTCAAAGCCGCTGAGGAGATCCGGCGGGAGAATGAGGATACAAGGCAAAGCCAAGAGGACGCCAGAGTCAAGGCCGAAGAGGCCAGGACTAAAGCAGAGGACGCCAGAGAAAGTGCGGAGACGATCCGAAATAGCAATGAAGATACTCGCAACTCCAACGAAGACACTCGGGTTAAGGCAGAATCTGCAAGAGTGACGGCGGAAGATTCCAGGGTGAAAGCGGAAGAAGCTCGGGTAAACGCTGAAAATACCCGTGTTGAACAAGAGGATGCTCGCAAATCTGCCGAAAACCAACGTGTATCCGCAGAGAAGGCCAGAGAATCCAATGAGTCCACAAGACAGGAACAAGAATCTACTCGGCAATCACAGGAGTCTGCGCGCCAGAAGGCAGAGGAGGGTCGTGCTTCGGCAGAGTCTGTTCGTGTTTCTCAGGAAACAGCCCGAAAAAATGCGGAGAATACCCGTCAGACGAATGAAGGAACAAGAGAGTCTAATGAGGCGATCCGTCAAAAGAACGAGCAAGACAGGGTAGCCAGTGAGCAGGCACGTGTTGAGGCGATGCAGCAGTTTGACGAAGATCGAGAAGAGCTTCACGACTATGCGATTATGGCCCAGTCATATGCCACAGGCGGAACTGGAACTCGCCCGGGAGAAGATACTGACAATGCCGGATATTACTACCAAATGGCAAAAGAAGCTGCCGAAGAGGCAGTTAACGCTATACCTATCATTGCGCCGGAGTTTCGATTGGATATTGAAACCATGGAGCTTATGCAGGTTGGGGTAGGCAAGAACATTACTTTTACTCTCGATGAGAATCTCAATTTGATTTTCTCATATGAACTAATGAATTAATAGAAAGGAAATATAATATGGCTACTGAAGTTGAGAAGAGTCTCGGCAAAGTGGGGTTACTGAATCGCGGAGATTATGACCCGGGCGCTACTTATAATGCCGGAGATTATGTTTTGTCCAACCGTTCAAGTTGGGTGTGTAAGGTTGATGGAACTACAGGGGTAACTCCTGCTGAGGGCGTTAACTGGCAGTATCTTGCCCAGGGTATGACCAGCGTGGATGGTCTTAGTCTGGACAATGGTCAGGCAACTGATACATATGGCGTTTCCATAGATAATCCATCTACAAAACCCACCACTGTCACTACCAAGAAATTGTTTGATGGCATTGGAAATTGGATTGCTAATAAACTTGTAAAAACTGACGCATTTCAGTCCGTCCTGACTCAGTATTTGGTAAATAACGGAGCGACTACTAACACAGGTTTTGCGCTGGACGCAAGATTTGGCAAAACTCTGCAAGATCAGGTTACTGAATTAAATTCAAAGGGTCAAGGTTTTTTCGCAATGGACGGAAGTCTTAAGACCCTCCCGGAATTAATAGCTCTTAACGGTGTTTATATGTACGGCGCAATAATATGGATATCATGGGATTCTGCTATAGCAGCCGATGCCAATAACATGATTTGCATTGCAAATGCAAACGTGATTTGGGGATTCTCTTTTTCTGGAAAAATCTTTTACTATAACAACATTATGGCTACTGCTGAGTGGAAAGAATGGAATCCATCAACTGTATAAACTTCAAAGCAGGGGCAGTGGCAAAATGAGAATGTCATAACGCTGTTTTCCTCTCCGTCCCAACTTACTTTTAGAGGTATCTATGCCTTTACTGATGTCTCATCCTCAGTAAATGATAATGTCACAAACAAAGCTACGGAAAGCTTTACCGATTATGGTGATGGTGATATATGCGGTCTACTATTTGACTTTAACGGCAATGCAGAGTCCGGTTGCAATTATGGCAATCTCATTTGTTTTAGCCCAAGATGGCGCCGGAAATTCTGGATCGGTAGGATATGGGACGGGAAATTTTCAGCGTGGTATAGGTATACCTTCTCAAATCCCACATATGCTCAAAATCAAATAACAGTACCGCAAGGATGGACAGCAAATACAAATAGGATGTGGCGAGATGGAAATATAAGGATCATCGACTATGAGATGACTCTTCCCACCATATCAGCAAATAACTGGTATGTCATAGGAACCTTACCTGAAAATGTCCTTGGCAATCATAATCATGGCTTCGACCTATTTGTAGTAGGAAGCAATGCCGCTACTGATGTAAGCCGAAGGGGAGCGTTTTTCACAGGTAATGAGATCAGAGCCTACTTGTATACCCAGGATTCCGGAAAAAACATCGCCATAAGCCAAACATATCTTATTGATGCTGACTAAATGCAATGGATGGTGGGTCGATTTTGTTAACTAACTGCCATTTTCCCTTAAATAATATTTTGCGAATTACTCACATTCTGCTCATTAAACGGTTAATGGGCTTTTTGATGTAATTCGGGTTTGTTCTTTAAGAATCTTGTAAACATTTAGTTCTTTCTCGGATGATATTTATTGTTTAACAGCAAAACCTGTTGTAGGCGATAACTGTTCAAACTGAATATCAAGGAGGAAGAAAGACGTGAGTGGCACTGTTAATGAAATCAGAGACAAGGTTTTAGCTATATTGTCGGTCAATTTTTCGGCAGATCAGTTAGCAATGGTCGATTCGGCCGTCGTTGAATCGCTGCAAGATTACAAAATTGAACGCGAAGAGACACTTCCGGCAGTTTCTATCGGGCCGGAACGCGAAGTCGTCGAATTTCTGGCCCGCAAAAAGAGCAAAGGACTTAAAGAAGGTACTCTTGTGCAGTATACGCATGTATTGCGTGCCTTTTGTCTTTGTGTGAGAAAGCCGATCCATGAGATTACTGAATGGGATGTAATAAAGTTTTTAGATGACTACGAGAGGTATCGTGGTGTCGGGAAGCGCCGGAAAGACAGCATGCGCGTAATACTCAATGGATTCTTTAGATATATGGCAGACTCTGGTCGGGTTTCGGTAAATCCCATGCTGACGATCGAACCAATCAAATACCGGAAGAATGTGCGTAATCCTTTGAGTGGAATCGAACTTGAAAGGCTTCGTAGAGTTTGCCAGACACCGAAGGAGCGGGCTCTGGTAGACTTCTTCTTTGCGACTGGTTGTCGTGTAAGCGAAGTTGTGGGAATTCGCAAGGACGATATCGACTATCTAAATCGTCGAGTAAAGGTAACAGGTAAAGGAGATAAGGAACGGTATGTGTTCCTGAACGATGCTGCTATCCTATCTCTTGATGAGTATTTTAAATCGAGAGACGACCGACGGGAGGCGGTGTTTGTTTCGGATCGCCGGCCCCATCAGCCGCTCAAAAAGAATGCTATTGAGCGTATATTCCGTATCCTTGGTGAACGAGCGGGAATCACTCGAAATGTTTTCCCCCATCTCATCCGTCATACTACTGCTACGTATTTGTATCGACACGGTATGCGGCTTGAGGTTTTATCGGTAGTCCTCGGCCATGATTCGCCTGACACTACCAAGATTTACGCCAAAGATGATCCTGCACTGGTGCAGAATGCATACATGATGTCTGCGGCATAAACTACAAACTGACACACTGAGTTCCCTCTGAGGGAGCTTTGTTTGCCATATATTATTGGGATCAGACTCGGGGTTACACGGGTCTTTTTCTCGTAGGAACCTTTTGTTTGCCTGGCTTTGGTCAGGTTATTTTTTAAGGAGATAAAATTATGTTAGATGAAATCAAACTCGATGAAAACGGAATGGAAAATATGGATGGTGTTAAAGGCTCAAAGCCTGTTGGACATGGTTATGACCCTCAGATAGGCACCCCCGTACATCCCCCTCTTAAGGAAGCAGACCTGCATGAATATGCGGATAGACTGGTAAAGGCTAAAGGTTCTCCTGAATATCAGGCGCTTCTTGATATGTTCGAGGGACCTGACACCGGCATAGACTTCAACGAGGCAACCGGAACTTTCAGGATAGCTGACGGATGGACCGTAAAGGACGGATATATCGTCAAAGCATAAGCAACTGTGCCGCAGAGATCCTGCGGCACTATTCTTTCACAAAAAATCATAAGGAGAGTATTATGAACACTATTGTACTTAATGATAACACACAAATAGAAGCGCATGAGATGCTCGGTATTGGTGCTATAAAGACTGTTGTAGAAAATGTTGCTGCCATTCAGACGCTTAAAGACAATCTTACCAGTGAAAATCTCTCTAAGGTTGTTATAAAGAACGATGCTGCACTTGAAATCGGCGAATACACTGATCTGGTTCTCAATACAACTTGGACTATCAAATGGGCAGATACTGGCATCGAGGTCGGATTTGGACTTCATGAAAAGACGGACATGGAAAGAATAATGGAGACTATGGCCGATCATGATGCTGCTATCGGTGATATGGGAGAAGCAATCAGTGAACTTGCAGGAGGTGCAGAATAATGGGAGCATATTACGGCAAGAAGATTCAGAAGGGCGAGAAAAATAAAAATACCGGCAAAGCTTGGACAATAGACGATGTTCCTACTTACTGGGTAGCGAAAACAAAAGCCTATCTTGGCATAGAGTAAGTTTAGCTTATTGGCGGGTGGTAGGCATCTACTCTCCGCCTCTATCCGCCTTTTGTTTATTGGAGGGTATATATAATGGCAGAGACCTTTTCGGATAAATCATTTCTCGATCTGCCGGGACTGACGGGTTACGATGGTAAGGTTAAACAATGGATATTACAGCAAAATACCAATACCTTGAATGCCGCCAAAACATATGCGGAGAGTCTACAATTAGCCATCCCGTCATTGCGGTTAGATCTTGAGACCATGGAACTTATACAAGAGACGCAAGGCATCGGTATAGAGTTCTATATAAATGAAGATAAAGAATTGATCTATAAATTCAACGTATAATAGGAGGACAAAATGGAACTTAATATAATGGACTATGTTGATCCGAAGTTGGTTGTTGTTGCGGCCGTATGTCTTATGCTTGGCGTGTTTATTAAGCATGCGACACTTATAAAGAACAACTATATCCCATTTATTCTGGTGGGTGTCTCAATAGTTCTTTGTGGACTATATATCTTTGCAAACAGTCCCATGACGGATTCTCAGGCAGTGGCAAATGCCATCTTTTCGGCTCTTACACAGGGCGTACTTATGGCAGGTTTAGCCGTTCTGATCCATCAGTGCTATTCCCAGGGGGCATCGCTAAAGATTAATGCCGATAAAGCCAAAACGGAATGATGAAATTCTGACTATCTTATGAGCGGACACTCTCCGCTCTTTTTTAATGGAGATAAATATGAAAATACACTCTTGTACAAATATATATGAAGACATAGCGCTTCGCGAAGATTGGCTCGACTATCTTGAAAAAGCTACCGGAAAAGATTTGGGCGATATGACTCCTGCCGGCAAGCGTAGAAACGCAGGATATAACAACTATACGCTGTATGCAAAATGGTATAAGACGCATACTGGTGAAAACTACCAGGGCCAGCCTTACTGTGCTACTGGCGAGTCCATGGGTTACGTCCAAGCTTACGGTCTCGAAAAGGCTAAGAAGCTTCTGGGCGGGGATCTTTTCTATAATTGCGAAAATTTTTATCAGTATATTAGAAAGAATTATCCAGGTAGATTGCATAGTACTGCCAAGGTTGGAGATACCGTGCTCTTTTATAATGGTACAAAACATTACCATACTGGCCACGTAGTCAAAGAGATAGAAAACGGATTTGTTACCATAGAGGAGAACACCTCTTCCGGCAATAACGTAGTTGTTCCTAATGGCGGAGCAACGACAAGAAAATCTTACACTTACGATAAAGTAAATGCGGTATTCTATAGGCCGCCTTATTCCTCATGTGGAATATCCACTACCAACCCAGACGATGATATAGTCAAATACCCCATTGGCACAGGCGCCGGCGGGCTTCTTGTTAGGGCATCCAGTCTTAATGTACGTAGCAATCCTACTACAAACAGCTCAGTCGTAGGATGTGTAATGGATGGAGACCGGATATATCCCCAGTATAAAGCCTTCGATGATCGTGGCGTCAGGTGGTATTACATTCCAGATAAAAAAGGATGGGTCTCTGGAAATTATCTTGAGGGATGGATCCAGGAAGCCGACGGTAGATGGTGGTACCTGATTAAGAGTGGACAATGGTATGCGCGAGATGTTTATGTGATAGATGGAGTGCCTTACGGATTTGACGATGCAGGATATATGAGGACGGACCCCTTTGAAGTGACACCAGATGCATCAGGAGCACTACATATAGCCGTCCGCAACGCAACAGAGTAAACTCATAGGTCGCTGAAATATGCGGCCTATCTTTTATTTAAGGAGGCGGTCGCATATGGACGGCAAAGAGGCGTTCTTCGCCATGATGGAAAATATAAGTCTCACCGATGTAATAGTGTTTCTTTTGGGTGCTTGCTATATTACGCCTTTGGTTCGCAAAGGAATCAAATGGGCAGGCGATGTTATCAAGAAGACCGAATATAAAGAGGAGGCTATAAATAATGCGGCAAATTTGGCCGAATACCATCAGCAAAGCATAGATATTCGCGACGGATTGAAGAAGCAGATTGAAGCTCTACAGGAAACCGTAAACGGTATTATCGCTCGCTTAGACAAAATGGAAGAAGCCAGCCAAGCCAAAGAACTCAATCGAATGAGGAACTTATTACTTCAATCATATCAATACTACACCAGTCCGGAAAGGAATTCCACTCTGACGTGGACCAAAATGGAAGCCGATACTTTCTGGGCATTATTTAGAGACTATAAGGATATGGGGGGAGACGGATATATGGATTCAGACGTTGAACCTGCTATGAATAGATTGGTTATTATACAAATGTCTGACTCTGACGCCATACAAGCGTTGATGCAGAGCAGACGGTAAGGAGGTGCAAATGTACACGATATTAATGCAGGGAGACGGTTCCCTTGTGTGTACCACTCCTGCAGAAAGAATACGGCAGTATGAAAACTACAGCGACAGTCTTCGTATCATAGTGCCGAAACAATATAAGACGGTCGATCTGACGGAGTTTACTGGCACTATTAAGTATACTACGCCGGCGAATATAGCCAAGATCGAATATCTTACCGTAAACAATACTGAGTACAAAAATGACTATATTGAATATAGGCTACCTATAACAACCAACTTGACACAGTTCTCTGGGGATATCACGCTCTATCTTACCTTTACTAAGTCAGACGAAATAGCAAAGAGGACATATGCGGCTTATTCCGGCGAGATCACATTAACCGTTGATCCTGTAAATGACTACTTTACAGATCCATCTTCTCTCCAAAGTATCGATCAGAAAATTGCCGAACTGCAGAATATCGCGCAGGCTTATGATAAAGCAAAAGCTGATAATATCGCGCGCGACGGTGAAGAAATATATCTGACGTCCAATGGCGAACAGATTGGTGACAGAATAAATGCTCCGGATTCGGCGGACGTTGAAAAGAACTTTGAAGTCGTAGTAATTTGATTGGCCAAAGGAGGTTGTATGCAATATAAAATAGTCTATACACAAAAATCCAAATTGGCCGAATTACTCCAAACCAAGGTAATTGATGAAGGAGATATCGTATTCTTTTCAGACAACCCAGGATTTACTTTCATTTCACCAGAGGGTGTACCTTTATATCCTACTAATCATCTCGGAATTGGGTTGCCGAATCAAGAGGCAGTAGACGAGTTCATTAAATCCCATAATGCTTTTAGTGGAGAACTTGTAACCCTACTAAGTGGAGGAAAATACAAGGCTTATATACTGCAACCTTATGGAGATACGTATATTCTCGACGAGATCGGTGGTGACGGCGGCTCTGGATCTGGCAAAGAAATCGAGATCGTTTCGACTCTGCCAACGGAGAATCAGAGAGAAAACGTCGTATATATAAAGGTTGACGGCCAAAATCCTATTACTGGTAATATGTGGATAAATGGGAAATGGGAAAGAATATTCGACAACGTCTCCTACGCTCCTATAGCTAATCCAGATTTTATTGGCACGGTTACGGTCAATGGGAATCTATTAGCCACAGAAGCATACGTAGATAAACTTGTTGCCGGACTTTCTCAATCTCCAGGGGTTGTTGACGGGACTACTCATCCGTTCCCGGATAAGGATTATAAAGTTGGGATGTCTTGGCGCGTACTTGTTGCCGGAACATATGCTGGGAGAAAGTGTGAACCCGGAGATCTGATACTGTGTTTAAATGATTATACCGAAGGAAGCGCGTCCAACGATGACTTCATGGTATTGCAGGGAAAAATCGATAACTCCGTAAATTCATCCGGCAACATTGTCTTAGATGGATCATTGGCTCTTTTTGATGGCACAACAGGTCGTAAGATCAAAGGCTCCGATATAACTATCGACCTGCTTAATGGAGTCATCCAGAAAGCACATGAACACGCGAATAAAGATATATTAGATACATTTACAAAAACTCAAGAAGAACTGTTATCAATTGCTGCGCAGCCCGAAGTGATCACCGAGGATCAAATCGAGGCTTTATTTGCATAAATGAATCAATAATAGGAGGTATAATATGCCAGCGCAAACTTTTACTGACAAAAATTATCTTGATCTGACAGGATTGCAAAGCTATCATCAGAAACTAATGGCAATTCTGGAGGATGTAGGCGGCCTAATGGTCGCTGAAGACGACACCCTTGCGGCTACTGTGGCTTCGGCTGTAAATATCGGGAAACCTGTTCTCTATAAGCGGACCGATGGAGCAAATATCCTGATTCTCGATTCGGGAAGTTCGCCTGTTCGCCACTTCGGTATACTTTGCGGAACAACTCCTGCTTTCTGTCAGCTCACATTCAGTGACTATGCTGCAGAAACTACTACCATGGCTGATGGAGTTTATTCTGCTATATCCGACGCCACCACACTGCAGGCCGCAAAAGACTATGCCGATGGTGTTGTAGAAGCCCTTGAGACTGGCGCGGTTCAGGATAATGCCAATGCAATAGCTGTCCTCAACGGAAACGAGTCAACTGATGGTTCCGTGAAGAAAGCTGTAAAGGATGCCTCAGATGCGATAAATACTACTATTGGTACTCTTGCATCTCTTGATACTACTACGAAAGACAGTGTTGTAGCAGCCATCAATGAGATCGTTGGTCAAATAGAAGCCGTTCAGACATCAGAGGCCGTGACTATCGATACTGGCACCACCACTGAAGGAATGGCTAAGTCTTATCAGATCAAGCAGGGTGGTGTAACTGTCGGCACTATCGATATTCCTAAGGATATGGTAGTTAGTTCCGGTGCCGTAGAAGTGAATCCTTCTGGACAGGCTCCTGGTACATACATTGTACTTACTCTTGCCAACGCAACTTCTGACAAGATATATGTAAACGTTGCAACCTTGGTAGATATATATGTTGCTGAGCAGAGCGCAACACAGGTACAGCTCACCATCAATCCTGTATCAAGAGAAATCAGTGCAGCTATAGTGGCCGGTAGTATTTCAGCAGCTGAACTTGCAGCAAATGCAGTTACCACTGTAAAGATTGCTGACGGCAATGTAACCAAGGCAAAGCTTGAAAGCACTGTGCAGACTTCTCTCGATAAGGCTGATTCCGCGCTGCAGCCCTCTGATATAACGACTGGCGGTGCCAATGGTACTATCGCTGTAAAGGGCGCAGATGTTGCCGTAAAGGGACTCGGAACTGCGGCATACACGACTGTCGGAGCTGCCTCTGGCAATGTTCCCGAAGTTGGTACGGCCCTTGGTACGACAGCGAACGTCCCTGTTGTTGTTACGGCAGAGGGAAAACTTGCCCCTCATGCGTCAGGCGCTCTTAAGTCTGCCGCATTCCAGGAAACAAGTGCGTTTGACGGAGCCGGATCCGCACAGAATGCTTATGCTGCAATAAAGAGTATTTCAGAAGAACAAATCTCTGCGCTCTTCTCTTGATGAATTATTTTGCCCGTAGGCTTTATGTTTGCGGGCATTTTTTGTCGGTGAAATTGTTGTTCATTAATACATTAAATCGACCTACTACATTCAACCTTGAGATAGAAACACTGAAATAAGGCCCTATAAAGTGTTTACAACCATAGTTGTTATCAAGCTTTTTGTTACGGCATCGCCCCCATTTAAAAATACGGAAATTTCGGAGCCGTTCACCTGCAAGTCTCTGAAAATAGTTTCTCCCGACACCACGCAGGAGACTCTGTTGTTTGTAGGAGGATATGCAAAAGCAAGCCCTTCAAAAGACACCATTTGCAGCCACCCACTTGAAAACGATGCTCCGCTTTTAACAGACCAATTCATATAAACCAGCATAAGGCCAAGGGTATTATTTACCATTATTGAACCGTTGATATTGAATATATCTCTGTTTATCACTAAATTAGAGAGGACAGAGGCGCCTTCATCTAAGGAATATCTGACCCAATTACTCATGTTTGAATTTTGTAAAGAAATCATGACACATCTCCAGCGATATTTGTGCCAATACAAGTAACGAATACTTGTATATCCTCAGTCACGGGTTTGTTAGAAAAGAATTCCAATGCTCCATACCACTCTGTTGTCCACTCCTGGGCCAAACGAGGAACTATCATTACGTCGTCTGGATATTGTAGGGACACAAATACTTGAGGAGGTCCAGCGAATTGTTCAGGGAAAGTACTATTGAGATAATAATAACCTGTTTTATACAATGAGCCATCCTGGGTAGTGATAGGTATTTGTAATATTTCAAAAGCACAAACAGCAATCATAAGGCTCTCTGCGTGAAAAACACTCCAATAAATATACGAACCAATATTCTCAGGTGGCAGGGCTGAATTTTGCTGGAAAGTGTAGTTCTTTTTGGAGCTCTTTGAAGTTAGTTCACGATCCAGCAGTACCGATTATTGCCGCTGATACCATTGAATACCATCCGAAATCCTTCATAGGTCAGATTTTTGATGAAGCATTCATAAAGCCTATCCTGGGCGTCATTGGCAGAAACGTATGATGCCACTATATTCGGCCAATTGGATCTGGTAGAAGAAAATACCACATCCTTATAGTACCATGTGGCATCACCTATCTGCATAGTCCCATCATAGGTGTTGCCGACCACATAACCACTCAAGACCTTTGAATATTATTCAGAAGCCTTAGCTGAAATCTCCCATATGGTTCGCCAGGCTCCAGATACCCTTTCATGAAAGATCAGAGAGTTTTCCGTGGCTGATAGCTGATAAAGGTCTGAGGTGACTGTGTCAGTACCTTTGTAACCCCGAAAGGTAATAAGCTCTTTACTGCCAGGCATAACCTCAAAAGCTTCATAACCGCCCGATAAACGCCAGTTTTGGTTATTTGAATTTACCACGAGATGTTTCGATAACAAATCCCACATCTGTGGCATTCCAGGCTAAAACGCTTATTTTGGATATATATTGAAGATCCAGCTTATTTACTATCGGCATAACTCCGTTAGTTAAAAGAAATGTCAGCGCTTCCTAAGCTTCCACCAATTAATACGAGCGAATGCGAGTAATCATTTCCTACATCTATAGTGGTAGTTAGACCATTTGTGCTGATGACAACCGAATTATTCTCCGATGAATCTATTGTGACTGGCTCGGAATTGTTTCTTATTCCTGCCACAAAGAAACCGCTTGTTGATGCAATCAGTACAGTTCCCCAATTTGAGGTGGTATTTGGCGCAGTTATTTTACAATATCTATCACTGAAGCTGAGGATTTTTACATTTTTATGACCAGGGAATATGGCGGCAATGTTATTCATACCGTTAGTTAGCTGACTTGTCTTTGAATTTTATTTACCTTTTAATTTTCGTTGGTAGTATGTTATGCTTAAATACAAATGGAGGTAACATATGGGGAAGTATGATGATATACTCAATCACCCGCGATTGGAGCCTAAGAATCACCTGCGTATGCCCATCGAGAAACGAGCCGCGCAATTTGCGCCATTCGCGGCCTTAGAAGGGTTTGATGATCAATATGCTGAAAGCGCTCGAATCACGTCTGAAAGAATGGAGCTTGACGAAGATAAGGCGTTGGCCATCAGTCAAACTATAAATTGGATATGGGAGAATATCTCGATCAGACCAAAAGTCGAAGTCACTTACTTTGAAGCGGATGCCAAGAAATCTGGAGGAAAATATGTATTCAAAAAAGAATCTGTTAGATGGGTGGATTTTTATGATCGGAAACTTGTCTTTACAGACGGGACAACTGTTCCCATTGCTGACATAATCGAGATTGATATGAAAATGCAATAATTGAAAGACCCAAAATTAATATTCATGACTTTGACATTATTCCTAAGTGTACAATATTCAAAGAGTGAAATTATCTTTCAAAAAGAAGATTTCTCTCAACCAGTAAATATTTTAGATAACAGTTATGCATTAAGGTATGGGAACATCGTATTTCTCCGACTTACGGTAAATTTCATCAATGCTGTAGCAAACGGAGAAATATGGATTACTTTGCCCTCGATGTACAGGCCTGTCAAAATTGTAAAAGGGCCTATGACTAAATATAACAGCGAAGGTACTCTATTGCCTGAGTCCGTAACCATTCAGCCTGATGGTGCCGTATTCACCGATGGAGAGATTCAGCAAAACGCATGGACTTTTATCTATTTTGTTTACCCTACTGTTTGATAAAATTCAAAGAGTCAACCGCCTTTTTATATGGCGACCACACATAACGGACGCTTAATCGTCTCTTTTGAAGATTTTCTTAGCTCAATAGGCTATGATACAGCTTTTATCCCATTCACATGTGGCGGTTCTGCGTATACTGGTAGTACTCCCGATTCAGTACATGACTGGAAGTACGGGGGAGGCTTTATAGTTAAACGAGGGCCCAATAGCATAAGTTCCTTGTGGGTTGGCAATGGCGCACATGCTATAGGCTACGGAGCTCCTGAAAATATAACGTGGCATGTATATGAATAGCTTCAAAAGCCCGGAGCCATAAGATAGTAGGTCGATTTAATGTATTAATGAACTGCTTTTTGAAGTCGTGAACTTCCGAATACTAAATATTAAAAGCATTAAACGCAACAGATCCAATCTCAATACAAATGGTGTAGTAGTGGTGTAGTAACAGTATTTTTTTTAAGTATCGAACCTAAAAATCCTTGATTTTAAGCTATTCTATGGCCTTAGAATATGGCTTTTCAAAAATCATAAGGGATTTTTATGCAATCTGCGAGCAGTTTCCTGCTTTTGAGCGGTCAGGCAGGCTCATACGCAGATACGATCCTTTATCTTTGAGAATGCTGCCTCCTTTATGCCGCTGATGTTCATGATCTCTTCAATATAGCCGAAGCCGCCATAGGTCTCCCTGTACTCTATGATGGCCAGGGCCCTGGCCTCTCCTATGCCGGTAAGCTCCATGAGCTCCTCCTTGCCGGCGGTATTGATATTGATCTTCCCGCCCTGCTGAGGGGCGGTCTCCGTCTCCTGAGCTGTCGGTCCTGTCTCCGAAACGGCTGTCGGCTCAGGCACTGCAGGTCCTGCGGGGTCTGCAGACTCTGTCCCAGCGGGCGCTGCTCCTGCCGAGAGCTCAGATCGAAGCTCATCCATGGCATTTGCTATGAGGGCCTTCACCTCCTCCCGCTGGGCTTCCGAAAGCCTGTGAAGCTCTGAAAGCTCCACCTCAGTCTCAGTGATATCGCCAAGGCTCGCCGCCTCAGTCTCCAAGGTCTTCTCAGGAAGCTCCGACAGCACCTCTCTGCCCTCTCCCTTATGCACATAAAAAGCAGCCGATATGATAAAACCGGCTGCCATGATTATGGTCTTTACTGCTTTGAGATTTTTCATATGATCTTCATACCGGCGAAGATCATGGGCCTGTGGATATATGATACTGTATATGCCCTCCGGCGTCAATCCACCTTCTTCATATTCCTGTATCTCTGCTCTATCCACTCATCGGTATAGTGCTCGTCCACATACTCCTCTGCCCAGTTTGAGGCCACATAGCCCTTGTCTCTCTGATTCATACGATAGAGAGCAGCCGAGCTTATGGCCATGTCAAAGAGCATGAACACGACCAGGAGCCAGGTAAGGAGCCTGCCAAAAAGTATGGGGAGCCTCTCTATGAGCTTGCTCATCCAGGGGTATACCAGCTTTATCCATATGACCGCTGCCAGTCCCCAGAAGAAGCAGTAGGTCAGGTTAACCCTGCCGTCTATGTTGAAGCGCATATGGCTGTAATCCCAGAATATGACTCCGAACATCTTCTCTCCCAGCCAGGAGCAGGTATATTCAAACAGGCCTCCAAGTATGGTTCCTGAAATGAATATATATCGGTCGTCCTTGTCTATAAGCCTGTGCAGTGCCCAGGTCATGAGGGTGCCTCCAAAGCCCCATACTATGGAGAACTGTCCCATGACCAGAGAGCTGCGGCTCATCCACTGTCCGGAGGTAAGTCCCACGAACAGGAACTCTATCATGGCTCCAAGGATGCTGCATATGACGAATACCCAGAAAAGCTTGTAAAAGCCAAAGCCCTCGGCAAACACTCTCCTGCCCTGGCTCTCATGCTCTGCCTTTTCCTCATGAGGCCTTACCGCATGACGTACCACACGCTCCCTGGCGGTCTTGTACCTCTCCCAGTTCCTTTTTACATCCTTGTTCCAAAAGCTGTTCAGATCCATCTATCTCTCCTGGGCTCTTAGCCACAGCTGCCTGAGCTCAGGCATGTCAAATCTGTACCTTGTGCCGCAGAAATGGCATACAGCCTCTATTGGCTCTCCCTCGTCTATCAGGCTCTTCAAGTCCTTCCTGCCTATGCTTATGATAGCATTTTCCATCTTTTCACGGGAGCAGCTGCATTTAAATCTTACGGGCAGCCTGTCGTTTATCTCCGGCTCCATGTCTGAAAGCAGGAGCCTCATGATATCCTCTGGCCCCATGCCCTCATCCAGACAGGCAGTAACGCTCTTCATGGAGGCCAGCCTTTCCTCAAGCCTGGACAGCACGTCCTCATCGGCTCCGGGCATGAGCTGTATCATGAAGCCGCCGGCCCGCCTTACGGTATTTTCCTTGTTCATGAGGACACCCAGGGCCACTGATGAAGGTATCTGCTCTGATGCCGCAAAATAATAGGTCAGGTCCTCTGCTATCTCTCCTGATATGAGAGGCACCTGTCCGGTATAGGGCTCCTTCATGCCCATGTCCTTTATGACTGACAGGGTACCCTTGCCTACGGCACCGCCCACATCCAGCTTGCCCTTATCATTTGCAGGTATGATGACAAGGGGCTCCATGGGAAAGCCCTTTACATTTCCTCTGCTGTCAGCCACCACGGTCATGCCCTTTATGGGACCGTCTCCTTCCACCCTGAGGGTGACCGTGTCCTCCTCTCCCTTCATGTCGGCGCCCATCATCAGGGCTCCAGTCATGAGCCTGCCAAGGGCAGCGGTGACTACAGGGGAGGTGTTGTGTGCCTTGCGGGCATATTCCACCGTATCCCGATCGGTTATAAAGAAGGCCCTTATCATGCCGTCAAGGGCGGTGACCCTCAGTATATGATCATTTTCAAACATCCTGTCTCCTCATCCAAGGAAGTCGGCGCATACCTTCCTGTATGCGGCTACCGGATCCTCAGCCTTCGTTATGGGTCTGCCCACAACTATGTAATCAGTTCCTATGGCCCTTGCATCTGCGGGGGAGGTCACACGTACCTGATCCTGGACCTCTGCTCCCGGATAGCGTATGCCGGGGGTGACGGTCAGGAAGCTCTTGCCGCAGGCATCCTTTACCATGGCTGCCTCAAGGGGTGAGCATACTACTCCGTCAAGCCCTGCCTCCTTTGCATTTTCAGCATATTTAACTATGCAGTCGTTTATGGAGGCATTTATAAGGAGCTCCTTCTGCATCCTTTCCTCAGAGGTGGAGGTGAGCTGGGTCACGCCTATGAGCAGCGCCTTCTCCCTTCCGGCCTCCAGGGCACCCTCCGTAAGTCCGTCCATGGCATACTTCATCATCTCTATGGTGCCTGCGCAGTGAAGGTTCGTCATATCCACTCCAAGCAGAGCCAGGTTCTTCATGGCCTTCTTGACGGTCATGGGTATGTCGTGGAGCTTGAGGTCAAGGAAAATGCTGTGTCCCCGATCCTTTATCTCCCTGACTATGTCAGGTCCTTCTCCGTAGAAAAGCTCCATGCCTATCTTTACGAAGGGCTTCTCATCAGTGAATCTCTGAAGGAAATCCATGGTCTCAGCCCTGTCCTTGAAATCAAGTGCTATGATAACGTCCTTTTTATTCATATCCGCTCCATTCCGCAGCCAAGCTGCATTTTTATGTTTATGCTCTGTGAGCCCTGCCTATGATGTCGGAAAGCCTTGCTATGCCATATGCCTCCATCCTGCGGGGAAGCTCCTCTATGATATTTTTGCAGGCATAGGGGTCTATGAGGTTTGCTGCTCCCACCTCCACGGCGGCAGCTCCCGCATACATCATCTCCAGCACATCGTCTGCTGTCTCTATACCGCCTACTCCTATGACGGGCACCTTCACCGCATCATAGACCTGATATACCATACGTACGGCCACTGGCTTTACCGCAGGGCCAGAGAAGCCCGCCGCTCCAGTGCTCACTATCTTCCTTCCTGTCCTGGGATCTATGCGCATGCCAAGCAGGGTGTTGATCAGGACTATGCCGTCAGCTCCTGCATCCTCGCAGGCCCTTGCTATGGAAACTATGTCAGTCACATTAGGTGACAGCTTCATGTATACAGGCTTATGGCAGGCTGCCTTTACCGCCGCGCAGACTGATGCAGCCGCCTCCGGCTCCTGGCCGAAGGCCATGCCTCCTCCGTGTACGTTTGGACAGCTTATATTTATCTCAAGTATGCCTATATCCTCAAGCTCGTCAAAGCGCTTTGCGGTATATACGTAGTCATCTATGGAAAAGCCTGAGACATTTGCCACGGACTTTTTCCTGTACACCTGTCTAAGCCTCGGAAGCTCCTCTTCTATGACCTTCTCCACTCCCGGGTTCTGAAGTCCTATGGCATTTATGATGCCCTCCCGGCACTCAGCTATGCGAGGCAGGGGGTTTCCATACCTTGCCTCCCTGGTAGTGCCCTTGAGAGCTATGCTCCCCAGTATGTTGATATCATAAAAATCAGCAAACTCATATCCGAAGCCAAAGGTCCCTGATGCCGGTATGACAGGGTTGTCAAGCTCCCATCCGCTCAGCTCTACCCTGAGATCAGGGCATGATATCTTCGTATCAGGCATCGAAGCTCACCTCCTCACTTCTGAACACAGGGCCGTCCTTGCATATGCGTCTGGTCCCGTTTCTGGTCTCCATGGAGCAGCCCATGCAGGCTCCGAAGCCGCAGCCCATGCGGGCCTCAAAGCTGAGCTCTCCTTCTATGCCAAGATCCGTGCACAGTCCATGGACTGCCTTCAGCATGGGCATGGGTCCGCAGCAATAATAATGGTCAAAGCTCATGTCCTTAAGTGCATCGGTGACAAAGCCCTTTATGCCTCTTGACCCGTCCACCGTAGTGACTATGGTCTCTGCCCCAAGCTCGGAAAATTCCCTGTCATAAAAGATCTGTGACTCCTCATTGAAGCCAAGCACTGCCTTTACGCTGACTCCCCTATCAAGGAGCTTCCTTGTAAGAGCATAAAGAGGCGGCACTCCCACTCCCCCGCCTATGACGGCGGCAGTCTGACCTGACTTCAGAGCTCCGACATCAAAGCCGTTTCCAAGTCCGGTAAGCACATCCAGCTTCGTGCTCTTCTCAAGGCCTGACATGAGCTCGGTACCGTCACCCACCACCTTATATATGATGGTGACGCCCTTTTCGTCCCAGTCGCATACGGATATGGGCCTTCTGAGATAGAAGCCCGGAAGCTGTATGTTGATGAACTGCCCGGGTGCCGTGATATCTCCCGTGAAGCCATCCAGCCTCATCCTGTAGACCTTGTCCGCTATACAGACATTTTCAGATATCTCATAAATACCTTTTTTATACATATCGCCCTCGCAGATATATTTTCTCTCCGTTAAATATACAGCATCCGGGAGCCTAAGTCGATAATAATTTGATAAAAACCTTCCCAGAGGCAAGATCGATCCAGGCAAAAAAAGGACTGCCGCTTCACAGATAAACATTTGTCTATGAAGCAGCAGCCAGATAAGCTAAGCTATGATGGCTAGTAAAATGATATCTTTTTAAGCTCAGGAAGCAAGAGCCTTCCCCATATCGTTGAGTTTTGAAAGCATGTCAGCATCCGGGCCTTCATAGCATATGATGGGCTCATAGGCCAGGGCTATGCCTGCGGCAGATGCATCATTTTTCCAGTTCTCCATCCACTCTCCCTCAGCCCAGGAATAAGAGCCGAACAGGCTTATCCTCTTTCCGGGAAGCTTGCCCTTTACAGTCTCCCACATAGGCTCAAACTCCGTCTCCTCAAGCTGCTCAGAGCCCATGGCGGGGCATCCGAAGGCTATAGCTTCAAATCCATCTACCATGGAAGCATCAAACTGAGAAGCAGTAAGCATCTCTACGTCTGCACCTGCGGCCTTCATCCCTTCAAAAACGGCCGCCGCCATAGCCTCTGTATTGCCAGTGCCACTCCAATATACAACTGCAGTTTTCATAGATCCATCCCTCCTGATGATATTTATGTAATAAGGTCTATCATATGTACGCCTCTATGGAGCTTTTCACATAAAGACTCTGTACACTGCTTATATATCCTGAACATGTCCTGACAGCGTTCAACATCGCCATATACCTTCCAGAGTCCGACATATTTATATCGAGCTCCCCTGTGTTCGATAAATCCTCTGACATCCTCTAAGGGGTAGCTGAGGAAAAGACCGATCTCATGTGGACAGGGAAATATCCTGAAGCGTCTGATAAGAGAGCCTACGGCCTTATAGGGATCAGTCGTCTCGTATCCAAGATCAGTGAGAAATGCAGCATTATCCGCCTCATTGAGATCCCTGCGAAGATGATCAGGCCGAAACATATACATAAGAGCACGATCGCTATAAACCCTGATGGGGAAAAACTCGATATCCTTTGCCTTGAACATTTTTCTATAGGACCTAAGCTCATTTGCAAAGGAGGATCTGCTTTCAAAAAAGACTGAAAACAGACTTCCTGTTTTTACTCCAGCCAGGGTAGGAGCACAATTTCTTACGATACTCTCCTCTGACATAAGGCTCTCCTTAAAAACAAGATCATGATATATAAATATTAGTTAGTCTAAACTAACTAATATTTATATATCTTATCTGCATCATCTTGTCAAGTACCTGTTTAGATACATTTTGCTAGACAAAAAGGACTGCCGCCCTGGATGTCCAATCATCCTTCAGGCTGCAGTCCTGCTGTGTGTCATTCGATATATAGATCTATCTTAAGATCTTTTTGTTCACGTTTGATTCAACGTCTGTAGTTTCTGGCTCCGTACCTGAGGCTGTCCTCTGCGTCATAGTCGTAGCTTATGATCTCTCCAGTATATGCACTGATTTCATAATCGTACTCAATCCCATCGTGTGCATAAAACTCCACCTCATATACCGCAAGTCCGTCATCCATATCGAACTCTGTCTTTATGAAGAGCACATCCTCCTGATCCTTGTCTGCATGTCTGAGGGCTATGTCCTCTGCCTCCTCTGAGCTTATGTCTATGGTAAGCTGATCTCTGGGTATGTAGCTGTAGAAGCTGTCTTCAGCATCATAGTCATAGCTTATAATGGTCCCGTCCTCTGCGTTTATCTCGTAATCGTACTCCTTGTAGTCGTCCGTAAGGAACTCTACCTCGTATACCATCTTGCCATGCTCACGGTCTGTCTTTGCAAATATATAAGCCACATCCTCCTCGTCTACTCCCGCGTGAGTAAGTGCTATGTCCTTTGCTCTGCTGTCAGTGATCTGTGCTCCCAGGGCTGTAGCTCCCATAGCAAGGCTTCCTGCCAGTACAAGTCCTCCAAATATCATCGCTCTTTTTTTCATGATCCTTATCTCCTTTGCATTTATCCTTAAGTGGTTTGTTTTTATCTTATGGCTACATCATAAGGACAAATTATTAAAGAATCATTAGAGCCTGGACATATTTCTATCTTTCTTTATATGCCTTTTGATCTTCTTCACCAAGACACCACCTGGCACTATTGCTCTGGAGCTCCACCATGCGGCGGTAGAGGCCGCCCTGCTCCATCAGCTCCGCAGGAGTGCCCTGCTGAGCCACATGGCCGTCCTCCAGCACCACGATATGGTCGGCTCCCGCCACGGTACGCATCCGGTGGGCAATGACCAGCACCGTCTTGCCCTGGAGCAGACGGGAAAGAGCAGACTGTACCTTTGTCTCATTTTCCACGTCCAGAGAAGCAGTTGCCTCGTCCAGCAGGACGATGGGGGCATCTTTTAGAAGTGCCCGGGCGATGGAGATCCGCTGCCGCTCCCCGCCGGAGAGTTTGGCGCCGTTCTCCCCGATCGGTGTATCATAGCCCTTGGGAAGTCTCTGCACAAACTCATCACAATTTGCGGCCTTAGCGGCAGCTCGCACCTCATCATCTGTCGCGCCACGCTTGCCCAGGCGGATGTTCTCCATCACCGTGTCATCAAAGAGAACCACATCCTG
>CALWHG010000072.1 GCA_944380315.1 uncultured Lachnospiraceae bacterium
AAGAAGTATTTTGAAAAATCTAAGATACCTTTTGTACTCAAAATACCCACGAATAAATACGCCACTATATTTTGACTCCGGCATAAATATAAACGGTATGTCGTATTCGTGCCACAACTTATGCAACGATGCCCAGTAAGCCTTACCAGAGTATTGCGTTCGATACTTGCCCTGAACCATATCGCCATAAGATGCATTTTCGATTAGCAGGACCTTGTGCGGCGGTGCCAGACACAGTTCTTTCTCAAATCGTGCTCTATCTGCCGCAACGAGATTTCCGCTCAATTCTTCCAAAGACGCTTTTCTTTCCACTATGATTTCTTTATCAAAGTATATATCACGCGGAATTGATAAGCTTTCGTTCGCAGGAATATAAAAAGAATAATCTCCGTAATCGAGTTTTTTGACTACAAAAGGTATCTTAGATTTTTCAAAATACTTCTTTATATGATCGACCTTTTGCTCTCTTGTATCAATAATCACGACCATAGACGAAATAATTTCATCTTTTTCCTTTTCCGTATACTTATAATTTCTAAACATTTACCTATTCCCTTACATTTGACACCTTGCGGTAATCATTCAACCACCAGTCAATCTCTCCGGGTATAGGCACATATCCATCTGCGGTTTTACGCATCTTAGGTCGTTTGGTACATTTTGCTATGTACAACATATCGCCATCTTTCACGGGGACGTCTCTGTAGGAAGTCTTACAGAACTTGTCACCGGGCTTTCTGCTTTTATGAATCTTAAAAGTGCACGACTCACCCGTTGCAATACAATAAGCATTGAACCGAGGAGTATACTTCTTATCTAATCCCGTAACGATAACATATCTTTTATCTGTTCCTGGAATGATCGTCTCTACATACCCGAAGTAATCTAACTGCCAAGCTAATTTTTGTTGAAGAGTGCATTTAGGTAATGTCAAACGAGTCTCATATTCACGTAGAACCGCTACCATATCTACATTCTGAAATCTGCCCACCACCACTTTCGTTGCGTAGTGTTGCATATCTTCTTCGGACGGAGAGAATTTGCGGACAAACTTTGGAAAGCTGTATCGTTTACACTCTGGCTTATCCTTGCCTCTCACCGGATCCTTTCGCGTAGATACCACCTGACATTCTCTTAGTGCCTCTTCAATCCTGTCGTCCGGTATTCCCTTATCAATCAAATACCTCTCATAGTCCATTGCATCCACACGGGTCGCTGTTTCTACCGCTGAATGACGCCTAACAATATCCTCGGGTACTCCCATCGAGTCAATTTCGTCCTTTTTAATCGTAGATCTGGTGCTATAGTCATCGTACAAGTTAAATAAATACAACAACTTAGCCTGGTCCCCAAACTCCTCGAAATATCCAACCTTTATAAGCGCTTCTATCTGGCGTGCGTTTGCGGATGTTTTAATATATATATCAGACAACAATGATATGAATCCATCGTATTCATTATCCCGAAGCATATATAACTCTTCTGGCACAACTGAATTGATATATTTGATGGACTGCATTCCTTTATATATGACATGCGCATCCTTGTCGAAACTGTATGCAGCACGTGAATGGCGAAACCGCACTCGCTCAAGCCTGATACCAAAATACTTTAACTCAGAGGAAAGCTTTCTTGTCTTATCTAAGTCATCGGCATAGTTATTGAAACATACACAGTAATACTCATATGGATAATGTGCTTTCAGATACGCTCCGTAACACATATCAAGAGATGTTGCGGCCGCATGAGGTGCGGCAAATCCGTAAGAGATACAACTCTGGATCATTTGCCAGGTCTCATCGAACATATCTTCGGATCCCGTATTCTTTATCCAGTTTTCTCGCAGGCGAACTTCTAATGCATCAAAATCTTCCTGCTTGATTTTCTTCTTAGATATCTTCTTTATAAGGCCGATAGATTCTGCGGGCGAAACCCCCAGCCAGTCAAAGTACTGCATTAAGTTTTCCTGGAACAGGATATAATGATGAGTCATTGACAATACTTCGTCGAGATCCTTTGAGCCGGTGCTGTACGGTTGTCGCTTTAAGAACTGATCGCGCCAAGAATCGAACGATGGACGAATTGCTGCGGCTATAAACGCTCCGTCCTCAAAAGAATGAATCCCGTACTGACGAGCCTGTTGCATACCATTGTCAGTGTCCACCTGATTGAGAGTACATGTTATGCCATCGCGAAACAGATTCCAGACGGCGTCATCGTCTTCTATTGCTTCCAGTAGCTCACGCGCCGGCATGATTGGTTGCCCAATGGCCTTGAAAGCTTCATCTATTAGCTTCCATACTGAGACTACCAAAAAGTCATCCTTCAGTAGCTTATATTCATCTGCTTCGCCGGATGTAACCATGACACAGAACGAATCGCCGACCTTCACTACTCCATACTCATATAAAATATTCTTCTCGGAAAGACACGCTCCACAAGGATGAGGGGAAATTGACACTATGGTTCCAGTATAAGTTTTCGCTTCTTGCACGTACGGCCCCCAGTATCTGTCCTCTGCATACTGCTCGACATTCTTCGCCACCTCATTATATTCCTCAAAATTCATACCTTTAGAGCGACAAACATTTCGGAAGGCCTCTCCAAGCTTCATCGTACCATAGGCGATCATGGGATAGCAGCCATTCTCCCCAAGCAATTCTTTGGCGGCTCTAAAGAATGGCTCCTGCTCCTTTACGTTGAAGTCGATATCGGGCAAGCTTCGGTTTTCCAGTAGTCTTGCAGTAGAAGCAAATCTGTCTGGGAATATCGGCAATTTTAGCTTGAATCGATCGAGTTGCGTCATACCAAGTATTCTATTTATATAGAAACTCGCACAAGAGCCGCGGCCGCCACGGGTCAGCACTCCGCCATACTTGTTTACGGCCAAATTCACCAGCTTCTCATTAAATAAGAAGTAATCCGCGGTATGGATCTCGTCATTCGTATCTTCGATGATCTTCATCTCGTATTCAATACCTTCTTTGTACCGACTAAGTTCCTCACCGGATATGCCTTCTTCGACTCTTATCTCGTCAAATCTCCGCGAGACCTCAGATTTAAGTACCTCTACTCTTTCTGGCAGAGATAACTCCGGATAAATGGTCGGCATCTTTATAGAATGATCCAGATCTATTTCTTCGCAGTCATCAAAAATCAGAGTGTTCGCAATGGCTGCCTCTATTTCTTTCGGCGAAAACACTCCCTGTAGTATGAATCGCCCGTAGAAAGTCTCATAGTCGGGATAATCCAGTATAAATGAGTCTTCATCTGAATATTCGATACCCTTTCCCTTCATGAGTTCGACTCGTTCTTGCAGACCCTTTTCGTCTATGTAGTGACTATCATTACCGGCGATGAGCCTTAACCCGAGCTCCCTGGCAAACGCCGCAGCGCGCTTATTTATGTTGATCTGATCGGGGTTGTTGTGATCTTGGATTTCCAAAAAGATGTTTTCCTTAAAGTGATTATATAGAGGTAAGAAGATTTGTTCGATGGACTTCTCGTCTTTGAGTATTCCGGCCATACAAGCCGTCGTGATATATAAATCGTCTTTGTTTAATGTCAGCAGATCCGCCGTCGACAGCCTGGGTTTATAATAAAACCCCTTCATATTGGCCATACTCAAAAGATAGTTCATTTCCCGTCGGGCTCCGTTGTTCCGCGGGATGATCATTATATGATAATTAGAGTTGTCCTTTAGCGCAGGATCATTGTCGGGGACTATATACGCCTCTACGGCAGCGATACATTTGAGCCCATATTGATCACATAAGGTTTTCGCCTCGAATATGTCGCCAAAAGTGCCGTGTTCCGTTGTGAAGTAAGCCGTATGACCAAGTTGTACTGCTCGTTCACAATAGTCCTTAACCTTGGCATTAGAGTCGACCGTAAAGATATTGCTGACATGCGTGTGTTTATGGTAATTGTTATACCTCATCAGACATCTCCAATTTATTGCCTTTCACAAAGCTATACACAAAATCTAAAACCTGTTTGCGAATATCTTCCGAAAAGTCGGATAGATCTATTTTTTTGCAGTTTCTATCCCGCCATACATATTCATACAGGGCTTCTTTTTGCTCTATCGTCAATGGATACAGGGCAGATATTTGTCCCGGCCAATTCTTTGGAGGCTTTCGCACACCGTGTTCTACGGCACTTAAGAAAGCAGGCGTAACGCTTATTTTTTGAGCCATATCCGCGATACGCTCATCCTTGTCAATCCGTAGCTTTCGCAGAAATTTTCCAGTTAAGGTTACTTGGCTCATTTAAATCACCCCCCCCCGTCAGAAAACAAAGAAGCAAGACAATACTTTATCGCCTTATAAGCAGTCCGTCGAATTGCTGTCATCTCAGCGTCTCCGCCAAAACCAGCCATCATCCAGATCTCAAAGTAGTCCTTGGCTCTCTCCAACTCTTCCTTATTAAGTTTATAATTACTGTCTTTGCTCATACCCATTCACCTCCCAGAGATGTTCTCTCTCCAAATGTATCTATAATAGCTCGGTCCCTTTTGGATTCCGGTTTAAACGGGCAGCCACTATGTCTTTGTGAGCACAGGTTCCAACAATAATAACTGTCTGGACGCGCCAGAAATTCTTTCGTCTGCAGAATCTTTTCTATCTCTGCCACGGCCCAGTCTTTAGTAACCTGGTACTCGTCTTCAATCCAGTCGATTTTTATGTGCTGCTGATCCTTGAACATATTCCATTCAAGATAGTTGACTTTGCCATATTCGTTTATTACGGGAATAGAATAGAGATAAAGCTGTTTCTTGAACTCCTCGAAGTGAGGGAGAGATGTTTTACTCAAAGATCCGTTCTTTTTGAATTTCAAAGACGCTGACTTATGATCCAAGATAGTGATTTCTCCGGTTTGGATGTCTCGTAGAAGCAGATCGATATATCCGATCATATCGTATGTACCGACTTTAAATCGAACCTCCTTTTCTACGCCAAGAACATCATATCCGTCTAATATTAGATCTATATTATCTAAATAATCCAGGCCCTTTTGATAGTAAGATTGTCGTATGTCTACATATTGATTCGCCGGTGCAGGCAAGGTGACTTCTTCATCAAAAAGTTCTTTATAATAGCCCGACAAATCGAAGATACTTAGTGCCTCTTTCTCGTACAATTCCAAAATCTTATGCATAAAACTTCCAAATTGTCCAAAAAAGGATTGTTCTCCGGGAAGAAGATCTATATAGTGACACTTCCATTCGTAAGGACATTGCTCAAAACTTGTTATTCTTGAAAAAGACCATGTCATCTGGTCTATTATAAATCCGTAGTCTAAATCTTCTTGCATATTTCTGCATCATCTCCTTCATACAATTTGGCATATACTTGCTTGAATCTCTCAAAATCCATTCGCAGACAACCAGTAAAAAGAATGCCAATCCTAATATGCCAAATACAATTGCTGCTATCTCAATTACGTTATGCCCCATCTCTCTCCCCTCGGCTCCATTGGCGAAGCAGGTATCCACAGGGACATTGATATACTGTAAACGATCCGTAATCTTGCGCGCCTATCTTCTGTCCGCATTGTGGACACTTTATCCCCTTTCGTCTCTCCGTTACACTCTGCGGTGAAGATACTCTGTCGCCCAATTTGGTTTCCTCTCGATGACGCCAATGACGAAATACAAACCCAAAATTAACCAAAACAGAAAAAGACCAACGGCACCTAATAGAAGCAATATAATAATAAGGCCAAGTAATATTGATATAATTAACATCATATTAATCACCTGCTCCTGCAACTACCGTATTCGCACCCTGAACAGTCACCCATCCGTGCTCTAACCTTGCTTCCGCCTCTTTCATGCGAATCAGATTTTCCGTAATAGAACTGTTGATCGCATTATTGGCGTCAGCCTCAGCCTGTGCTGCTATTCTTGTCTGCTCTGCCGCAGCCTCTGCATTTATCCTCTTAACCTCTGCTTCAGCCTCGGCCTTTGCTTTATTCGCTTCCCCCTGAGCTATCGCTGTCTGCTTATCAAGTTCGGCCTTTTCGGCATCCTGTTTTGCCTGCTCCTTGGCCTGCACTTTCTGCATAAGAGTGTCGTCAAGCTGTACATCTATGATCAGAGCAGAAATGACGTTGATGCCATACTCTTCATTCAGCCTTTCATTGAGATAATCCGTAATAGCTTTGCTGACCTCGGCACGCTTATCACTGTAGATATCCATTACAGAGAACTCGGGTGTGACCTCTTTGATATAAGCCATGATCGAGTTCTGAACCATATTATCAACAATCGCCTCTCTGTCCATTCCGTTGAATCGGCTGTAAAGATCCGTCACTCTATCTGCCATGAAGTTATAGTTAATGGTCATATTAAGCTTTACCATTCCACCGTCCGCCGGTGCATCTATGTGCCAGTCAGGATGCTCTTCCTCATTATAATCTCCGGGATTATTTGAAAATACGAGCTGCTGCTGTGAAACAGGGTACTTCTTAACCTTCGCCATCGGGTTTATAAAATGGATACCGGCGCCAAGGGTCTCGTCCTGAACACCGTCAGCCATTGTCCACACAACGCCAACTTCCCCTTGGTCTATACTCTCAAGAGAGGCTATAGTTATACCTCCGCCGATAAGAGCTATGAAAACTACAACTGCGATTATTATTGCTCTTTTCATTTACTTTTCCTCCTTATTATTCCATATGTCTCTTTTAACCTTGTTTGTTATCTCTCGCTCTATTTCATCCTGCCGGTCATGTTTCTCTATGGACCTAATAATCTTGCTTCCAATCCATATAACCATCAACACGGCCAAGGCAATTACTACGACACTCCCTACAAAAATGAGCCAAATTCCTATTCGCATCATCACGCCGTCATTCCTTTTCCTTCGTATTCTTGTAATATTCAGAATAAATGTAATTTAGGCATTGCAGTAACTTATTATGCTTTTCCAAAATAGCGACCCGTAGCTCAAGGCTCTGTGCTTGAAATTCCAGGGTGCTAATGTCAGGCGATCTCTCTAAAAGCTCCGCTTTAAGTCTATCCCTTTCTAAGTCTTGTCTATCGAACCAATCGGTGGTTTCTCTACCAACTATAATTCCTATAACAAATACTATCGCTATAAATAATAGATCCATTTACTTCCCACTGCTCCCGAAGCCGTTATCGCCACGTTCCGTGATGTCCAGTTTATCAACCTGTCTAAGGGTTACATCCGCAATAGGCACTATGAGTAACTGCGCAATGCGGTCTCCTTTATCAAAAGATGCGTCGACTGGATCACCTGGAAGATTTGACAGATTGTATAATTTTACTAAGATGCTCCCCGTAAAACCGCTATCAATTACTCCCGTAGGACAAATAATAGATTTATTTCTGTTTAACCCTGATCTGCCCATTACCAATCCAACGTAACCTTTTGGAATGGCAATATGAACGCCTGTATCAATCAGTAGTTCTCTATCGAATCTCTTGTTACAAGAATCGAACACATTTTTGGCAAAAGTTACAGCTTCTTTGCAGTACAAGTCAAATCCAGCGTCTGCCTCGTGAGCTTTTGTTGGCATATAGGCACCGGGATCCAGCGTAAAATTGATTGTCATTATGGTCTCCTTATGATATTCTTATATTGTGCTCTGGCATCATTCTTTCGCCGGAGCACTTTTGTTAACAAGCTTTTCGATTATTTTTAGTGCTTGGCTATACCCCGTCGCAAACCCATAATAGAAGGCTCTATCATATATGTCTCCGACAGGGACGTCCAGGAAATTCTCAGCTACTACCTTGAGCGCTTCACTGAATTCCAATTCATTCTTTTCTATGTCAGTCATCCTTGTCCTCCACTATCTTGACCTCTTTGCCGTATATCTCCCTGAGCTTTGCAAAAGCTTCTGATGAAGGTATCTCGATGGGCTCCTCGTCTCGCTTCCAGATGAGTTTGTCTGAATTCAATATAATGTTGCTAAAGCAGGTATAACGCCTCGCCTCATATACAGCCATAACATCGTATTCACTCCCGTCTATTCCTCCTATATTTCTTAAATCCTCAGAATAGATGTCGAGAATTTTCGCTGACGAAAGGTTTATAAAGCAGCCATTAAGGTATAGGTATCGGTAGTTGTTTCTAAGTGTAACTACATGCTCACCGCTCTTTAACATATCCTTCGTAAATTCCATCTTTCCCTCCTCTTTCGGATATACTTCCTCGATTGCCGAGAAAGCAAAATTATACAACATATCATAATTGGTCTTGACTTCAACAGATGACTCGTTAGTCTTTTGCACAAGCACTACATTTCCGCAGTATTCTTTTACTCTCTTAGAGACATAATGCCCAAAGGGTAAGAAAGAAATATCTCCGCCACTATCTAATCCATACTGTTTTTCCATATCCTCCCACGTCCGGAGCTTCACCCTGTCGCCAGGCTTCGGGATAGGCAGTAAATCGTTTTCTGTCCACCCCCATCCAAAGCCTGAATTGTCTTCTTCATCTTCTTTAATCAGATAAGAATCTACCTCAATCCCAAGACTTGGCCCAAGACTTGATTTGATAGTAACGACTTTTCCCATCCATTTGTCCATTCCTCCATCAGGGTTCCAAGTCTGGGGTCGTTTGGAAAGTGACTTTACTATAACCCTATCTTCTGTGTGAAATCTCATATCTATACCCTCCTGCTCATAGATCAAATATACTCAACTGACCTTTGTATTCATCCAGCCTTTTACTTGCCGCTTCGTAATAATACGGATCTTGTTCAAATCCCACATATGCAAAATCTTCGTGAATACACGCTATTAAGCTTGAGGCGCTACCAACATGGGTATCAAGTATAAGATCTCCCGGTTTAGCATATTTTCTTAGTAGCCATCTATACAAAGCCACTGGCTTTTGATTAGGATGTATCCGCTTTTCGTTAAGCTTTTTGTTGCCCTGCTGTATCCATCCTTCTTCAATGGACTTTCCCTGCATAAATCCAGCCCACATGAATCTAAATTGTCGAACAGAGGACTTAAAGCTGGTCCAAGCTAACTCACAGTCCGCGAAATCCGTGTTGCCATTGCATTTATCCCACACTATCCAACACGGCGAATCGTAAGGTATCTTGCTTATAAAGTGATTTGCTCCCCAGATGATCTGGTTTTTCGATACTCGTATAAGCTGATCAAAATATTCTTTATCTGGCGACTCCTTATCATTACCCTGAATGGGTCTATATTCTGTCGCTTTAACAAGCTTTGATCTCGATCTGTTCCTTTTGCCATCTTCGCCAATACCATAAGGCGGATCCACGATAGCCAGATCAAAGTAGTTATCCGGAAATCCTGGCAAATATTCCATACAGTCGGCACATATAAAACTATTTATCCCTGGTATCATACGGCCTCCTTCACACGGTCATCCGTGCCGTTGCAATCTACGCCTATCCCGCAGACGCCTACCTCATTCCCCCAGCAATCCCATCCGTTCCGCTCAGTCCTCGCGTACATTTCCAACTTATGCGCATTGGGGTATAGCTCCTCAATGATCTGGTAAGATACTTCTGGTTTCTGACTATGTCGCCTCGCTTTCTCTGTAAATACACTGTGAATCTTGCCGCGCATCTCTTGCACCACCGGCGTAAATTTCCCTTTGTACATATACAAAAGATACTCATGCCCAAATCTAATGGTAAACGCCGCCGGAATACCTGTGACTTTATTCCAAATCATCCTCGCATGAAGTTTCCAGCCAAGTCCTTCCGCGATACGCTGGGCATCAAACAAGTATTTGTCTATAGTCCACAAGAAAAGAATGCCGTCGCCTTTTATCAAGTTCGTGGCAGTTCTAAGATGGTCTTCTATTGTCTGTAAATCACATATGGGATAATCAAGAGATGTTCCAGAAGTGTTTGGTCGAACTTTCTTTTTGCCGCCTTTAGATTGTTTCCACGGCGGATCCGCTAAGATTAGATCATACTGGCGGCCTGTATTAAAAATATCTACATACATGCGCCACTCCTAATCAACATAATCGGTTAATTCGGCGCCACAGCATAAACACCTCACCGTTTGACATTCTACTATGCCACTCGGCAAGAAACTATATTCAAATTGTTCTCCGGCGGTTGCATGAGTTTTACACATCTTTTGATGATTGCGTACCCATGCATCTATCTTTTTACTCGTTTTAAATTCCATCTTTATTCTTTCCAATCCTCTATCCATTTCGTTGCAAACATGCCTACGAACATAAGTCGATAAGGCGCTGGGTTCTTATAGCCAAAGTATTGTTTATATCCCTCTTCCCTCCTCTTTAATGCTCCAATCAATGAGCTGCCCACAATGAGGGCACCGCTCATATTCTTGATAATCCATTTCATAGTCACGTCCACACGTTGGGCATATCCAAGTGTCATATACCATGTACCCGTCCGCATAGCCGTCCCCTTCTAAATCCGGCTTGACCGCTATATCCTTTTTCAAGGCCTCTATGGCCAATTCTAACGCTTCTCTAAGCACATAGTATCCACTTGTAGGCATATTGGACTCGATAGCGTCTATGGCCGTTTCAGGCATTTTTATCAGCTTTCCCATTTCAGTCCTCCTATATCAAATTTGACAGCACACTGACATAAGACAGCGCTATGCCTATATAAAATACTTCGTCATATATGTTTTCCTTATAATTTGCCCATACAGCCATAAACATATAAAGAGCATAGGCTATAAGCAACGCGATCTTAACCTCATCCATTTCATCCTCCAGTTGGTGTATCAGTTGGTGTATCGGCCTCAGTTGGTGTATCCAGTTTCAACAACACGGCTCTCCGTTTTTCGTATGTGGATTTCGTATATAGCAATACTGGCCTTCTACCCACTCACCATTATCCTTGCACTTGGCTCTAAACAATATCTCTCTCATCATTCCTCCTATGGATTTCTTTGTGGCAATCTCTGCATAGTGTGATTAAATTTTCTGGATTATCATCTCCACCTTCGCTTACCGGGATGATATGGTGTACATCAAGTTCTCCATCACTCGTTGGACACGGTATTCCGTTTTCGTTGACCCACGCATGGAAAGTTCCACATCTTTGGCAAGTGTAGTTATCCCGTCTCATGATATGGTTTCGGTACCCTCCACCACCTCCGGCACCGTATGCAGAGTTTGTAGCTCTGTTAAAGTACCAAGTACATTCATTACTACAGCATGAGCTCCTTCGTTTCGGAAGTGGCTTACCACACCACTCGCAAAAGCCATCCGGAACATATCGTGGTCTTGGAAATGTAGTAATGCCTGCGCCTCCATAAAGCTTTGTAGCCTCACAAAGGCCTATCATTTTACGTCTCATTATTCCTCCAGTCCCAGTTCCTTGAGCTGTACGGTAAGCTCCTCAATCTTATTTTTCATCACTGTCTGGGCAGCCTCTTGGCAAGCTCCCACTATTTCTGTGTCAAGCTTATCGGGAAAATAATCACTATCCGACCTTTCGTAATAACGCTGATTTCCTCTCGTATATGCCAAGGTAAATGTCACTGCAGATATATCGCTCAGTTTCTCCAGTTCTTTTTTGACATCATCTCTTTTATTAATTAGAGACCTTATTTCATTTATTTGATCTATAGTCATGTCTCATCTCCGAACATCTCATCTATAAGCTCATTCCTGCCGTCGGCATAGCTTCCCAGTTCAATGTCATTTTCTTCAACTGCCATCTTGTCGGGCATTTCTCTTATAGGACAGTCGTCGGGTTTATTATGGTAGTGAAAGAACGGCCAAATCTTCCATCCCGTCGCTATGCAACGATCTCCGATGGCAAAACTACATTGATTACAGCTCTCTGGCATATCCACCAGTACATAGCCCTTCATTTGTGATCTTCCATTTCTTTAATAGGGCACCAGTCAGGCCTGTCCCACCCCTCGTGCGTCATTCTGGTTATGGTGCATCCTACACAGTACGGTGCATCGTATATGTCTCGGAATTCGCAATCTCCGCAATTCTTCGGCATGTCCACCACTATATATCCCTTAGCCATCTATACCTCCCCTCTTGACAATTTTTATAGCTGTCTGAAATGCCAAAGAAATATTGTCTCGCATTTCCATGTTGTAAATGTCTCCGGCTTCGTCAAAAGCTGCTGCTTTTTCATCTTCATTCTCTTTACGAATAGCTAATTCCTCAAGCACCTTTTCCTTGTTGAATGCCGTTTCACAAAACTGTATCTGCTGCTCGACTGCATCTAATGCTATCTGAATAGGTTCCGTGGAATTCAGCTTCCTTAGTAATGAAAGTCTCTCTAACGCCTCAGCACGGCTAATCAAATCACCCATCGTATTCTTCCTCTATTTCTCCACAACTTAAACTGGGACATAATGTGTCAAGAACCCATTGATTAAATTCTCTATCAACTTCCCGTTCAGTCACATTATCATCAAATTCAACGACTTCCTCGGCAATATCGTCAATAGAAAATAAAAACCTTCTCATTTTTGTTTCATCCTCCGTTTCCTCCTGCAGGACACAACTGCAGATTTTCTACACTCCATCCCCTGTTTCGATATTATCTTATAAATCGAGTCTTCTCTTCTGCATTTATCACAAATTATAGTCGTAGCAAACATCACTACACCTCCGCAAGCCAATATTCCCTTAAGCATGTCTTACAAAATGGTACACACAATTTTTCATGAAGAGTAGCATCTGCATCTTTAGGGCATATACATATACAGCCATTGTCAATCTTGGCATTCGGAAACATCTTTAAAAACTCACTCTGTCTGGTCTTTACCGGATGCTCTGAGGCCCATTTCTCGACTATGGCAACCATCGTCTCGTGATTATCTATTCCAATTAGGCAAAAACTTAGTTTGCAGGCAATTGAATTTTCTGGTTTTAGCGGGCACTCTTCACAATCACCAAAGCGATCACACATCCTTTTTGCTTCCTCAAAAAACTTAACTGCATCCATCTTTATACTTCCTTTTACCAAGCTGATATGAGGCCCAAATCCACACCTCTTTGTGTCGCCGTATTTATATCAACGCCAAACTCCTCGGCCACTGCGCTTATATTTACCTTCTTACCGTCAAAATTACGCTCCAAACTATTTACAAATTTATCTTGCGGCATGAGCAGTGCTCTCGCAAAATAAGCGGCCATCTCCTCCTTTGTTCTATCTCTCAATACTAATCACCCTCTTGTCAAGCAAGACATCACGCACGGTCTCCTCTGAGCACTTGCATTCGTATGCAATGTCTCGTATAGTCCAACGCCCACCACGCATATTAGATATCCACAAGGCCAAAATCTTTGCCTCATCTACCTCTACTTGTCCGGTATTCTTACGGTAATGATTGACTATGGTTGATACAGTTCCAGTAGCGAGACCAACTTCGGTTGCAATGTTTTTGTATGGTAGTCCCTTGGAATAGAGGTCTATGACGTTTGCTCTTACTTCTTCGGTTATTTTCCTTCTCAATAATCTCACCTGCGTCTTTCCTGCTTTATTTATGAACACCAGGGCCACCAGCAACGCCTGGTCCTTTATGCCGATCACTATTAAGGCAAAAATCTGGAGTAGGCGGAGTAGATGCAGCGCCTTGGATTACAGACGGCTCTTCGCCCAAGTATTTCTTTTCGATTATGGTCTGATCTTCTGCGCTTTCTATCTCATCCGCCAGCTTACTGGCATACCAAGCCGCTTTTCGCAGATCTTCTGCTCCATTCTTCTTTTTCCACCGGCAAATATATTTGATTACATTGGCCGTATACACAGCCTCTATGCCCACCAGACCCTCGGTAAAAGCCTTTATTACATCAATAACTTCCAATCCAGAACTTGACCGATAATGCGGCGGATGATTGACCATATCTACTTCATCGGCTAAAACGCCTACAAATGGTCTATCGCCGAATATCCAAAGAGGTGTTCCGTCCTTTGCACGAGCGACAGCGCCGCATCTCTCAACGCTCATATGCCAGCTCCTTTCACATTAATTTCTTTTGGTTCTGCAATAACTTTTCAAATACTTCTTGCCCTTTGTCGCACGGAGACATCTTGGCGCTCGGCCCGCCAAGTAATCCCTCGGGATCCGGTAAGAAATATA
>CALWHG010000073.1 GCA_944380315.1 uncultured Lachnospiraceae bacterium
GACATAGATAGCAGTCGTACGGCTCATCATATACATACTCATGCTTCCTGAAGAATCCCTTCTTCGTCATCGGCCTCAAGGAAGCGCACTATTGCGCTTCCTTTTTTGTTGCTTGAAAAGAATATTTCAATTGATTTTATTCGCAATCAAGATTATAATATAATTGAGTATTTATAAGTTGGTCAATTATTTATTGAGGGGATTACATGGAGTATCTTTCTATAAGACAAACTGCTGAGAAATGGGGATTGTCAAAAAGGCGTATACAAGTTCTCTGTTCAGAAGATCGTATACCGGGAGCTATGAAGATAGACTCCTCTTGGGTAATTCCTGCAGATGCTGAAAAACCTGCTGATGCAAGAATTAAGAGCGGAAAGTATATAAAATCCTGAAACGTATAACTTGTCCGAGAGGAGAAAATTCGTGGCTAAACTTGAGGAGATCACAGTTGGAAGTACTATAAAAGGCATAGCAGGTGAAGAGCCTGTATCTATAGTTGCCATACAGTGGTACGGATCAAATGTGATTGATATTACATATAAAAATAGTAAAAACCTGCCGGGGACTCAGCTTCTATACAGAGAAGATGAGTCTCACATTGAAGTGCTTGACGATAGCCTGCCTTGGAGTTTTGATGCAGATGGATCAAAAATGAAACTTGCTTCAGAGGCATACAGGATAAGCCTTGCCCATTTGTTTGATCCATATCTTGCAGTACATACATCTTCTGTAGAACCTTTGCCGCATCAGATATCTGCAGTATATCAGGACATGCTACCTAAGCTTCCGTTACGTTATGTCCTTGCAGATGATCCGGGAGCCGGAAAAACTATTATGACCGGCCTCTTTATTAAAGAACTGATAGCGAGAGGAGATCTTAAGCGCTGTTTGATTGTTGCCCCCGGAAGTCTTGTAGAACAGTGGCAGGATGAGCTCTATTCAAAATTCCATGTAAGATTTGAGATCCTGACCAATGACAGGATGGAGAGTGCAGTCACTGGCAATATCTTTTCAGAGGTAGATCTCTGTATAGCAAGGCTTGATAAACTGGCAAGAAATGATGAACTTCAGGAGAAACTGAAAGTTACGGAATGGGATCTCATAGTGTGTGACGAGGCCCATAAGATGGCAGCAACTGTATGGGGCGGAGAGGTTAAATATACAAAACGCTTTTTACTGGGAAGACTGCTTTCAAACATAACAAGGAACTTTCTACTTTTAACAGCTACGCCTCATAACGGTAAGGAACAGGATTTTCAGCTTTTCCTTTCATTGGTAGATCCTGATCGTTTTGAAGGAATCCATGGAACCAGTCAACAGGCTATCGATGTAAGTGATGTGATGAGAAGGCTTGTAAAAGAGGAACTGCTTAAGTTTGATGGAAAACCTCTTTTTCCTGAGCGTATCGCATATACAGTCAATTATGATCTATCGCCTGAAGAGGCAAAGCTTTATACAGAGGTAACGGATTATGTTCGAGAAGAGTTTAACCGAGCCGATAATCTGAATAAAGAACATAAAACAACAGTTGGCTTTGCTCTTACGATACTGCAGCGCAGGCTGGCTTCATCTCCCGAAGCCATATATCAGTCTTTAAAACGTAGGCGTGAAAGACTTGAAAGACGGCTTGCAGAAGAAAGACTTGGAAAACGGAGCTCAGACATTCAAGACATAGATCCTGATGATTTCGATGAGGATGATCTTTCTGCAGAGGAGCAGGAAACGCTTGAGGATAGAGTTGTAGACCATGCTTCAGCGGCTGCAACCATTGCAGAGCTGGAAGCGGAGATCAAGATATTAAAACATCTTGAATCCATGGCAAATGATGTCAGGATAAAGGGTGTAGATAGAAAGTGGGAAGAGCTTTCGAGCCTTTTACAGGATAATAGAGCTATGTTTAGCAGAGATGAACAGCGTGAAAAGCTGATCATCTTTACGGAACACAGAGATACTTTGAATTACCTTTCGGATAAAATAAGATCTCTCCTTGGAAGTGATGAAGCAGTAGTCACTATCCATGGTGGGATGCTGAGAGATGAAAGACGAAAGGTGGAAGAACTATTTAAACAGGACGTAGGAGTAAGGATCCTTATAGCTACAGATGCAGCGGGAGAGGGAATTAACCTTCAAAGAGCGCATTTGATGATAAACTATGATCTGCCTTGGAATCCTAATAGACTTGAGCAGCGTTTTGGCCGTATCCATCGAATAGGTCAAACGGAAGTATGCCATCTTTGGAATCTTGTAGCCAGCGAAACAAGAGAAGGATTTGTGTTCCAGCGCCTGTTCCAAAAGCTTGAGGAAGAACGTCAGGCTTTGGGCGGTAAAGTATTCGATATACTTGGAAAGATGACCTTTGACAATCGATCCCTTCGTGAGCTTTTGATAGAGGCAGTACGCTATGGCAATGATCCTGAAGTAAGAGCGAGGCTGGATCAGGTAGTCGATCATTCGATGAATAAGGAAGCCTTTCAGAAACTTATAGATGAAAGAGCTCTTACAGAAGATGTGATGGACATAAATATGGTCAATAGCATCAGGGAAGATATGGAGCGTATGGAGGCGCATAAACTTCAACCTCATTTTATAGAAGCCTTTTTCCTTGAGGCCTTCAGAGATCTCGGAGGAAAGATCAGAAAAAGAGAAGAAGGCAGGTACGAGATCATTTCCGTTCCCTATGCAGTTCGCAACAGAGATACTCAGATAGGCTATGGGGAACATGTGCTGAATCGTTATGAAAGGGTATGCTTTGATAAGCAGTATTGCAATATTCCCGGACAGGTTCAGGCTGCGCTTTTTTGCCCGGGACATCCGCTCCTTGAAGCTGTCATAGATCTTATTAGAGAGCGCAATATAGATGTAATGAAACTGGGAAGTATCTTTATAGATGATACTGATTATAGCAAAGATGCAAGGATCCTGTTTTATATAGAAGACGCCATTCAGGATGGAGTCATACTTAAGGATGGCAGCAGAAGGACTATCTCAAAGCATATACACTTTGTAGAGATAAAAGCTGATGGCAGTGCTTCATCAGCGGGATATGCACCATATCTTGATTATAGATCGATAACTGATGAAGAATACAATACGATCAGAGACTGGATGCAGACTCAAGATTGGCTTAAATCCGGAGTAGAGGACTTAGCCAAGGGCTACGCTATACAAAATCTGATACCGGGACATTTCTCGGAGGTAAAGGCTCGCAGAGAAAAGCTATTAGATAAGACTGCCAAAGCAGTAAAAGACAGGATGACTGCAGAGATACAATACTGGGATTACAGAGCCGCAGATCTTGCTCAGAAAGAAGCTGCCGGTAAGCAGAATGCAAGACTTAATTCAAAGCTTGCTCAAAGAAGAGCAGAAGAGCTGGCAGCTCGTATGCAAAACCGACTGTCGGAGATAGAAAAGGAACGGATGATATCTCCGATGCCGCCGAGTATTACAGGGGGAGCTTTGATCATACCAAAAGGGCTTATCCATGAGATCATGGGAAGTGCTGAAAGTGATTTCGGACACGGAGACAGGCAAAGTATAGAATATGCTGCTATGGCTGCGGTTATGGATATCGAAAGATCTCTTGGCTTTGACCCGCAGGATGTAAGTAGACTTAAATGCGGCTATGATGTGGAGTCGAAGGTTCCTAAAGAGGTAATCACCAATTCAGACGGCTTTCCTTTAAGGTTCATAGAAGTTAAGGGGAGAGCTAAAGGTTCTACTACGGTTACAGTAAGTAAAAATGAGATCCTTACAGCCTTAAATAAGCCGGATGAATTTATACTTGCGATAGTTGAAGTAGATGGAAGCTTTACACATACCATATACCTTAAGCATCCATTTACAAACGCACCGGATTTTACTGCAACAAGCGTAAATTATGATATGCAAGATCTGATAAATGTGTCAGAGATAGTTTATCAGAAATGAGGACTTAAAGATGGCGACTAAAAAGCTTATAGAAGTAGCTTTACCACTTGAAAAGATAAACGATGCATCAGCGAGAGAAAAGACCATAAGGCACGGTCATCCATCAACTTTGCATCTTTGGTGGGCAAGAAGACCTCTTGCTGCAGCAAGAGCTGTCATATGGGCATCTCTTGTAGATGATCCTTCGTCTCATCCTGAACTATTTCCCACTGAGGAAGCTCAAAATGAAGAGAGACAGAGGCTTTTTAAGATACTTGAAGATCTTGTTGTATGGGAAAACTCCAACAATGAGGATGTGCTGAATGCTGCCAAAGCGGAAATAATGAAGAGCACAGGTGGAAATCCTCCAGAGTTGCTTGATCCTTTTGCCGGTGGCGGCGCTATTCCTTTGGAGGCACAGAGGCTGGGCCTTAAGGCACACGCACATGACCTCAACCCTGTAGCTGTGATGATAAATAAGGCCATGATAGAGATACCGTCTCGTTTTGCAGGTATGCCGCCTGTAAATCCTGATGCTCAGATGGAATCTATAAATAACACATGGGTTAGAGCGCAGGGCCTTGCTGAGGATGTTCGCTACTATGGTGAATGGATGAAAAATGAGGCTTTTAAGCGTATTGGTCATCTATATCCTAAAGTAAAAGTACCTGCAGAACAGGGTGGTGGAGAGGCTACAGTTATAGCTTGGATATGGGCAAGGACTGTAAAATGTCCTAACCCTGCCTGTAGATGTGAAATGCCTTTGGTGAGATCTTTTGTTCTTTCAACAAAAAAAACAAATTATGCTTGGATAGAACCTATTAATTATAATGGAAAGTTTAAATATAAAATCCATAATAAAGGAACCCCTAAAATAGAAGGTACGGTAAACAGAAAAGGGGCTATATGCGTGGCTTGCGGAACTCCGGTGGATTTTTCGTATATTCGAGATGAAGGTAAGAAACATAAAATTGGAGCACAAATGTGCGCTATAGTTGCTGAGGGGATTAACGGAAGACTGTATTTAGATGTTGATGATGAACAAATAAGATGTGCTAATGTAGATAAGCCAAAATATTATCCAGATGCATTATTGCCACATAATCCGAGAGATTTTAAGACGCCAAATTATGGAATAGAATCTATATCGGAATTATTTACAGATAGACAGTTGATTGAATTAACTACATTGAGCTCATTAATAAATGATGTGAAAGAGCTTATAGAGAGAGATGCAATAAAAATTGGATTTAAAAATAATCATTTACAGTTAAAAGATGGAGGTGATGGAGCTCAAGCATATGGAGAGGCTGTAGGGGTATATTTGACGTTCTTGATTGATAAAATGGCTGATTACCATTCTTCAATTTGTTCTTGGAATTCTGCGGGACAAAAAATGAGAAATACTTTTGGAAGACAAGCAATACCGATGGTTTGGGATTATGCTGAGTGCAATCCCTTTTGTAGTTCTTCTGGAAGTTTTAATAATATGTTGACTTGGGTAGAGAAAAGTGTAGCTAATTTAGGAATTGGTATATGTGGTGAAGCTAAACAACAAGATGCCCAAAGTGACTGTGAGTTAAGAAATATAATGGTTTCCACAGATCCACCTTATTATGACAATATAGGATATGCAGATTTATCAGATTTTTTCTATATATGGATGAGGTGTACATTGAAAGATGTTTACCCCGAGTTGTTTTCAACTATGCTTGTACCTAAAGGCGAAGAATTGATTGCAACACCTTATAGGCATAATGGAAGTAATGAAAATGCCAAAAAATTTTTTGAAAATGGGATGCTTTCTACTTGTAAACAGATTTATAAATATGCAAGCGAAGATATTCCTGTAACAATATACTATGCTTATAAGCAAAGTGAATCTGATGATGATGGAAAAGCATCATCAGGCTGGGAGACTATGCTTTCAGCTATTATAGATGCTGGATTTGCGATTACAGGTACATGGCCAATGCGTACGGAAATGGCGAATAGGCAAATAGCTTCAGGAACAAATGCCCTCGCTTCTTCCATTGTCCTTGTCTGCCGCAAACGTCCGGAGGATGCGCCTCAGACTACAAGGCGTAATCTGATAGCTATACTTAGAAGGGAATTGCGTCCGGCCTTAAAGAAACTTCAGGAAAGCAATATAGCCCCTGTAGATCTTGCCCAGTCCGCTATAGGCCCGGGCATGGGAGTATTCAGCAGATACAGCAGAGTTCTTGAAGCTGATGGTACACCTATGTCAGTCAGAAGTGCTCTTCATATCATCAATGAGGAGATCGACCTTTATTTCAACGAGCAGGTTGGAGACATGGATTCTGCCAGCAGGTTTTGCATAGATCTTTATACGCAGTACGCATATAATGATGTCAAGTATGGAGAGGCAGAAGTCCTTGCCAACGCCAAGAGTACGTCCATCCCTATGCTTGCAGCTAACGGAATCCTTTATGCCAAAGCGGGTATAGTTCATATCGTTGAAAGAGATGAACTGCCTGAAAAGAGTAAGGAAAGCGAAGAAATCATATGGCTTCTTACTCAGCAGCTTACAAGGGCCATGGCAAAAGGGGGCATAGAAGCCTGTGCTAAATTGATAGTTAATATCTTTGGATCAGCAGCCGAAAGAGCCAAAGATCTTGCATACAGGCTTTATACCATTGCAGAGCAAAAGAAGTGGACAAATGAGGCCTATGCTTACAATGCCTTAGTAGTTGCTTGGCCTGATATACAGTCACGAGCAGCTTCAATTAAGCGTGAAACAGAAGAACAGATGGATCTGTTTACATCAGGACTTATCAGTAAGGATTGATACAGTATATATAAGATCAGGCTTTTAGAAATTAAAGCAATAGCTATCAAACTTAGGAGGAATAGCCATGCAGGAAAGAGTTGAACTTGTACAGAGAGGATTTAGGATCCTTCATCCGCTTATGGCAGGTTATATAGCTCAGGAATTTAACCGTGTGTATCATAGTCACTGGTGGGAAGAAGTGAAAGATACGCTAAGTGACCAGCTTAGAGATCTGCCGGATAACGGAGATTACGCTGAATTGGTTGATTCTCTTGATGTGGCAAATTGCCTGAGGCTGATCGATAGATCATGGAAGGAAGTTTTTGCTGCAAAGCTTTCTATTGACTATAGAACATGGTCAAAAGAACTGATGGGCGTAAGAAATAAGATAGCTCATGTAGGTCAGCAGGATGTTTCTCAGGCTTATTCCGAAAGAGCACTTGATACCATGGCCTTACTTTGCGAAGCATTTGATGCGGAGGGCGCGGAAGAGATCAGGGCGCTTTATCGTACAGTACGATATGGCTCAGCAGAGGGATCTTTAGCAGCCGCAGAAAACACTATATCTCAGCATTCAAATGGAAAAGCTTCAGCAGGTAATGCAGCAGTGCTTGAGTATTCAGTCGGAGAGGGAAGTAATCTTCCGAGCTGGAGAGATATAATGCAGCCGCATCCTGATGTGGCTGAAGGCAGATATCAGACAGCAGAGTTTGCTGCGGATCTTGCACAGGTATCAAGAGGCGAAGGCGCTTATGAGTACCGTGATCCGGTAGAGTTTTTTGCCCGTACATATATTACTGAAGGCATGACTGGCCTTTTAGTTAAGGCGCTTCAGCGCATAGCTGGTTTAGGCGGAGAGCCTGTTATACAACTTAAGACTGCATTTGGTGGTGGTAAAACGCATAGTATGCTGGCACTTTATCATATGGTAAAAAGTGGAACTTCAGTAGACAGGATTCCAAACTTAAAGCCTATACTTGAAAAAGCTGGATTGGAGCATTTTCCGAAAGCCAATGTAGCAGTACTTGTTGGTACAGCCCTTGATCCCAGTAAAAAGAAAAATCCTGCTAATTTGCCGGGATATACCGTCAATACGATTTGGGGAGAAATGGCATATCAGCTGGTTACATCAGCTGGAAGGCCTGATCTTTATTCCATCATCAGAGACTCAGACAGGCGTGGGACAAGTCCGGGATCGGAAACATTTAAAAACCTGCTTGATGAATGTGGCCCTTGTCTGATCCTGATGGATGAGCTTGTTGCGTATGCAAAGAAGCTTTATGGGGTAGATGGACTTCCGGCAGGTTCTTATGATAACTTTATAGCATTCGTTCAGGAAATAACTGAAGCTGCAAGAGCCAGCAAAAACAGTATAGTGGTTGCATCTATACCGGAGTCAGACATAGAGATAGGAGGAGATGCCGGGCAGATAGCACTTGAGACCATAGAGCATACCTTTGGCAGGATGGAGTCCATATGGAAACCAGTTGCAGCCAATGAAGGATTTGAGGTAGTCAGAAGAAGGCTGTTCCTTGATTGTAAGGATGAGGAAGCAAGAGATGCAGTATGCACTGCATTTAGCAAGATGTATCAGGAGAATTCCGCAGACTTTCCTTTGGAAGCAAAGGAAGTGGAATACAGAGATCGTATGATTTCCTGCTATCCTATACATCCGGAAGTGTTCGACAGGCTTTATGATGACTGGGCTACGCTTGAACGTTTCCAGCGCACCCGTGGAGTACTGCGCCTTATGGCAGCTGTAATACATGAGCTTTGGATGGCCAATGATGCAAGCGCCATGATCATGCCCGGATCCATACCCCTTGATATGCCCAATGTAAGAGATGAGCTTGTAAGGCATCTTCCGGATACATGGAACAGTATCATTGACCGTGAAGTTGATGGAAAGGATTCTATACCTTATAAGCTTGATAAGGGTAATATAAGGTATGGCAGAAAGCTTGCAGCGCGCCGTGTAGCTAGGACTATCATGCTGGGAAGCGCTCCTACAAGCAGAGATCAGGCTGTAAGAGGACTGGAAGCTTCAAGGATAAGGCTTGGTGTAGTTCAACCGGGAGAAAATATAGCAGACTTCAACGATGCGCTTAATACTCTGCACGGATCATTGTCCTACCTTTATAACAACCCAAATGGAAGTAGATACTGGTATGATACAAGGCCTACACTCCGTAAAACTGCAGAGGATCGAGCTTCACAGCTGTCGCAGACGGAAGTTGATATGGAGATAGAGGGGAGATTAAGGAAGATCCGCAAGGAAAATCCTTTTAGTGGAGTCCATATCTGCCCTAATTCATCTTTGGATGTTCCTGATGATCAGGAAGTAAGGCTTTGTGTCCTGAAACCGAGAGATTATTATAAGCTTAAGGCTACAGTAGAGACACCGGCTGAAAAAGAAGTAACAGAGATATTTAATAACAGAGGAAATGCACCTCGTATATACAGAAATATGCTTGCCTTCGTTGCTCCTGATGAGAATCAGCTTGATTCACTACGTTTAGAAGTAAGAAGATTATTGGCATGGACTTCTATATATTCTGACAGGGAAGATCTCAATCTTGATGGAAATCAGATAAGAGAGACACAAAATAACCTCAACAGGAGCAATGAAACGGTAGAGCTGAGATTAAAAGAAGCATACCGTTGGCTTATGGTTCCTTATATAGATCAGTTTGAGGATATGAAGAAGATCCAGTGGGAAATAACTGACATAAGCGGTGGAACTGATAATATAGTGACTAAGGCAGCCAAAAAGATGATTCAAAATGAGCAGATTATTACAAAATGGGCACCTGCGCTTCTTTTGATGAGCTTGGATGATCTGCTTTGGAAAAACGATAACAGTATTCAGATCAAAAAGCTTTGGGACTACTTATGCACTTATTGCTATCTTCCGAGGCTTGCAAATTATTCTGTCCTTGAAAATACGATATGTGAAGGCGTTGCCTCAAATGAATACTTTGCAATTGCTGCTGGATTTGCCAATGATAGATACATAGGGCTTAAATTTAACAAGAGTATATTCAATGTTAATCCCTCAGACCTTATTGTGAAGGCAAATGTTGCCATGAAGCAGCTTGTTTCAGAACAGCAAAATGATGCTCAACAGGCACAGGGATTTAAAGAAGATCCATATGTTGGAAATAATGATGGATTTGCAACTGCTTCACAAACGGGATTTAAAGAGTCTCCTGCCAATGAAAATGCAACTTCACAAGGTAAAACAGAAGAGCTTCCTACCAATAAGCATTTTTACATGAGTGCTACGCTTGATAATACCCGTGTCAATCGTGATGTGCAAACTTATCTTCAGGAGATCATACAGCATCTTATGTCGGTTGATGGAAGCAATGTCGAACTCAGACTGGAAGTCGATGTAACTGCCCCTAAAGGCATACCTGCGTCAACAGTAAGGACAGTATCAGAAAACTGCAGGACGCTTAAGGTTGATGATTTTGGGTTTGAGAATTAAAATGAATGTGTATAATAATATAATACGAAAGGTGTGAAAATAAAGGGTACCATAGTTGAATACTGAAAATAACCTTAATGATAATGATATAATAGAGTTAGAAGAACAGCGTAAAGGTCGAAATAAAAGCACTACTGTAAACAAGAAATATATTAATAGTAGTGCATATAAGAAAAAATTCGATGCCATATCAAATAGCATTGAATTAAGTAGACTCCTATATCAGATCGCTAAGACTTGCTTAATACATCGATCGGGAACTCAGATTGAAGATATGTATTGGGTGGATCTTGATACTATTAGTATTGTTGCTGAGGAAACAGAACAAACTGTCGAAAAGAGAGTTATTTATTCAACGGCAACAAAGAGAAAAGTAAAAAGGTATAAAAATCTTCTTACTTTACATAATCACCCTGATAGTTTTCCTCCAAGCATAGAAGACTTCAATTCAAATTATGATCATAATTATACTATAGGGATAGTTATAGGGCATAATGGTAGTGTGTATATGTATTCGGCGGATGAAAAAGTGAATGCCAATTACTATAAGTTACTAGTTGAAGAGTATATCAAAAAAGGCTATAATGAAGATGAAGCCCAAATAAATGCGTTGGAAGAGATAAAAGAACATTTTCAAATTTATTTTAGGGAGGTGACAGATATATGATCGCTTATGAAAACGATAATCTTGTTATTCCTAAGAGATATAAGAACATGTCTGTTTCCCAGCTTGAAAAGGAAAAGACCAAAATCTTGAAAAAGCTCTTAGAAGAAAAGAAATCGGAGAAGAAAGTAAAAACCAATAATAGCAGGATAATATTTAATTTTTAATTTTTTGGCAGAGCTTCGGCTCTGCCGTTTTTATGGAGATATAGATGGATATAGAAGGCTTAGCAGTAAATGCGGTAGATGATGCTATTTCCAAAACGGATTATTTGGTGTCAGATATAAAGAAAAATGATAAAACACCAAGTTTTGATGGAACAGTTTTTGTTTATAGTAAACCCGGAAATAATCATTCCAAAAGGGATTTGGTTGGTATAGTTCCTGTTCAGGTAAAAGGAACAACTATTGTTAATACTTTTAAAAATCACATTGTGTTTGTTGTTGAAATTTCGGATCTTATAAATTTTAGAAAAACTGGTGGTGTTTTATATTTCGTCGTAAATATAATTAACGATGGTTCCGAAAAAATAATATATTACTTGGAGTTATTGCCATACAAAATAAATCAAATTCTTAAAAATTTAAAAGATAATCAAAAAACGGTTTCTCTTACATTTAATGAATTTCCAATGTCAAGTAATGAGGTGTCAAATATCTTTTTTAATTTTAATAGAGACATGGAAAAGCAAAGCTTGTTACGAAATGGGGAATATAGCATTGAACAAGCTTCAAAAGACCTTGATTTAACTAAATGGAACTTTGGAACAACCTATACAGGGATAGGATATAATAAAAGTAACCCTGACGATTATTTATTAAACCATGGTATATATATTTATGCTTCAAATGCTGAAGGGAATATCAACATCCCTTTAAATTATATAGATAAAATCGAAGCTATATATAGAGAAATAAATAAAAATGTAAGTGTAAATGGAAAAATATACTATAAATCATGGAAGTTGATTTCTGAAAGAGACGGGAATTCTATTGCTATCGGTAAAAGTTTTAAATTCAAATTGCTTAAAGATAGATTTAATATTAAATACACATTAAATGGAACTTTAGATGAACGTATTTTAGATTTGGAATTTTTATTAGCAATGTTTAAATATAAAGAATTTTCTATAGGAGATAATAGATTCACATTCAATCCAACAGAAAATGAAGAAGCCTCCTTTCATTTATGTGAAGCAAAGTTACAGTTGAAGCATTTAAAAAATGTAAAAAAGGTTTTAGATTACTTAGGCGTAAAAAAACCGTTAGATGTTACGATGGTAGATAATCAGAGCGAGGCTCATATTCAAGTATTGATAAAAGCATTTATTGACAAATTACCTGTGGAAATTAATGAAGTTATACAATCTCCTGTAACTTATGTAAAGGTCGGGAATTTAAAAGTTTTACTTAATTTTAAGCATGTTGAGGGTAGAAAATATATAATTGAGAACTTTTTTGGAACAAAACTAGAAATTGTTGCACAAGATCAAAATGGAATTATAGAAGATACTTCTCAATATAGTATTTTAAGGGAAAATGATTACTTAAACATAGATAATGTTGACTATGAAGCTATTTATAGAGATTTTATAAGCGTAAATAATAAAATTCATTATGAAAGAGTGAATTTGTCTTGTCTTGAAATGCTTAAAGCATATGACAAACAAAACGAGAAAATACCATTGAATATTATTGAAAGGTTATATGACTGGCTAATAAAAAATAATCCTGATGAAAATGATTTATATTTAGTAAATCTATTTCAGTGTTACAAAAGACAGAGAGCCCTTCAAGTAAGGGAAAAAGCCATATTATTTGAAATGATAAAGCGATGGGAAGACAATTTGGGCATGCTGACAGGAATATGTATTCTTCTTGAAGAATATAATGAGGTAGACAAATACATAAAACAAATGTCACAAGATTATAAGAATGAATTTATACAATTTCCTATTTATTCGCTTTATCAGAAACAGGAAAAGAAAAACTAGAATATAAAAATTGAGTGAAACCTTGAGTGAAAGCATAAAATGTGGTGCGGGAAATGCCCTCCTTTCTTGGTTTTCGTGAGTGATCACTCAACTCCTAAGCGAAAGGTCGGAGGTTCGAATCCTCTCAGGGACGTTTAAGGCAAAAGCCCGGCAGCGGAAATGCTGTTGGGCTTTTCGTTTAATATACGTGGTCTTATTTTATTTGCTTTTCTCACAAATAAATAGCAATATTGGGAGAAAGAGGCGGGAGTTGGGAGAAGGAATCATTAAATGAAAAAATTTGATTATTCAAAACTCAGAGAACGAACCTGGGATAATGAGATTTTAGCATATGTTGCACAAATTCACGAATATAGAGGAAAGCAA
>CALWHG010000074.1 GCA_944380315.1 uncultured Lachnospiraceae bacterium
AGATCGCCTTGAGAGAAGAAAGAAGGGCTGCGCAACTCAAGGCGAAAAAGCAGCGATCGTCAAAGAGCTCAGGTTTAATAAAAAATCAAATTATTTCATGAAAATATTACTTATACCAAAAATGAAATAAAAAAGCATGGAGCCCGACTGTTAAGGCTCCATGCTGAAATGTGTATGTCATACGTTTGATGATTTTAGTTGAACAATCTAAATATCCCTACAAGTCCGCAGAGAGCGGCTATAAATACACACAATACTGCAAGTCCGAAAAATACGAGGAACATCTTTTGCTGCTCTTTTTCAGTTACCTTAACCTCCTGGGAATAATACCCTATGATCATGCTTCCGCCTGAATCAAAGGGGCTGAGTCCTCCGACTGTGGCTCCGGAAACTATGGCAAGGATGATCTCGGTAGTAGTATTGCCAAGGCTTTCTGCAAGAGCAGGAGCAGTAGGCACGAATGTCGGTATAACGACTCCGTTTCCTGAGCTGAACCATCCGGTTATTCCGGAAGCAAGAGTCATGATAAACGGAGCTATGGTCTTGTTCATCATACTCTGGAGTATGGATGTCAGCAGATCTATGCCGCCGACTGCAAAGGTGATATCCATAAGTATGCTCATTCCGCCTACCAGTATAAGGACGCTCCAGGGTACCATCTTAAGAGCTTTCTTTTCATCTACTGCATTTAACAGGGACAGTACTATGGCAACGCAGAATCCCATCAGACCTACGCTCATCCCAAAGAACAGTACGCCTATGACAAGTACGGTCATGCCTACAAGCCCGAGCTTCTGGTCCCTGTTGAATTTTTCAACTACGGCAGTAGCCTCGCCAACCTTTTGTGAGGGCTTGAGTGCATAACCTTTGAAAATGATGTAGATGACCAGAGCGCAGATCACATTCATGATGGTTATGTCTATCATCATCGCCCTGAGGGTGTTTTCCTGGCCCGGGAATGACATCTCCTCCAGGAGCCCTCCTACTATGATGCCGGTAAGCGCAACAGGGGATGTGGTCCCTGCCACAGTTCCAAGTATGGCCATGGATGACATCATGTAGGGCTTTATGCCCATCTGGACAGCCAGTAATACTGAAAACGGTATCATGATAGCCTGAGCGGATATGGCTCCGGGGCCGACTGCAGAAATAACATAAGCAATGATGTAAACTACTATCGGTATCAGAAAGGTCTTGGAACCTACCAGAGAAACCAGCTTCTTGGAAAGCAGGCTGAGTGTTCCGTTATCCTGAAGCAGAGCAAACAGGTACATGGTCCCCAGCAGATTCAAGAACAATGAAGACGGGAATCCGTCAAGCACCATGTCCATATCCAGTCCGCCTATAAGCACAAGGGCAAAGGAGGCGATGAGGGCAAGGATTCCGACATTCAGGTCTTTTATGTAACCCACCGCCACTACCACTACCAAAAGGATAAGTGACAAAACAGCAATATTCATATAGTCCTCCTACACTACATTATTACCTTTTTAGAAAATATATTTTTAGAGTTTGCGCAAACCTGAAAGGTCTGATATTTATATCGTGTATAAAATATCATTAAAATCATAATAAACTATGTATGAATATATGTAAAATTCATAAAGTTCATTATTTTTAATTCCATTTCAGAATGTTATGAAGCACCCATATCCGGTAATTTTTCCGACATCCATATGTTTCTCAGACTATCAGATATCTCGGTCTCCCTGCCGGGAAAAGCCACGGCTATCAGGCTTCTGGCCTTATCCTCGAGCTGTCGCAGGGAAAGTGGATTATGGAAGCTTCCCGAGGGATCTGACACTTTCCTCTTAAATACTGTCCCGTCTGAAAATCCAACCTCAGCCTTGCAGCCCCAGTGCGCCGGATACTGACTGGTCAGTTCCTCATCAGGAGATACCTGGATTTTTTTCATCAAGTTTCTCAATCCGGCATTTCCAAGGATCTCAGGTTCAAATTCATCCATCGTCACTTTGCCGAAAAGCAAAGCAGCCGCTGCCCCATAAAGAGCTGAAAACTTGGCGTCCATCGTATTTTTGGGATCCAGGCATCCGCTGCTGACCGCACACTGTCTGTAGCCTACCTCATAGGTATATACATGTACATGATTTATCATATCAAGCGACAGTCTGCGGTCCTCCATCTCCTGCCGGATCTGAAGCATGGCATCGATTATACAGTGCACGCTTCTGCAGCAGGGATATGGCTTTACATCCATTTTCAGGATCTCCCAGTCCTGCCCGAGTCCTGCTCCGACTTTTGAAAGATCATAGTCATCCGACATGGCCTTAAGCAGTCCTCCGTCCTCAGCATCCAGGATATGCTCCGGTCCGGTCATGCCTGCCCTGGCCAGAAAGGCAGCATCCAGCCCGCAGGCTGCACAGTGGCCAGGATGAAGGGCCTTGCAGCTGGATCCGTCACCCAGAAAGGCCCACAGGCCGCTGCTCTGGGTTCCTGCCATGCCAAGGGCCCATATAGTCTGTTCCGTATTCAGACCCAGGAGCTTTGCACCTGCAGCAGCGCAGCCGAATATACCGCAGGTAGCAGTGGCATGCCAGCCCTTTTTCCGATGTGCGGTCACCCCAAGGGCCATACCTATACGGGCCGTTACCTCATATCCGCAGACTACTGCCGTCAGAAATTCCTTCCCGCTGCTTCCAAGATACTCTGCCATGGCCCAGGCAGCCGGGATGATGCTGGCGCTGCCATGGGTCTTTGAAGCCGGATGCACATCATCCAATTCCAGGGTATGAGCCAGCATGGCATTTATCTTGGCTGCCGTCTCCACCGGAAATCTCTCACTCCTTCCCCACACGGAGGCCCGTCCGGACCCTGAACGTGCGGTATAAGATGCGATCACATCTTCCATGAGAGGATCCTTTACAGCCCCAAGCCCTGAGCTTACCAGATCCAGTACCCTGAGACCTGCCGCCTCCCGGACATCCATAGGAAGATCATCCCAGGACAGCTGGCTGATCCATTGTGCCAGTTTTCGGATCTCAGTTTTTTCATTGATAACCTGTTTCACACTTGCACCTATTTATTTCTGCTGATCCTGCTTGTAGAAATTGATTAGACTTCCCGCCAGCAGCACCTGCTTCTCTGCCTCAGTAACATCGGGAAGCTCCAGATCCAGATCCCGCACGCTGCCATCAGTCCCGATCACTTTTGCAACGATCTTTACGGCTCCCTCCTCGACTTCTTGACGGATCCCGGGAAGATATATGTACTCTCCCGCCGCCAGTTCGATCTCCTTGTCGGGGCAAGTAAAAGGAAGTATGCCCCAGTTGACACAATTGCTGCGGTAACGTTTAGTAGCATATTCGATACAGATATTGGCAAGACCTCCCAGCACTTTCTGACAGCTTGCCGCATACTCTCTGGCAGATCCGTCTCCGGGACGCTTTGCATAAAGCACAGAGCCTATACCGGTGGTTTTCATCAATTCTTCAACAGAGGTTTCTATCCCTGCTGCTTTCAATACCTGATACACCTCGGCTGCCTTTTTGCTGTCACCATTTCTGCGGGCAGTTTCATAGGCCTGGATGGCTTTTGCATTGCCCACATAAGCCGGGTCTTTCCTGATCAGAGTATATTCTGATATTTTATAAGGATTGGATCTGTAAGAAGCCGTTTCTCCTGAGGGTATAAGCTCATCAGTAGTAGTTACCTCGTCCCGTATCACACTGGCTACTTTAAGGAGCAGATTGTCTGTCAGGGAAACCATTTCCGGCCAGTCCTTGATGGACGGACCATAAACCAGTTCAGTTTCAGGCTTGGCCTTTCCGAATCCATTGTAGACAATGTTGTCATATATATGATGATTGAAGTGATAAGCCGGTATCCTGTACTCCACCTGCACATCTTCAGCTGAGGTCAGGTATCCCCCATTGAAAGCTGTAGCTGCAATGGACTTGGAATCCATCAGAGCCACTGAGGCGATCTGACCTGTGGCAGGATTTGAACCTTCCCTGTTGGGGAAATTCCTGGTGCTGTGGCGGATACAGAAATCATTGTTTCCGGGAGCATCAGAAGCTCCGAAGCAGGGGCCGCAGAAAGCAGTCTTGACCCTTACCCCATAATTCATCAGATCATTGAGCACACCGACCCGGTTCAGTTCATACATAATAGGCTGGGAAGCCGGATAAATATTGAGAGGGAATGTTCCCAGTCCCTGATCCATCTCCTTTGCAATGGTGTCTACGGCACAGATATTTTCAAAAGAGCCCGCGGCACATCCCGCAATGGCAGCCTGATCGACCTTGATCTTTCCGTTTATGATCTTTGATCTCAGATCCAAGTGGATGTCCTTGTTGTTTTCAAATACTTTCTTTGCTTCTTCCTCCACCATACCCAGATACTTTTCTGGATCAGCGATGACGTCAGCTAGAGGATAAGCGTTGCTGGGATGGAAAGGCAGGGCTATCATGGGCACTACCTCGTCCAGATCTATCTCAACCACTCCGTCATAGAGTGCCTGGCTTCCGGGCTTCATTTCCTTGTAGCCCTGAGGTCTGTCATGAATCTCAAAGTATTCTCTGGTTTTATCATCGGTAATCCATACGGAAGAAAGGCATGCCGACTCCGTAGTCATGGTGTCTATGCCGTTCCTGAAATCCATGGAAAGATTTTTGACGCCAGGTCCTACAAATTCCAGCACCTTATTTTTGACAAAATTGTTTTTGAATACAGCACCGATCAGGCTCAGAGCCACATCCATGGGGCCTACCCAGGGCTTGGGAGCCCCTTTCAGGTATACCGCTATGACCTGGGGATAATCAATCTCATAGTATTTTCCAAGCATGGCCTTGGCCAACTCAGGTCCGCCCTCTCCGATGGAAACTGACCCCTGTGTGCCATAGCGGGTATGGGAATCGGAAACTATCGCCATATCGCCTGAATTGATCATCATTTCACGCATATACTGGTGGATGACCGCCTCATGGGGAGGCACAAAAATACCTCCTGATTTGATACAGGCGCTCTCAGCATATTTATGAACATCCGTGTTTATGGTCCCTCCCACTGCGCAAAGACAGTTGTGGCAGTTGGTAAAGACACAGGGCATGGGAAATTCTTTGAGACCGCTGGCATAGGCAGTCTGGAGGATACCCACATAGGTGTTGTCATAAACTCCCATGCAGTCAAATTTTATCTGAAGATGCTCCATATTTCCCGAGTGATTATGCTTTTCCATCACCTGGTAGGTGATGGTCTGTTTTTTACCATCCTCCTGGGGGGTCAGCCCTGGCTCTTCAACAGCTGCGATGCGAGCATTGTCAATGATATAATGAGGTCCCTTATGTAATGTAACCACAGTTAAAATCCTCCCTGTTTATATGATCTTTAAATATATCCTTTACTGATTTTCGATGATACAGATCCTGCACTTATCTTTTGAATACGATGCACACCGGACTTTCCGTAGATACAGTGACCCCACTGTAGACAAGATGTCCGTCCTTGTCCACATTAAAAATGCAGATCGTATCTGAAAGCTCGTTAGCCGCCAGGACCTGACTTCCATCAGGGCTGACAGTTATGAATCTCGGCTGGACGCCCTTTGTCCCGATATTCTGGAGCCAGCTTATATGTCCGGTCCCCTGATCTATGGCATAAACCGTGAGACTGTCATGTTTACGGTTGGAAACATACAGGAACCTTCCTTCATGATCTATGTCTATGGCGCTGGCCCATCCGTCTCCTGTGTAATCCTCGGGAAGCGTTGTTATGATCTGCTTGCCCTCCATGGTACCCCGATCTTTATCAAAATAGTAAAGAGTCACCGTACTGTCTTTTTCATTCAGGACATAGCAATACCGATTATCAGGATGGAATACACAGTGCCTGGGCTCCGCTCCTGTCCTGGCCTTTGCAATGAAATGTTCCTTGATAAGCCCTGCATCAGGATCTACCTCAAAGACTGTGATTTTTCCTATGCCCTGGAGCCTTCCCTGGGACGGTACCAGGAGCCATCTTCCGCTGGGATCCAGGTTTACCTGATGGGGATGCGAAATATAGCCAGGCCCTCCATTTCCTGAAATAAAAGACAATTCTTTGATATGTCCCAGAGAACCATCATTATTTACAGGGATCACAGATACTCCACCGGTCTGAAGATTTGCAACAAAAAGCCAACGGCCGGTTGGATCAAGGGTCAGATGGACAGGATTTGTACCGAAAGTGTCTACTGTATTGACGAGAGAGATCTTTCCATCGTCATGGATTTCATAGGCGCTGACCTGGCTGAAATCTCCATGTACTGCATAGAGCCTGTCCTGATCCTTATTGAGACACAGATATGACGGGTTCACCTCACCCTCCAGGATCTGCAGGAGTTCCCATTTATCGCCATCCACAGCATAAACGCTGATACCCTTGCCTCTTGCATTTCTCTCTTTAGTCGTACGGCAACCTATATATGCGTACATAGCCATCGTACTATCCCTCCTTCTACGGTCTTTTCAGTCTCTTATGTATACATAACCGTCCATGATCCTTCTGGCGGTCCTGGTCACTCCTCCCTTTAGCACCTTTTCTCCGTCCATCTTGATATCTACCTCCGTGATACCGCTTGAATGTCCCAGACGGATGATATCCTTGTTTTTATCATTGACGGCAGTCTCATATACTATAGTTCCCGGGATCCTTGCCGCAGCACCGGTCCCGACTGCCACAGTCATGGGATATGCCTTATGAAGAGAGCCTACGGATATGGCCCTGACGCAGATATCCATGTCCTGGCTCTTTACAGTATTGCCGTCCATATCCACATAATCCTGGGGAGCAGATATTATGGATACTTTGGGAGCAGATGTAGACTCTGTCCTGGCTGCCTCCCAGTTATCTACAAACCCGCATTTGACTGCAGCCATCCCCCTGATGCGCTCTATATGCTCCATCACGTCCTTATCCTGGTTCAGTTCAACGAGTTCAGTTCCCTTTATACCCAGGTCAGAAGCCTTGATAAATACCATAGGATTGGAGCAGTCAAGGACAGTGACCTCCGCCGGTCCATAGCCAGGGACATCAAAAATCTCTTTCTTTTTGCCTGTAGGGAACAGCTTGCCGGTTTTGGAACCTGCAGGATCTTCAAAATACATGTCAATGCGAGATCCCGTACCCGGAACGCCCTTGATCACCTCATCCCCATGTACCATGGCCTTCCCGTCCTTTACCCTTACATGCTCCTCTATGATCTTATTTGTATTGGTATTTAATATACGCACTACCGTGATCGGCTCCACAGCCGGTACCAGTCCCTCATCAATGGCAAAGGGACCTACAGCAGAAGAAATATTGCCACAGTTTGCGCTGCCGTCTACCCTGGGGATAACTATATCCACCTGGCGGAAGGTATAATTCACATCCACATCATCCCTGTCAGACGGAGAGATGATAGCGATCTTGCTGGTAGAAGATACGGTCCCGCCCATACCGTCTATCTGTTTTACATCCGGACTTCCCATGACTTTCAGAAAGATCTCGTCCCATTTGCTCTGATCCTTGGGGAGGTCCTTTTCATGGAAAAATACGGCCTTGCTGGTGCCGCCTCTCATATAAACACAGGGGTATTTGGTCATATACATAATTTTGTCCCTCCTTGCTATTCTCTTTATAAATTATATTTCTGTTTTTTTATTCTGTAAAATTATATAATTTCATAAACTTACATTCTGTTTTGGAATGTATATCAAAAAAACAGGAAATATATATACCTTGAATTTCATTCCTTGTCGTTATATAATTCATTTATATTTGATTCTTATTGGGAATATTTGGATATAAGAATGACATGGCCTGTAGTCACCAGATACAGACCTGTTAAAGATATATGGAGGATCAGTTCAGATGGATGAAAAAGATTGCGAAATGCTGGAAATGCTGGAAAAGATGGGCAACATCACAAAAGCCGCCGAAAAAATGTTTACTACCCAGTCTGCATTGACAAAAAGGATACAAAAGCTGGAAGATGAACTCGGATGCACCCTGATGATAAGGTCAAGAAAGGGGGTCATATTTACCCCTGAAGCGGAAGCCATACTTCCGTATATCAGATCAATATCAGGATCAATGCAGAAAATACGCATAGATCTAGACGCTCTTTCAGGCCAGGTAGCAGGCACTCTGAAAGTAGGAGTATCTGTCAACTATGCCCGCTACCGTCTACCTGATGTGCTCAAGTCCTATCTTCAGCAATACCCAAAGGTGGATATCCATGTCAATACTCAGCAGAGCACCCGTCTGTACAAAAGTCTGAAAGAAAATGAAATATCCATCGCCCTGGTCCGGGGAGAATTCCAATGGGATGAGGGTATAGTCACACTCCGTCATGAGCCTGTATGCCTCGTGATGGCCAGAGAGCACGCAGATACCCCATTGAATCAGCTGCCCTATATCGGACGGCATACCGACCAGGACTTTGCAGACGAGATAGAGCGCTGGCGGCAGGAAAATAACTGCATTGGAAGGCGTGTCAGCCTGTGGTTAGACGATATCGGAAGCTGTCTTGCCATGGTATCCCACGGGATCGGATGGGCCATCCTCCCCTCTATATGTCTGGAGGGATTTGACGGCATCATCCGTCCCCTGCATTTTTCCGATGGTACAGCCTTTACACGTTCATCCCATATTTTGTATCGTCACGATTATTTTGAACTGCCCCAGGTAAAAATGTTTATAAAGGAAGTCCTTGCTGATGAATATTTCCGTAAAAGCAAGATCAGCGGTTAACACTTTTTGATGGTTTCGATCACATAGTCCGTAAACTGCTCAGTGCTTGCATCCTCCGGCATGGTCGTGACCACTACCCTGCGCTCCTTTACAGTGCAGATATCCATAGCTTTTTCCAGTTTCCTCTTGCGGTCCACATAACCAATATGGCCCAGCATCATGCCTACCGCCCTGATCAGTGAGCTGGGATCTGCATAATTGCCTCTTCCATGGCTCATAAGATAGGGAGCAGTACCGTGGATAGCCTCAAACATAGCATACTGATCTCCCAGATTTGAGGATGAAGCGGTTCCCAGGCCTCCCTGGTGCTCAGCGGCCACATCCGTAACTATGTCTCCATAAAGATTGGGAAGCACGATCACCTCTATCCCCTTATTGAATTCGGGATCCATCATCTTGGCTGCCATAGCATCCACAAGGCGTTCCTGTATCTCGATGTCAGGATACTCCTCGCCCACTTTGCGCACAGCCTTGATAAAGTTTCCATCCGTAAGCTTTACTATATTGGCTTTGGTTACGACTGTCACATTTTTCTTTCCATTTTTTCTTGCAAACTCAAAAGCTGCCCTTGCGATCCGCTCGCTCCCCTGTCTGGTCTGCACCTTGAAATCAACTGCCAGATCTTCATTTATCTGGATGCCCTTATTGCCCCAGATATACTCGCCCTCTATGTTTTCTCTGAAAAATGTCCAGTCTATCCCTTTTTCAGGTATACTGATGGGACGTACTGCAGCATAAAGATCCAGAGATCTGCGCAGCATGCTGTTGGCAGAGATCAGGTTCGGCCAGGGATCCCCTGCTCTCGGCGTGACCATGGGTCCTTTAAGAAGCACATCGCATTGCTTCACCTGGTCCAGGACTGCTCCTGGCAGGCTTTCCATCAGAGCTGCACGGTTTTCGATGGTCATGCCTTCTATCTGGCGGATCTCCAGCTTACCCTGCCGGATCTCCTGTTCCATAAGTGTTTCAAGAACTCTCAGGGCCTGCTCCATGATTATAGGGCCTATGCCGTCTCCCGGCATGACTCCTACTACGATCTTGTCAAGCCTGGAAAAATCCTTGGGAGTCCCGCTTTCTTTCATGCGCTGGATCCGCTCCATTTCTGACATGATCAGTTCCCCGAACTGCCTTTTAGCTTCATCTGTAAATTCCATGACGCTACCTCCATTGAAAAACTGTTTATTACATCCTATGGCTATAATATAAGGGAGGATCAATTATAGGTAAAATACATTTTTCAGCATATCCTATATAGGCATTTTGCATTATTGCTGACAGAGGTTTAACTCATTTCTATTTTCAGAAGCCGCAGGAATTCCCTGCTGCAGCGTGGCAGTATCGCCTCCCGGGGATAAACGGCTACGATCGTCCAGGATCCATTCAATTCCTCTCTCAGCGGATAGCAGCAGAGACCCTTTGTGTCAGAAAATAGGTTCAGGTAAGATCTCGGCAGCAGAGTAAGCCCCATACCCTCTGCACACAGGCGTTTTGCAGTCTCCATGCTTTTTGTTGTGCAGCATATCTCTGGCTTGACATTTGCCTGAGCAAGGATCCCGTCAGCTGTCTGGCGAAGCTTCTGTCCCCGAGATACCATTACAAAGGGAAATGATTCCAATCCCTTTAATTCCTCCCCGCCTATCTCATAACCTGAGTCCGGCTTAGGCAAACCCAGTTTTATCCTCCATGCGGCAGGCACTGCAAGACAGAAAGGATCCACCTCAAGCTTTTCGTAATTCAGGTTTTCTTTTTTTTCCTGAAAGTGCATGATATTGAAATCAGTTTTGCCATTGAGTACCATCTTATCCAGCTCTACGGAATTATTTTCATGGAAAATGACCTCCACACCAGGATAAAGAGAGGCAAACCTGGGCAGTACCTTAGGCAGCAGGCTCGTACCAAGATTTATGGGTATGCCAAAGGATACCAGGCCCTTTTTCATTTCCTGAAACTCCTCCAGCTCTCTGCGTAGCTTACGGAAGATGTCTGCAAGCTCCTCAGCCTGATCCAAGAAACGTCTTCCTCTTTCTGTTTCCTCTACACCGCCACTATTTCTGTAAAATAATTCAGCTCCAAGCCGGTTTTCTATCTTTGCAAGTATCTGACTCAAAGATGGCTGGGATATATAAAGTATCTTTGAAGCCCGGGCGATGCCTTTCTGACGTCTGATCTCTGTGAGATACTCTATTTCACGCTCAGTCAGATTGCCCTCATTTTCCCAGCCCATGGAATCCAGGACAAAAAGGGCATTTTCTGCATATAAAAAAAATGTCTCCCCCTCCCTGGTAATGGATAGTCCGGTGGTCCCTCGTCTGAATATTGAGATACCAAGCTCTTTTTCAAGCCTTTTCAGTGATCTTGCCATGGTAGATGACTCCCGGTCCAGAAGCAATGCTGCTTTTCGCAGATTTCCAGTTTCCCTTATGGCTGCCGCATATTTCAGCTGACGTTCATCCATGAGCCGCACCTCCCCGCGGATATGTGAAAATCCCCGAAAGCCTTGATATAAAGTCTTCCGGGGATCACATCATTCAAACAATATCATATTATTTTATGATCGCAGACACTTACTGTCCCATCTGCTTTGCAACTTCCTCTGCAAAGTTTTCATTCTTCTTCTCAAGTCCTTCACCGGTCTCGAAACGAACGAACTTCTTGATGGCGATCTTGGCGCCCTCTGCCTTTGCTACTGAAGCCACATAGTTCTGAACGGACTGCTTTCCGTCCTCTGCCTTGACATATACCTGGTCAAGAAGGCAGATCTCCTTGAGCTCTTTGTTGATACGTCCCTCGATCATGCCCTGGATGACCTTCTCAGGCTTCTGTGACTCCTTGGGATCGTTCTGTATCTGAGCCATGAGTATGGACTTCTCGTGTGCGATGTACTCCTCGCTTACCTCGCTCCTGTTGGTGAACTGAGGTCTGAGAGCTGCAGCCTGCATGGCAACGTTCTTTGCCATCTCCTTCACTGCATCGTTGATCACGTCAGTCTCAACGTCTACGAGCACACCTATCTTTCCGCCTGCATGGATGTAGGAAGCCACGAAACCGTTGGGCTCCTCAACCTTCTCAAAGCGACGGATCTTCATGTTCTCACCGATGATGGCGATCTGTGAAGAAAGTGCCTGCTCTACGGTAAGGCTCTCATCAGCTATCCACTTCTCGGCCATGAATGCCTCCATATCAGCGGACTCTGACTTAAGTGCCTGCTTGGCAACGTCTGCCACGTAGCTCCTGAACTTCTCGTTCTTTGCAACGAAATCTGTCTCGGAATTGACCTCTACTACGACTGCAGTCTTTCCGTCCTCGGAAACCAGGGCATCAACTATACCCTCTGCTGCTATCCTGCCGGCCTTCTTTGCTGCTCCGGCAAGACCTTTTTCACGAAGGAACTCAACTGCCTTATCCATATCTCCTTCGGTTGCTGCA
>CALWHG010000075.1 GCA_944380315.1 uncultured Lachnospiraceae bacterium
CCAAACGAATACTGCTTTGTCCTGTATTTCTCGCCGATGACCGACACCATGAAATCCCATACGAGACGGTATCTCCTCATCATCGCATACATACAGATCTGCTTTGCAACCTCAGCCGACTGATCAGCTATGGCTTCTATAAGCTCCTCACTATCAAGACCCCTAAGCCTCATTATGCAGGCCTTTGCTATCTGATGGACCGATCTCTCCGTAGGGTACTGAAACAGATTATCCTTTGTTATGAGATCTATAACTTCAGTGTCTTTAAGACCCTTACGCATCAGCTTTGCGGTAGTCCTCATCTCATAAAACAGGAACTGCTCCCTTGTGATCTGAGCCGAACCCTTATAAGGGCTTTCTTTTACGTTAGATGTCATCAGCCTCTTTTCTCCTCATCATCAATAAACTCCACTATATCGCCGATATCACAGTGAAGCATCTTGCAGACTTTCATGAGCACGTCTATGCTCACAGTTTCTCCCTTGGACATCTTGGTTATCGTAGCCCAGCTTATCCCTGCATCCTGTTGAAGGTCCTTCTTCATCAGGTCCTTATCTATCAAGAGCTTCCATAGTTTTTTGTAGCTTATGGTCATAATGAGACACCTCAGATCTTTATATACTTAAGGTCATAAAAATACAATTTTATTTTACCACCCATACGCAGTTATATCAAGGCTCAGCTTTAAGATCTCAGCAATAATCTCTTCATTTATTTAGAGCGGCTAAATAAATAAAAAGAAAATTAAAATAAGACTGAAGGTTTTGCTGCTTATGCCTCCAACAGCATTCCAGATAGAAAGCTTAGTACAGAACAAAAACCACCTTCAGATCAAAGAACAAAACATATCTATAAATACTATGAATGGAGGTCATATCATGCTCGATTTCCTCAATGATTATCCTGAGCTCATGAATGTCCACGATGTCGCAGGCATCCTTGGTTGCAGTGCAAAGACTATCAGGCAGCTATGCAAAACCGGCAAGCTCCGAGCAATGTGTATTGGGAAAGGTTGGACCATCCCTCAGCTGAGCCTAAAAGAGTTCATACTGATCCAGTCCAGCTTCAAGGACAATTATTCCAACTACTAATTCTGCTCTCGGACCCCTTATCACATTGTCAAAGGCTCATGCCACCTGTGCAAGTTTATCATTTATCTTCTTAAGGTAATCTTCCTGATGCAGTATTGCCTGTTGGCAAGGGAAGTTTGAGAAAACAAAAACCTTTGCATCAGTCCTTAGAAGTCTTGTTCGACCTATACTCTGCTCCAGCTCAGAACTGATCATATATAGCTGTATCTGGCTAAGCAAAGGCTCCCCATAAGACATAAGGTAAAACTCAAAGCCATTATATCGCACTTTCCTCCGTTTCATCTGGCAGGCTGCTATATCCATATCTAAACCAAGGTAGCAGCCTATCAGCTTGTAACTCTCCTCATTAAGATGCGGTGTGCCTATGATCACCCCGTTTTTACCCTTATAGATATCTGTCCCCGCTGAATTTCCAAAATGTCGTGATGGCATTTCCAACTTTTTGGACAGAAAACCGTCCAGCTCTTTAAACGATATTCCATAGCTGATGTCGTGTTCTGTGATCTCCATGATCTTTCCGAATAGATGCTCCGCATCCCATCCACTCTCTTCTAAGTCCCTCAAATTTTTTCTGCTCAACGGGTAAAATGAGTACTGGATAACTCTTCCCTTATATCTTGCCTGAGGTATGTCATGAATCTTTATTGACCTGTCCGGAAAGTATCTTCTATATACTTCGCTGTCCAGCGTGGCGGACATTATGATTATCTTCTGCTCAGGCAGAGTCCTTGGTACGAAGTACCAAAGTTTATCCTTATCCATATAATATGATCCAGCTCTAAGCAAGTCATTTATGTCTCCGCATATACCAGCTTCATTGGCTTGATCCTCTGTTACATAGGTGTACTTATCTTGGAAATCCGATTTTCGATATTTTCCACTTTCCATCTGAAGTACAGCTTCAAGTTCCTCTGCTTTCCTTCCAGCAATTATCCCCTGTTCAATAGCAGCGTAGATCTCAGTTAAAGGGATCGTCCTGATATCTCTTAATATTGTAAGGAGGATGTCCTCATCCACTATGATGGTGTATCTACTTACCTCATTTGTACTTAGATTCAGGAGCTGTGCATGAGTCATGATCAAACTCTTTTTCTGTTCTTTAAGTACTTCCCTGAAGCTTAGATATGACATGCATCGTTTTTTTACTTCAAGACCATCTTCCAGATTTTCAGAATATTTACGAATAATATCCTTCCCTTCTTTGTATGATCCTTTAGAATATAGTCTTGAAACCTCTGCTCGTACATCATCAGGGAGTAAAAGTTCCTGAAGTGAGACCACCTCATATCCCTTTTCTTCAATAAGCTTTGCAACCTCATTTTTCAATTTAACTGTAGGTAGGGCAATGATATATCGCTTTCCATCAGCGCTTTTATTCACTATATCTACATATATGGTAGTCTTACCTATTCCAGTCTGGGCCCTCACTAGATGTATACACTTATCCAGAACTGATATGGCCTCCTCAATAGCTTCCTTAGTTTTCTTGTAAGCCAGTTCCAATGGAACATAGTCATCCTCGCCTATATAAGCAATCTTCCGCCTCCCTTTTACAGTTAGATATATATTGTAATCAGGACAACAGGAGTCATAGTAAGGACAATCCTCTAGATTACAGCTTTTGGGATTATACCCATATTCTTCGGAAATTTTCTTTAGTTGGTATTTCCAATGATTTATTTCATATTGATTTTGAGCTGTCAGCCTTATATAGTTGAGGAATTTCTTTATATAACCTTTAAAGAATTGGATGTTTGTAGCTATAAGAAACTTTGCATCATGAGGCAGCTCCTTTCCCTCTGCAAAATCTTTATACAGCAGACATATTGACTTAAGTTTATCCTCACTTACCTTCTCTAATAACTTAGTGGGTTGCATACATCTTTGTGATACAAGTGGGGGTAGCTGTTCAATAGGATTTAATATAAGCGTATTAAAGGATTTACTGGGATTTTGTATTATATACTTAATATTATTTCCCACAAAATCCTTTAAATCTGTACCATCCTTATATGTGCGAACATCAAGAGCAGATCCATTTATTCCAATATGGTTTCTTCCGGCTATCCTACGAATATTCTGCATATAATTCCGTTTATCTTTTAGTCGCAAAGCTATGTGGAATATGTCATTCAGATGATAAA
>CALWHG010000076.1 GCA_944380315.1 uncultured Lachnospiraceae bacterium
GGATGTCCATCTGATTGGTGCTGCCTTCAGTATCAATAAAGAGAGGATCCGGAAATCTGGATGCCAGGGTGGACTTCCCTATGCCTTCAGGTCCGTAGATCACTACCTTTTTCGCACATTTGACTTTGCCTTTTGTTACTTCTATGTTCATGTATCCTCCTTAAAAAATTCCTGGCTTAAATGCAGGAGTAGCGGGAGCCGCCGCAGATCCTGCAGCATTCCCCTGATCCTCGCCGGTCGCCCTGAGCGTGTCGTTCCTGACGGCATATCCATCCTCAATAATGATCGAGCACTCATCCCCTGTGGATACCCTGGTGGCTATAGCCTGGAGACCTTCAGCCTCCAGCCACTGACCGAACTCCTGCAGGGTCTGAAGGTCCATCTGCTCAAGCTTGTCCAGGAGCACGAATCCGCACTCAGGGTTGAGCTTTCTGACGATAGCAGTGGAGACCTTAAGCTTCTCTGCTCCGGACATGCAGTCCCACTCCTTGCCCTTATATATGAGCTTGCCATCAGAGACCGAAAGCTCCGGAAGCGGAAGATCTGCAGATGAGAGGAGGTCAGTCTTTTCTTTACGGACTGCCTCGATCTCAGTGGTGAGGGAGTCGTACTTTGTCTTGTACTGCAGTGCGTCTTCCTCTGCCTTATCCTTATCAAGGTTGGCCCTGACTTTCCTATTGATCTCCTCGATCTCTGAAAGGTTACGCTCCAATTCCTCTGTGGATTCCATCTGAAGCTCCTCAGGAGTCTTGCGAGACGATGCTTCTTTACTAAGCAGCTCCCCATGGAGTGCCTGCAAACGATGAAGTTCTTCCTTTGTGGAGTTTATCTTAGCCTCAGTCTGCTTAAGTTCATCAATGATCTGGTCATGTTCCTTGATCCACTGCTGACGCTGGCCGTTCCTCGCCAGGATCTCCTGCTGTTCCTTGATGAGATCTGATGCCGATATCAGGTCCTTAGGAGCGTCCGGATAGTAGGGCTGTTCCTTGGCAAACTTGGCCTTCTGGTCTGCGGTGCGCCCAGTGTATAGCCTCTCCTGGTAAAGTTCCTGCTCCTTACGGTCAAGCTCTGTAAGCTGATCACCTACCCCTATGATGTTGAGGAGGGTCTTAGCCTTTTCTGCGTCCGAAGCCTCCATGAACTTCGGAAGGTTAAGGGCCAGCTTCTCTACGAATGAGTCCAGGAGCTTCTGACCTGCCTTTTGTCCGGAGGGATCCGTAACCTTAAGATCAGAATTCTTGCCCTTGCGTTCCACCACAAGGCCATTGCTGAGGACCACATGAAGGTAGGGTGGTACTACTGAGCCTTCTCTTCCGGGAGCAGATGGTCTGAAGCTTTCACCGCCCAGGGCCCAGGCTATGGAGTCCAGGACCGAGGTCTTTCCCTGGCCGTTATTACCTCCTATGATCGTAAGGCCATCCTTGGAAGGCTCCATCTTTACGGCCCTGACACGCTTGACGTTCTCGATCTCGAGTTTATTGATCTTAACGGACATCATTCTCCTCCTTATCGATCACCTGGGTATGCTCATAGGCAAACCTGATCATCATGGAAGCTACCTCATTCATGGTCATGTTGGTCCTATTCGCTACATCCTCAACGATCTCATAGGCATCCCCGCCTACTCTTATCCGATAAAGAGGCGAATTCGTTCTAAACCTCTGCTTCCTGAACACCAAAACTTCTTTCTTTTCCATTGAAATATGATCCTCCTTGTCTTATAATGGAGGTGCGGAAGGTATCCGCACCTTCTTGTTGATAACGCACGATGTCTTGCCGGACGGTGCGTTATATTTTTTTATCAAAATATGCCTCCCTGAGTACGTCATACAGATCCTGGATGGTACAGTGTTGATCCTCCATGATGTCATAGAGTGATCTCCCCTGTCTAAAGAGCTGTATGCATCTTGCCTTATCAGGCCTTAAGTACTTCACTTCTTTTCTCACTCTTTCCATCGTCATGCACCAAAGTACCGTCATGGATCAGCCTGCGGATGAAGAGGGAAGTCTCCCTTGCGAGCCTGGTCCGTGTGTCGTCAGGCATAACGCTTAGATCTATGCTGATATCTGCCGGCATAGTAGCGGTACCTCCTTTCAAGTTTGTCTATGTACTTGTAGCAGAGCCCGGTGACTCCATAGCAGGAAGCCATAAGAGCCAGGGCTATGAGCTGCATCCAAAGATCCCTGCATTCAGTACCCATGAGAACGAATCCTGTACAAAAAGATAGGTACATAAGGATTGAAGCCCTGAGTCGTTTCTTCCTATAATCTTTGTATCTCATGGTTTACACTCCGTTTTCCTCTAAGCCCAGGTACTTTATGAGTTTATTCGGATCAGAAGACTCATTCAGGTAAACTATCATGAAGTCTTTGAAGCTCCGGATATCCTTTGTGAGATCCTTATAGGATCTTGCCAGGAACTCATTACCAAGGGCGTCATAAGTCTTTCCTATTGCCTTTGTATATCTGCAAAGCTCTACAACATCATCTCCATCAAGTCTCCCAGCATTCTGAAAAGTCTCGATAAGGTTTATCGGGAAGACCATCATGATGCTTTTCAGGAGCTCGACTGTCTGTTCGTTGTTTTTCATTTTTCTCCTTTCATGATATACTTCTCCCAAAGGAGGGTTATTATGTCGCTTTTCAATAATTTCTTTAATGCTTTTTTGGCATTAAGTGCTTCTGATAAGATAGAGGTTATTGGTATTGGTGCTTCATTCATATTAAGTGCAATAGCCATAATCATTTCGGTATTAACACTTCGCCAAAATAGTAAAATGATCGAAGAATCTACTCGCCCATATATCACTATCTATTCCAATGTGACTGATTTTCAAAACCTTGTATATTACCTTGTCCTTAAGAATTTTGGACAAAGCGGAGCGGAAATTACTTCTTTCAAATGCAATCAGGATTTATCGAAATATTGCTATGATGATGTCAAGTTTGCACGTGTTCCCTTCAAAAATATAGAAGGAACATTCCTAACTCCTGGGCAAATGTTTAAATATCCCATTGATTCAACCAAGTTGAAGGATGCTGAACCGTTAAAATTTGAAATCAGTTATAAATCTTCAACGCATACATATATTGAAAAAATCACTGTTAATTGCGCTGCGGATCTTGGAGTCCTTCATCTAAGGGCATCTACACAAGGAAAAGAATTAAAAGCAATTTCATATGCTTTGCAGGATATTGGCGAGCGTTTTCTTTAAGCAATAGGCTTGTTTTTAATTAACGAAAAAGCTTTTTCAAAGACTTCCTGATATACAGAAATGGTTCTGTATTTTTCAGGGAGTTTTTCTTTTGTGGCTTCATAAGCAGCATTGGCAGCCGCCTGAAGGTCCTCAGAACTGATTCTAATCCCATCGCCAAAGTCAACAAACATAGCTTTTTCTCACCTCCTCATTCATCGTCTGTATGGAAAGGCCCTTTCCTTTTTGCTATAATCTGAGTACCACCATCGAATTATGAAAGGAGCCTTCACATGAATAATGAAACATTAAATTCTCTTGCTATCGGCTATGCCCAGGAATGCCTTAAGTTGCATTTAAGTAATAATTCGGATAATGAGGGTAGAGATGAATTGCTAAACACTTACCTTCATGATTATTACTATGCAGCTCATAAGCTTCGTGAACTGGACGAAGACATCGACGAAGCGTACTAAAACAGCTGATCCATGGCTGCCCACTGAAGCTTTCTCTGGGCAGCTTCTAAAATTTCCTTAGCTTGATAAAAATTAAGTCCTTTGCCAGTTAAAAAATTTAACAGTTCATTACAAATCTCGTTTGCACCCTCATCTAAATGAGGAACATTCTTAAATTGTCTTTTACAGCTCATCTCCTTCACCTCCTCACTCATCGTCTGTTTTGAATAAATCGTCCAATGATAAAGTACTTTTAAGCACATTTCTAATTGCCTGTGCTTCAGGGAAAGTGAAATCAGTCTCTCCATTTATCTTATTTCGCATGGATTTTTCTGAAATTCCTATGGCCTGAGCGATTTGAGCAACAGTAATGCCACACTTTATCAACTCTGCCTTTAAGACTCTATGCATTTGTTCTCCTTTCTTATTATTTAACCGTTAACGGTAATTACGCTTGCAGAATACACCCTTTAACGGTAAAAGTCAATAGATTTTAAGCAAAAATTTTCCGTTGACGGTAAAATATTGTTGACTATGTTTATTCTTAGCGGTAAAATATTACCATCAACGGAGGTTTCATATGGGATTGGAAAAGATAATTGAATATAAGAAGAAGCTCGGGCTTACGACAGAGGAATTATCACAAAGATCAGGAGTTCCCATAGGGACTTTAAATAAGATATTAAGCGGGGCTACCAAAGACCCTAAGCTTGAAACATTGAAAGCCATCGCACGCGTTTTAGGTCTTACACTTAATGACTTTGATGATAAACAAGATGGTAATACACCAGTCGACCTCTATACTGATGTGAGCTATTCCATGATGAATACACTACTGGCGAGGAACGGAAAGAAGCTGACCAAGGATGAAAAGATGGCTCTTATCACTATCCTGAGCTCTCCGGATGAACCTGAGGATCACGATCCCAAGAAGCAGGACAGGGTGCCGGATCTCAGGAAGACTGAGGACGGTTATGTGATGGGAACCAAGCGTGTGGATGAGAAACAATAAGAGGAAGAGAATAGATGCCTTTGGCAAATATTGTATTAATTTTAATACAATTTTTGCTTGACTAACTGCCATGGACACGTTATGTTATATGTACAGGGAAACCTGTAAATTGTAAACAAACCTTAGGCGGTAGTCCTCCCAAGATAAGGGAAGCCACGAAACCTAAGGTTTATTTTTATATAAGGAGAATCTATGTCAAGGCGTTTTGAATCTATAAATCATAAACATAGTGTTCGTACTGCCATTCTTGTTGATGGAGGATTTTATAGGAAGAGAGCTAAAGCTTTATGGGGAAGCAAATCTCCCTCTGAACGTGCAGATGAATTAGACAGGTATTGTATGGCCCACCTTAGGGATGACTATGAAAACAGATACCTTTACAGGATTTTTTATTATGATTGCCCGCCAATAAACAAGAATATCTTTAATCCAGTAACAAAAAGAACCATAAAACTTGGTGAGAGTGAAGAGTTTAAATGGGCATCGGAATTTCTTGATGAACTTAAGCATCATAGAAAATTTGCACTTAGATTGGGAACCATAAGCGATAGTCAGGTGGCGTATCATTTAACTGCTGACGCCACGAAGAAGCTTTTGTCAGGAAAACTAAGAGTAGAGGATATATCCCTTAGCGATATGACTCTTAATATAGAGCAAAAAGGTGTAGATATGCGTATAGGTGTAGATATCTCATCTCTATCATTTAAAAAGCAGGTCAATCAGATCATTCTTATATCTGGTGATAGTGACTTTGTTCCCGCCGCAAAGCAGGCTCGAC
>CALWHG010000077.1 GCA_944380315.1 uncultured Lachnospiraceae bacterium
AGGGCTAAGGAGCTCAACCTTGACGCTATCCATGACACCGTTCATGAGATGGCACGCGATGAGGCCCGCCATGGAAAGGCATTTGAGGGACTTCTTAAGAGGTACTTTGGCTGATTGCAGGCTGAAACACAAGGTGCGGGTGTCCGGTATGGCATCCGCACTTATCGTATATGAAACTATATGATCCAAGGAGGTTGCAGACATGGCTAACAAATACGCCGGAACCAAGACAGAGAAGAACCTGATGGACGCCTTTGCAGGCGAGTCCCAGGCCCGCAACAAGTACACATTCTTCGCTTCAAAGGCAAAGAAGGCAGGCTATGAGCAGATGGCTGCCCTGTATCTGGAGACCGCTGCCAACGAAAAGGAGCATGCTGAGCTCTGGTACAAGGAGCTCCACGATCTCTCGGATCCTGCAGAAAATCTCAAGGATGCCGCTGCAGGCGAGAACTACGAGTGGACTGACATGTATGCGCGCATGGCCAGGGAAGCTGAGGAAGAGGGCTTCACGGAACTGGCAGCCAAGTTCAGGATGGTGGCTGAGGTAGAGGCCCAGCACGAAAAGAGATATCTTGAGCTGCTCAAGAAGTACACGGAGGGCACCACCTTCAAGTCAGACGTGCCCATACTCTGGAAGTGCCGCAACTGCGGATACGTATATGAAGGAACAGAAGCTCCCGAGCTCTGCCCCTGCTGCGCTCATCCCAAGGCATTTTTCGAGAGACTTTGCGAAAACTACTAAACTGCCGGAACCACTGACGCATACGCGCTAGGTTGTGAGCTTTATCGGCCCGCGGAACATACCGCGGGCTTTTTTGTTGGGGAAAATGCCCATAGAGGGCGGAACCTGTTTATAGAAGTTTTAGTTTAAGCGGCTTGAAAAGTTGCCGGGCATACGGTATGACTAAGCTTTGAAAAAGGAAAGTATATGAAAAAGGAAAAAGATATAAAAACTGAAGAAGAAGCAAAAAAACCGTCCTTCATATCCGAGATATTCAGCTGGATACAGATCATCGTGGCGGCATTTATCATAGCCTTTCTCCTGAATAACTTCGTCATAGCCAATTCTACGGTCCCCACCGGCTCCATGAAGGATAACATCATGGAGGGCGATCGGGTCATGGGACTGAGACTTACCTATACCTTCGGAAGTCCTGAAAGAGGGGACATAGCCATATTTGATTTCGGATGGATATGCCCTCACTGTGAGACTGCCATGGGAGAGGGTGAAGCCCCTGATACCTGTCCGTACTGCGGAGAGACTATTGAAGATGCTGACGATCTCTATTATGTAAAGAGAGTCATAGGGATGCCCGGAGACAGGATAGAGATACGCAGGGAAGGAAGCGTCACGGCCTCCGACATAACCGAGGCTCCTCCCGGAAGCCTGGCAGGCATACCGGAGGATGCGCAGCTCGTGACTGCGGCAGTCTATGTAAACGGCGAAAAGCTGGATGAGCCCTATCTCAAGGAGCCCATGCTCTATACGGGGGATCAGGAGTTCGAAGTGCCCGAGGGATGCTACTTCATGCTCGGAGACAACAGGAACAACTCTGAGGACGCCCGTTACTGGGACGATCCCTATATAGATGAGGATAAGATGCTGGCAAAGGTTTATTTCAGATATTGGCCCGGGATCAAGTGGCTGGACAGCTGAGCCTGCAGGCCCGGGGATCCGGAGACGGGACAGACAAGCATAAGACAGCATTACCATACAAACAGTTTATGAACAGGATCCGTCATACCGGATCAAAGATAAGATGAAAGGAATCGCAAAGTTATGAAATTAAAAGGAAAAGCCCTTCTGGCATGTACTCTGGCAGCCATGATGCTTGCAGCCTGCGGAGGACAGCAGGATACGGAGGAGACTGCGGAATCCGTGACAGAGGCTCAGACAGAGACCGGTGATACCGGAGAGACCGGGGAGACCGTGGATCCCGCCTATGAGGAGCTGCAGGAGGAGATCGCTGCTGTAAGTCCCGAAAGACCCGACAGCCTCGGCGAGGTGGAACTTGGAGAGTACATGGGCATAACCGTGGATACTGAGGCTCCCGCGCAGATAAGCTCCGACGACGCCCTCCTTTTCATAGAGGAAAATGTGCTTCCCAACTATCTGGAGGAGACCGATGAGCCTGCCCAGGAAGGATTTACCGTAAACATTGACTTTGTGGGCAAGATGGACGGAGTAGCCTTTGACGGAGGCACCGCAGAGGACCAGACCTTCGTGCTTGGAAACGGAGGCTATATCGAAGGCTTCGAATCAGGCATAGTCGGTATGAAGGCCGGAGAGACCAGGGATATCAATGTGACATTCCCCGAGGAATATACCGAGGAGCTTGCAGGCAAGGATGCGGTATTTACCATCACCATGAACAGCGTTCAGAAGGAAAGGGCCCTGGACGATACCCTGGCCCATGAGCTCAACGCTGACTGCGATACCAGGGATGAATACATAGAGTTCGTAAGGGGAGAGCTTCAGTCCCAGGAGGATATGAATGCCGAGTTCGGCCTCTACGATGCGGCAGTGGAACAGGTCATAGCCGGATCTCCCCTGGTAGAGCCTTCAGAGGATGCGGTCAACTGGCGCATGGACGAGATGATACTGGCTGACAACAACATGCTCAGCTCCGCCTACGGCATAAGCCTGGCAGACTACATAAGCATTTATGGTTATGATCTGGATGATTACAGGGATTCCATCAGGGAGACCTGCGAGGACCAGGCAAGACAGTATCTGGTCACTGAGGCCATATGCGACGCCGAAGGACTTGAGGCCACCGACGAGGCTCTGGAAGAGTGGGCTTCCGTAAACGGAGTTACCATGGAGGATGTAAATGCAGCCTATGACGCGGATGAGGCTGCCATCAGATGCAGGGCATGGCTGGCCGCAAGGCTCGTGGCTGAAAATGCTCAGGTAAACTACATGACCGGCGAGGAGCTTTCCGAGCAGGAAAGCGCTGAGTCGGCTCAGTAAGGGAGAGCAAAAACAATGGTCATCACACAGACACCTTTCCGCATGTCCTTTTTCGGCGGCGGCACGGATTTTCCGGGTTATTTCAGGGAACACGGTGGAGCCGTGCTCAGCACGACATTTGACAAGTACTGCTATGTGAGCGTGAGACACCTACCCAGATTTTTTGATTATCGCAACGAGCTCATCTACTCCAGGATAGAAAGGGTGGCCCACACCGGAGAAATAGTGCATCCCGCCATCAGGAATGCCATGCAGATGATGGATATGCACGAGCTGAGACTGACCTATGATGCGGATTTGCCCGCCAGGTCGGGACTGGGCACCTCCAGCTCCTTTGCGGTGGGCATGCTCAATGCCTTCCATGCCCTGAAGGGACATTATGCTGGTAAAAAGCAGCTGGCTGACGAGGCCATTTACCTTGAAAGGGAGCTCTGCGCCGAGGCGGGAGGCATACAGGATCAGATAGCGGCTGCCTACGGCGGACTCAACCGTATCGATTTTGATGCGGAGGGCTACAGGGTGAGACCGGTGATCATCGCCCCCGAGAGAAAAAAGCAGCTCAACGACAATCTTGCTCTGTTCTTTACAGGATTTTCAAGATTTTCCGCGGACATACAGACCGGGACCCAGAAGGCCATAGGCGACAAGACCGCGGAGCTTCAGGAGATGAAGGCGCTGGTGGATGAGGCCGAGGACATACTGACGGATCGCAGCAGGGATCTGGATGAGTTCGGAAGGCTGCTCCATCACACCTGGGAGCTAAAGCGAGGCATTTCCGCCGGCATAAGCACGGACTCCATAGACGGCATGTACAGCCGGGCCAGAGAAGCCGGAGCTCTGGGAGGCAAGCTTCTGGGAGCAGGCGGAGGCGGATTCCTGCTGTTTTATGTGACGGAGGACCGAAGATCAGGACTCATGGAGGCCATGAAGGATCTGCTCTATATACCATTTGAATTTGAAAATGCAGGAAGCACTGTCATACATTATATGCCGGAGTCATACGATCCGGAAATATCATAAGGAGGAAGCAATATGAAGATCGCCATAGGAAATGATCATGCCGCAACAGACATGAAAAATGAGATCATGCAGTATCTCATGGATAAGGGTTATGAGGTCATAAATGTAGGCACCGACGGGCATGAAAGCGTGGACTATCCGGTTTATGCAAAGAAGGTCTGCGACAAGGTGGTCTCAAAGGAGGCTGATCTTGGCATAGCCATCTGCGGTACGGGAGTAGGCATATCCATAGCCTGCAACAAGGTAAAGGGCATCAGGGCCGTGTGCTGCTCAGAGCCGTTTTCCGCAAAGCTCAGCCGTCAGCACAACAATTCCAACGTACTCTGCTTCGGCGCCAGGGTCATAGGCCCAGAGCTTGCAAAGATGATAGTGGATGAGTGGCTTGCCGCAGAGTTCCAGGGCGGCAGACACCAGAAGAGGATAGACGAGATATCTGCCCTTGAGGCCGGATCAGATCTTTAAGGAGGCCCATGTCAGGAAGAAAAGCTCTGTTTTTTGATGTGGACGGGACCCTCATGGGCTACGGCGGATATGTGCCGGAAAGCGCAAAGGATGCCATCAGGCAGGTCAGGGAGCGGGGAGCTCTGGTATTTATCAATTCCGGACGCATCCATCAGCTGGCCAAATATATAGAAAATTATGTGGAGGCCGACGGCCTGCTCTGCGGCTGCGGCACGGATCTCTATCTGGGGCAGCAGAATCTGTACAGGTTCCTGGTGGATGCTGATGTGCTCCGGGAGATAGAGGACGAGTGCCTGAAGGATCAGGCGGATCTTGTGCTGGAAGGACCGGAGGGAGTGGCTGTGGCGCCCTGGTGCCGCATCAGCGAGACCCTTTCCGTCATGGAGTTCATAGAGCGGCAGGATGCGGTATGGAGGGGAGATTTTTATGATCCAGCCTATGCGGTCAACAAGTTCTGCCTCCAGTACGACAGCAGGACGGACATCGCCTCCTTCGTACAGTGCGCCGGAAAGCATTTCGATATCATAGACCGGGGACACGGATTTTATGAGTGTGTGCCCTTGGGTCATGGAAAGGCATTTGCCATAAAAAAGATCATGGAACTCTGCGACATAGACCTGGATGATGTATATGCCTTCGGAGACAGCACCAATGATCTGGACATGATAAAGCTGGCAAAGCATGCTGTGGTCATGGGGCAGCACGACAGGGAGCTTGAGCCCTATGCGGAGTTCATCACCACGGATCTGGAGGATGACGGCATAGCCAATGCCATGAGGCATTATGGGCTTATCCCGTAAAAAAGGGAGATCATATGAAAAAGTTTATAGAGGAATTCAAAAGCTTTGCCCTCCGTGGGAATGTCATCGACATGTCAGTCGGTGTCATCATAGGAGGCGCATTTACCAGTATAGTTACGGCTGTGACCGACAACCTTTTCACGCCATACTCAATTTCGTGACAGGCTCGGCTACCTATGGCCTCAGCGACATAGCAGGCTTTGCCACCAATATGGTGTCGTCCTTTGTCAATTTCCTGATCATGGCCTTTGTGCTTTTCTGCATCATGAAAGCCTTCAACATGGCCGTGGGCATCGGAAAAAAGAAGCTTGCTGATGAGGAAAAGAAGGTGCCCACCACCAAGATCTGTCCCTACTGCAGGACTGAAATACCCATAGCCGCGACCCGTTGCCCTCACTGCACCTCCATATTGGAGGATACCGTGAAGGATACAGCGGCAGACAAGTGATCCGGCTGCGGACAGGCAGTCCGGCGGCATACGGCATTTATATCTGACATATGAAAAACACATTCCTGATCCTGAAGGATGTGTTTTTTTGTGAACTTTTCAGTTACTTTCTTGCATAATTCTGCATAAAAAATGTATAATGCCAAAATGTGTGGTGAATTGATATGATCCATCATCAGAAAGACATCTTCCTGTGTAAGATCATCGAAGCTGCTCCCTTTTGGAAGGATCCGACGTATGAGTTCATGGCTGACTTCACAGGCACCTTTTTGATAAGGAGCACTCGGATCACAATAGAATACTCTGGTCCTGTAAGACGAGAGCGTTTTACGGGATTCAATCTCCTTTGGATTTGAGAATTCACTCCCATTGTCAGTCAGGATAACAGGGAACAGACGGTTGAACATCTCGTTTCCAAGGGCTTTATCCAACAGGTCTATGATCTGTATAACGGAAGCAGATGTGTTAGCCTCCCTCAGGAAAGCCAGCATCAGGCTGGTTTCGACGAAGTGAATGGTAAGAAGGCATTTGCCCCCGATACGTCCTATGACGGTATCCATCTGAACTATGTTGGTTTCAGGGTAGTCTGAAATAAACTTCTGAAAGTCCGTATAGCTCCTTCCGATGCGGCAGCCTCTGTCTACCTTGAATTCAGGTTTTTTATACCTGGGGCGATATTTGACTTTGCGGGGAAGGTCGATGTTCCTTACATCAAAAAGCTGAGCATCAACATAGTTATAAAGTGTTTTTTCGCTGCACATGAGTTCATCTACATGGTCAAGATAGATCTGATGAAGGGATTGACCGTTCCTGACCAGAGGAGTGATGATCTTATTGATCCTTCTGATATCGTCTTCATTGGACATGATCCCTGTCCTTGCCTCAGATATGGCGAGACACGCTCTCTCATGGGCATCTGCCGGATCATAGATGCGTTTAAGGAGTGTACATTTGGGAAGCTGACCGCATCCGTTGCAGACATACGGTGGTTTGTTTTTGACTGTACATACATCCTCTATAAAATCCGGACAATGAAAAGTGCACTCGGGACATAGACTGCATTTATAGGCAGATGGATGCGTACAATTCGTTCCACAAAGTTTTTTGGATTTACAAACAGCACGGTATTTACAAGGGTTATAGGGATAACCAGGACGCCCGCTTTTCTTATCATAAGAATACTTTTTGACCTCCTTGGAGATCGTTGTGCGTTCTTTCCCCAGTTCCTTACCGATAGTTCCAAATGAGGCTTTCTCCTGGAGACGCTGAGCAATGATGAGTCTGTCTTCATAAGATAAAACTTTGACATGGTGGCTCCTTTCCTGCCGCCAGAGAACAAAGCATAACAGAAAAGAGACCAACTATCCAGTCAGTCTCTTTCATTTGTAAAAGAAAATCCATACCTTTCTTTGCAACTGTAAATATTCATTTTTCATACATATCCAGGATAATTGGTATGGAATCTTGGATTACAATTAAGGAAAATTATATTTTTGCGCTTAGTTTGTGGTCGAGCTCTAAAACGATTTTTGCGGCTTCGTGTGCATCCTGTGTCGTTATACCGTTATAAAATACAAAACGAATATATTTTCCGTCTAGGCTGCTGGCCAATACACCGCTTTCGCTTAGCTCGGCACAATATTCATCAACGGATATACCATATGGGGTTATGTCCATAAGCACTATGTTGCTGTCCGTATGTGGCCGAACACGCCCTGTTTTTAGCGAGTTCAACGTGTATGCAAATGAGGTTGCGTTTGCATTGTCTTTACGAAGGGAATCAATATTGTGTTGTAGTGCATAAAGCGCCGGAGCAGCTATAACACCGCATTGCCGCATATTGCCGCCAAGCAATTTACGCGTCTTCCGCGCTTGACGGATAAATGCACCGCTGCCGCAGAGCAGAGAACCTACTGGAGCTCCAAGCCCTTTGGAGATACAGAACATGACCGAATCGGCGTACTGACATAGCTCCTTTGCATCTACGCTGAGTGAGATGGCAGCATTGAATAACCGGGCACCATCAATGTGGATAGGAACCTTATGACGGCCTGCGATCTGGCTGATTTCACTGAGCAGAATGGGAGGTATTGCCACGCCTCCTCTGGCATTAAGTGTATTTTCAAGGCAGATAAGGCTGATCGGTTCCTTATTAAGCAAGTTACAAATACTATCGGGGGCGGGTAACTGTTCTTCAGTGAAATCATAAAAGCGCGGGATCAACTGTCCAAACGACGGGGAAAAAGCAACTCGCTCAGTGCGATATACATGCGAGCAGGCATCTACAGCCACCTTGTCATTGGGGACACACCATGTAAGCAGAGCACATGTATTTGCCAAGGTCCCAGAACTGAAAAATAGTCCTTCCTCTTTTCCAACAAGTTTTGCGGCATAATCTTCGAGCAGGTTCGTGGTTTTATCTTCACCACGACCTTGTTCATTCTGCCTTCCGTCATCGCCGAGCTCAGCTGATAGTATACATTCAAGCATGGCGCGGTTTGGCTTTGTCAGCGTATCACTTCTTAAATCAATCATTGGAGTTTTTATTCTCTTTCATAAATTGATATTTTTTGTTAAGCTCAAACACAATATCACAGTATAGCCGTGCAATTACAGGAATAACTGCCTCATCAATATCAAAACGGCAGTTGTGATGAGGCACTTGTATACCGGCACCAAACTGAATGTAGTCCACCAAACCGCCGCCCTCCTGAACTTGGTTTAATATATGTGTAACATCATCTCCGCCTCCTCTATTATCGCTGCAGTGAGATACCGTCGTTACTCCTTCCGCTCTTTTCGCAACATCCTCAACCAAACTGACCAGTTCTTCATCACATATTACACTACGTGTTTTACCCTTAATTTTATAGCTAAACTCACATCCGTACATCTGAGCTGCACCCTCTCCAATTTCGAGTGCACGCTTATACATATAATCACGTATTGCTTCGGTCTCACCACGAACTTCCAGCCACAAAAGGGCGTTCTCCGGAATAACATTTCTGCCGGTCCCGCTTTGCATATAGCCTACATTAATACGTGACCATCCCTCGCTGCTTCTGGATATGCCAAGTAAGCCTAGCACAGCCATACAAGCTGCGGCCAGGGCGTTTTTCCCTTCTTGCGGTGCATTTCCCGCGTGCGATGACAGGCCCTTGAACATAAAGTTAATTTTGTATCCGATAGCAAAATTTTTAACCGAGGCAGCAATTTCACCTGCAGGGGCCCCCGTTGGACCGCAGTGACCCGTAAACATATAGTCAATGCCCAGATCTCTAAAGATGCCGGCATCAACCATTGAAATAGCACCGCGATTACCTTCCTCGGCGGGCTGGAAAACCAGTATGACCTTTCCTTTGAGCTTATCTTTGTACGCATTGAGCAGTTTAGCAGTACCAAGTCCGATAGCTGTATGCGCATCATGCCCGCACGCATGCATCAGGTTTGGGTGCATTGAAGCAAAGCCTTCACGCACTGGCAGGTGTGTTGCTGAAAGCTCCTCCTGTACGTCGTTGCAATCGATATCAAAGCGTATTGCAATTGTAGGGCCGGGTTCTTTTCCTTCAATAAATGCGACAACACCGGTATAGCCACCTGCAATTTCTTTAATTAGAGTTTCTTCCCCTATTTCGTTTATTGCCCTTTGCATACAATGTGCATCTGTTAGTGGATCAGGAAGATTGTTGCGTTCACCGGTGGTATGCAGCCTGCGGCCATACCAAAATGGTATACCTAGCTTCTTTAGTTCCTGAATGATACGCACTGTTGTGCGATATTCCGTCCATGCACTTTCTGGGTATTTATGCAGCTCACGACGAAAGGTGATAAGCTCTTGTTCAAAGGTTTCTCTATTCACTCTACTATAATCCACTGCTACCCTCCTCTGTTGTTAAGATAAGTATTTTATGCCACTTTATTATCTGTTTAAAGTGTATCACCAACTTGATTTATTGTAAAATATATATATAATAATGTAAGCATAGATTTTTGTTTATGAAAATAGTGGAGGAAATACTTATGTTTGAACAGGGCAAATATATTTATTGTGTGTATAAAGAGCAGAGCTTTTCTAAAGCCGCCGACAAATTGTTCATTTCACAGCCGTCATTATCAGCGACAATAAAAAAAGCAGAAGAGAAAATAGGATGTCCAATCTTTGACAGGACCCAAAAACCGGTATGGTTGACACCATTTGGCGTTGAGTATATTCAGGCACTGGAACGTGTTTATAGTATTGAAGAGCAACTCCGTAATATGATAAGCAACATAAAAGCCCTGGAAAGTGGGGAACTTTCCATAGGCGGAAGCAACTTAAGTATTCCATATTTTTTACCGAAAGTTATTAGCCAATTTAGCAAGACATATCCAAATATCCAGTTGAGTATTTATGAAATGAATACTTTGGAAGCACAGCATTTTTTAAATGCGGGTAAGCTTGATCTGGTTATTACCAACCAACCTGTGGATGAAAGAAAGTATGAGCAAATAGTCGCAAATGAAGAACAGTTGCTATTAGTTGTGCCCAAAGACTTTGAAGTGAATAAGAAGCAAAAGGAAAAACAGTTAACTGTTGAGGATGTGCAGAAAAAAATAACACAGATACCCCATGAAATGTGTGTACCACTGTCGGTATTTGCCAACATCCCATTTGTCATGCTTAGGCAGGAGAATTATCTCCGTAAGTGTACCGATATATTATTTGAAGAATTTGATGTGTTTCCTCGGATTATTCTCGAAGTACCACAATCTGCGCTTGCCTATAACTTTGCAAGCCTCGGTGTCGGTGCTACCATAATTAGTAATGTCTTGATAGAAAAAACTGAAAAGAATAGAACCCTTTGCTTCTATAAAATTGACAGTGCACATACATCAAGGAAATCATTTATTTACTATCGCAAAAACAGCTTTGTTACTCCCGCAATGAATGAGTTTGTCAATATGTGTTTGCATCAGCGTGCGCCAAATATATAGCACCTGTTTAGGAGATAAGGTAGAATAAGTTTTGTAAATTGAAAAGTGGATAAAAGGAGACATGGTTTGCAGATCTCTGGTAGAATGAAGTCGCGACACACCATTCTGAAAAGAGACAGCAAACCATGTCCGAGAAGATTGTGCAGCTAAAGGTGGAAGTAATCAAGGGCAGATCAAGGGAATCTCTTTTGAGACGGCCATCATCGAGCGGTACCTGGACACGGAACACGCGGAGGAATATCTGCCTCGTATCCTCTCAGATGTTCTGGAGGGAAAGCTGGGCGCCTTCGGAAAACGCATGGGGCATCTGCTCTTCAAGCAGGCAGTGGACCAGGATCTGATGGCGAATCTGCTTGCCAGCGATATCAATGTCGACCTGGATACGCTGCAAAAACTCCGGGTGCGCTGCGTGAAAAATGTGAAAGAGACCAACGGGGAAATTGATTTCCAGGATGCGTTTCGGTTTCAGAAGAGGATTGAGGAATGAAGGGTCTCATTCAAAAGTCCGGCTACATCAAGCCGGGAAGCGGCGGCGGACACTACGCTGAGTACATCGCCACCCGAGATGGTGTGGAACTGATGGAACCCACGGCAGGCGGTGGTTACCTGGAGTACATTGCGGAGCGCCCCCGCTCTCATGGCCTGTTCTCCGCGGACGGTGCTGCTGATCTGGAGCAAACCATGAAGGAGATCAACACACACGCCGGTCCGGTGTGGACCTTCATTTACTCCCTGAAGCGGGAGGATGCCGCACGGCTGGGCTATGAAAACGGTGAGAGCTGGCGCAGATTGCTGCTGGCCCATCAGACGGAACTGGCGGCGGCCATGAAAATTCCACCCAGCAGCTTTCGGTGGTGCGCCGCCTTCCACGATGAAAAGCACCACCCGCACATCCACATGATGGTCTGGTCCAGTGATCCAAAGCAAGGTTATCTGACAGAGAAAGGTATCGACCAGATGCGCTCCCAGCTGTCCAACGATATCTTCCAGGACGAGCTATTGTCCCTCTATCAGGAGAAGGATCTGTCCTACCAAGAGGTACGGGACGCGGCAATGGAAGCCATGGGCCGTCTCATCCGGGAGATGAAGTCCGGCCTCTGCGACAGTCCTGTCATCGCCGGTCAGATGGAAACGCTGGCCAAAATGTTATCTGAGGTCAAGGGCAAGAAGGTGTACGGCTATCTCAAAAAGCCGGTGAAGGCGCAGGCGGATACCATCGTGGATGAGCTGGCCAAGCTCCCGGAGGTGGCGGATCAAAAACAGGATGCCGCGGATGCAGAGCTCCCCGCACATGGCTATCCAGACTCCCGTAAGGCCGAGGTGAGGCGCAAGCAGTGCAGCTGCGGTTATACGCACGCCCCACATGCTGGCCAGATTGAGTATGCTGAGCACGAGAGTGTCCCCGGCTCCGCGCATGGCTCCGGCTGCGGCTATGGATACCGCAAACAGAGGCTCTGCAAATGCTTCTATGCGCAGCACATGTACTCCCAGCTCCTGGACTGCAGGATCGGGAGTGAGTATGCGAAAGACCAGGGGCGCCAGCAGGAACATGAGTCCGGCAGTGATGGTCATGAGGAAGACGGCCAGCCCCACAGAGAGCCTGGCAAATTCCCTCGCCTGATCACGGTCCCTGGCTCCAAGGCTCTGGCCCACCAGGGTGGTGGCGGCTGAGGCTATGCCATAGCCCGGCATGTAGCACAGGCTCTCTGCTGTGACAGCCAGGGAGTTGGCTGCTATGGATATGGTGCCAAGAGGTGCCACGATCTTTGTGGAGGCTATCTGGGCTCCGCAGAGCACCGTGTGCTCAAAGGCAAGAGGTATGGCTATGCGGGCTGCCCTGGAGGAGCACTCCCTGGTAGGCCTCCACTGGCCCTTGCTTGTGAGGCGAAGTTTATCTGAGCGGATGGCTGCAGCATACATCATAAGGAAGGCGGTGACCCACTCTGCCAGAGTGGTGCCCAGTGCAGCACCGGCCACTCCCATGTTGGCACCGGGTATGGTGAGCCCGAAGGGCAGATGATGATCCGGGAAGATGAACAGCCAGTTGAATATGACGTCAAAGCCGCACATCATGGCGTTGAGCATACTGGGTGTCCGCATGTTGCCGCTGCACTGGAGCATGCTTCCCGCAAGCTGACGCATCTGAACAGCGGGCAGGGCACAGGCATATATGAAAAAGTAGCTCTCTGCATCAGCTATGATGAGAGGATCGCCTCCGAGCCAGCGGGGAAGTCCGTGACTTATGGAGGTGCCGAAAAGGCAGAGAAGTATACCTATGCATAGGGCAGTTATGATACCCTGACGGAACACGTTCCTGGCATCTGATTCCCTGCTGGCTCCTATCAGATGGGCTGCCTGGACTGAGTAGCCCGTGGCAGTGGATATGCAGAGACCGCCCATGAGCCAGGTGGAGGTGGACACGAGACCTATGGATGCAGAGGCATTTGCACCGAGACTGCCTACCATGGCTGCATCTATGTATTGCATGACCATGGAGCTTATCTCCGCCAGTATGGCGGGTATGCTCAGGGCTATGACACGTTTGAGCTGAGTCCTGCGACTCTGCAGATATATAAGAGGTCTCATGAGCTGCCTTCTCCTTTGGAACCGTTTCGATCATATGCATCGATGCATTTATTATACAGCTATTATATAGCTTTCAGCAGCATTTACATCCATAACAGATGTTAAGTTTAAACAACACATGATGCTTCAGGGACCGGTGGATTTATCCACTGCCCTATGCTATAATCAACACAGGTATTTTATTGAATAACAAGGAGGGTTACGATGGCTAACAAGTACGCTGGAACAAAGACAGAGAAGAACCTGATGGATGCATTTGCAGGCGAATCCATGGCACGCAACAAATATACCTTCTACGCTTCAAAGGCCAAGAAGGCAGGATTTGAGCAGATGGCAGCTCTGTATCTTGAGACCGCAGCAAACGAGAAGGAGCATGCAGAGCTCTGGTACAAGGAGCTTCACGATCTTTCTGACACTGCTGAGAACCTCAAGGATGCAGCATCAGGCGAGAACTATGAGTGGACCGACATGTATGCCCGCATGGCCAGAGAGGCTGAGGAAGAGGGCTTTACCGAGCTGGCAGCCAAATTCAGGATGGTGGCTGAGGTAGAGGCTCACCATGAAAAGAGGTATCTGGAGCTCCTCAAGAAGTATACAGAGGGTACTACCTTCAAGTCTGAGGTGCCCATACTCTGGAAGTGCCGCAACTGCGGATACGTATACGAGGGCACAGAGGCTCCCGAGCTCTGCCCCTGCTGTGCACATCCCAAGGCTTACTTTGAGAGGCTCTGCGAAAACTATTGATAAGGCAGCAAAGACACATGGCCCGCGGTCTGATCCGCGGGCTTTTTCATGTTTTGGGGAAAATGTCCATAGCTCCGGCCCTTTATTTACAGAAGTTTTAGATCTTGCGGCTTGCAAAGTTATGAGCCTTACTGTATGATAAAGATTCGGAAAAGGATAAGATATGAATAGGAATGAAGACATAAATAATCAGGATATACAAAAGGACGGGAAGGAAAAGAAGACCTCCCTCAGATCTGAGATCATCAGCTGGATACAGATCATCGTCGCTGCGCTTGTCATAGCATTTTTCCTGAACAATTTTATCATAGCAAACTCCACCATACCCACCGGTTCCATGAAGGACACCATCATGGAGGGAGACAGGGTCATGGGACTGAGGCTTGCCTATACCTTCGGAGAGCCGGAGAGAGGCGACATAGCCATATTTGATTTCGGATGGATATGCCCTAACTGCAAGACAGCCATGGGAGAGGGAGAGGCTCCGGAGACCTGCCCTCTCTGCGGAGAGTCCATAGGCCGTGCGGACACCCTTTATTATGTAAAGAGGGTCATAGGACTGCCCGGGGACAAGATAGAGATCAGGGCTGAGGGAAGCGTAAAGGCTTCGGAGATAACCGAGGCGCCTCCGGGAAGCCTGGCGGGAGTGCCGGAGGATGCGGAGCTGGTTACGGCAGCGGTCTATGTCAATGGCGAAAAGCTTGATGAGTCCTATGTCAAGGAGCCCATGCTTTACACCGGAGATCAGGACTTTGAGGTACCGGAGGGCTGCTATTTCATGCTGGGAGACAACAGGAACAACTCCGAGGATGCCCGCTACTGGAACGACCCCTATATACCTGAGGACAGGATGCTGGCAAAGGTGTATTTCAGATACTGGCCCGGCATCAAGTGGCTGGATGACTGAGACCCGGATCGGGTATACCATATAAATGTTATGAAAGGATCTTTACGTAATGAAGCTTAGGAAGATATCACTGGTCATATGTGCGGCGGCAGCCCTCATGCTCGCAGGCTGCGGAGGTTCGGAGTCAGAGACTCAGACAGAGGCTGCTTCAGAGGGAGCAGAGACTGAGACCATAGATCCTGCCTATGAGGAGCTCAAGGCAGAGATAGAGGCAGTAGTACCCCAGAAGCCCGAGGACCTGGGAGAGGTAGAGCTCGGAGAGTATATGGGCATAGCGGTAAATGCTGAAGCGCCTGCAGAGATCAGCGCGGACGATGCGCTACTTTTCATAGAGGAAAACGTGCTCCCCAACTATCTCGAGGAGACTGATGAGCCTGCACAGGAGGGCTATACTGTCAACATAGACTTCGAGGGCAAGATAGACGGAGTGGCCTTTGAGGGAGGCACTGCACAGGGCCAGACCTTTGTGCTTGGCATGGGCGGATATATAGATGGCTTTGAGGCCGGCATAGTAGGCATGACCGCAGGAGAGACCAGGGACATAGATGTCACATTTCCCGAGGAGTATACTGAGGAGCTTGCAGGCAAGGATGCGGTATTTACCATCACCATGAACAGCGTCCAGAAGGAAAGGGTGCTGGATGATGCCCTTGCTCATGAGCTCAATGAGGACTGTGACACAAGGGATGAGTACATAGAGTTTGCCAGGAGAGAGCTTCAGGCTCAGGAGGACCTCAATGCTCAGTTCCAGCTTTATGACGATGCCATCCAGCAGGTCATAGCAGGCTGTCCCGTGGTGGAGCCCTCTGAGGAGGCCATAGACTGGCGTGTGGATGAGATGATCGTATCCGACAACAACATGCTCTCCACTGCCTATGGCATAAGCCTTGCTGATTATATAAGCATTTACGGATATACTCTTGACGACTACAGGGATTCCATAAGGGAGACCTGCACCGAGCAGATCAGACAGTACCTGGTGACCGAGGCTATATGTGATGCTGAGGGACTTGATGCCACAGAGGAGGCGCTCAATGAGTGGGCAGAGGTAAACGGTGTGGATATGGAGACCGTCAATGCTGCCTATGATGAGGATGAGTCAAATATCAGATGCAGGGCATGGCTCGCAGCCAAGCTGGTGGTGGACAATGCCGACGTGACCTACATGACGGCAGAGGAGCTGGCTGAGCTTCAGAGCAGCGAGGCAGCGCAGTAAGCAGAAGGGGATAGCCATGGTCATAACCCAGACGCCCTTCCGTATGTCATTTTTCGGAGGAGGCACGGATTTTCCTGAATATTTCAAAAGCTACGGCGGAGCGGTGCTGAGCACCACCTTTGACAAGTACTGCTATGTCAGTGTGAGACATCTGCCCAGATTTTTTGAATATCGCAATGAGCTAATATATTCAAAGACAGAGCGTGTCAGCCATACCTCGGAGATAGTCCACCCAGCCATAAGGAATGCCATGCAGATGATGGACATGCATGAGCTTAGACTTACCTATGACGCAGATCTTCCTGCAAGATCAGGTCTTGGGACCTCCAGCTCATTTGCGGTCGGCATGCTCAATGCCTTTCATGCCCTTAAGGGACATTATGCAGGGAAAAGACAGCTGGCTGACGAGGCTATATATCTGGAGCGTGAGCTCTGCGCTGAGGCAGGAGGCATACAGGATCAGATCGCAGCAGCCTTTGGCGGCATGAATCGCATAGATTTTGACGGGGATGGCTACAGGGTAAGGCCGGTGATCATAGCCCCTGAAAGGAAGAGGGAGCTCAATGAAAACCTGGTCATGTTCTTTACCGGATTTTCAAGGTTTTCCGCAGACATTCAGAACAATACAGTGAAGGCCATGGATCAAAAGCAGGCAGAGCTTCAGGAGATGAAGTCACTGGTGGATGAGGCTGAGGCCATACTTACCGACAGACATGCGGACCTGGATGAGTTCGGACGGATGCTTGATCACACCTGGAAGCTCAAGAGGGGCATATCTAACGGGATAAGCACCGACACCATAGACGGTATGTATGAAAGAGCCCGCAGGGCAGGCGCTTTGGGAGGCAAACTCCTTGGAGCAGGCGGAGGCGGCTTCCTGCTGTTTTATGTGGACAGAGAGCACAGGGCTGAGCTTATGAAGGCCATGAAGGACCTGCTCTATATACCGTTTGAATTTGAAAATGCAGGCAGTACGGTGATACATTATACGCCGGAGGCCTATGAACCGGCTGAGTCCTGAGGATCAGCTAGGGCAAGTATATTAAAGGAGGAAGGAAGATGAAGATCGCTATAGGAAATGATCACGCTGCTACTGACATGAAAAATGAGATCATGCAGTATCTTAAGGACAAGGGCCTGGAGGTCGTAAACGTGGGTACGGACGGTCACGAGAGCGTGGACTACCCCGTATATGCAAAGAAGGTCTGCGACAAGGTGGTATCTGGTGAAGCTGATCTGGGCATAGCCATATGCGGTACCGGCGTGGGCATATCCATAGCCTGCAACAAGGTAAAGGGCATACGCGCCGTATGCTGCTCTGAGCCCTTCTCGGCAAAGCTGAGCCGTCAGCACAACAACTCAAATGTCCTTTGCTTTGGAGCGAGAGTCATAGGACCTGAGCTTGCCAAGATGATAGTCGATGAGTGGCTGGCTGCAGAGTTCCAGGGAGGAAGACATCAGCACAGGATCGACGAGATCGCTGAGATAGAGGCTCTTTGAGCCTGCAGATGACAAGCGCTGTCATGAAGAAAAGAAGAGCTCTGTTTTTTGATGTGGACGGGACCCTCATGGGCTACGGAGGCTATGTCCCCGAGAGCGCCAAGGCTGCCATAAGGCAGGTGAGGGAGCAGGGGGATCTGGTATTTATAAATTCCGGACGCATCTTTCAGCTGGCAAGATACATAGAGAGACATATAGAGACTGACGGACTGCTCTGCGGCTGCGGGACTGACCTCTATCTTGGGGAGCAGAACCTGTACCGCTATATAGTCCCGGCTGATGTGCTGAGAGGCATAGAGGAGGGATGCAGGAGGGTAAAGGCAGATCTGGTGCTTGAAGGCATGGAGGGAGTGGCAGTAGCTCCCTGGGCCAGGATCAGGGAGACCCTGGAGGTCATAGATTTTATAAAGGCCCAGGATGCTCTGTGGCCGGGTGACTTCTATGATGAGGGCTACAAGGTCAACAAGTTCTGCGTCCAGTACGATGAGGAGACTGATACCGAGGCTCTCAGGGACTTTGCAGGGAGACATTTTGATGTCATAGACCGGGGACATGGCTTTTATGAGTGTGTACCGCTGGGTCACGGAAAGGCCTTTGCAGTCAGGAAGATAATGGAGCTCTGCGACATAGATCTGGAGGATGTATATGTGTTCGGCGACAGCACCAACGACCTGGACATGCTGAAGCTTGCAAAGCATGCCATAGTCATGGGAAAGCATGACAGGGAGCTGGAACCCTATGCGGAGTACATCACCACGGATCTTGAGGAGGATGGCATAGCCAATGCCATGAGGCATTATGGCCTGATATAAATATATTTTGAAAGTGAAATGAAAGTATGAAACAGTTTATTGAGGAGTTCAAGAATTTTGCCCTCCGTGGCAACGTCATCGACATGGCAGTCGGTGTCATCATAGGTGGTGCGTTCACTAGCATAGTGACCGCAGTTACCGATAACCTTATCAACCCCATACTCAATTTCGTGACAGGGGCTGAAACCTATGATTTCCAGGACATAGCAGGATTTGCCAACAACATGGTATCCTCCCTGGTCAACTTCCTGATCATGGCATTCGTGCTCTTCTGCATACTCAAGGCATTCAACACTGCCATCGAGCTTGGAAAGAAGAAGCTCACCGATGAGGAAGAGGCTGCTGCAGCGGCACCTACCACCAAGGTATGCCCTTACTGCAAGTCCGAGATACCCATCGATGCTACCCGTTGCCCTCACTGCACATCCGTACTTGAGGATAAGGCAGAGGCATAAGCAGACGGAACGATGAAGAGGCCGGTACTGAGTCGATCTCAGGCCGGCTTTTTGCATGCTGAAAACACTTGACATAAAGGGCCTCTTTCGGTAGAATGTAATAGCTGTCCAAATGGACACGTGCCTCAATAGCTCAGTTGGTTAGAGCATCTGACTGTTAATCAGGGGGTCCTAGGTTCAAGTCCTAGTTGGGGCGTACCGAAAGGTCATAGTCAAGGCGCCATGGTCAAGCGGTCAAGACACCACCCTTTCACGGTGGTAACACGGGTTCGATTCCCGTTGGCGTCATAAAACCTCTGAAATCCAAGTATATAAGGATTTCAGAGGTTTTTTATACTTGAAATTTCTTGATTATTTTCTTCAAAAAATCGGTAGATATGCCAAATTATGCCAAAATTATGCCAAAATGTCTTTAAGAACTGCAAAATTTTCCTACTGAGTATAGTATATTTTATTCACTTTCTTTTCTTTTTTTTGCTGTAAGATTTTGGAACTTTCACCACATACTTTTAGTAAAGATTATTTTATTTTTTACGGAGGTATGATATGGGAAAGTTCAAAGAACTGGCTATGTCATTTGACGAGAACCACGAAAGCATTGAGTATGGGAGCGACAAATATTTCTTTGCATTTGACTTGTGGGATAAATGCAGGAGGGCTCAGGATAAGACTATCAAGAGGGATTTAAAAGGATTTTTTAATGGCATCTTCCCAACACTGAATGACAATGAATGCATTTGGTGTATGGCTTCCTCTCCTGAGGGAGTAAGCTATAACTTTTCATATAAGGACAGAGAACAGGCTTTAAGGGACTTATCTATCCTATCAGATGAAGATGTAAACCTTTACTTTTCTCCTGCCATCTTTACAGGTTGGCGCATTGATAATAATGTCTCAAGGATAAACACTATCTATATCGACATCGACGATGTGAACGGTATGGACTTCTCAGATATGGGAGAAGCCGATATAAGGGAATGGCTCATTGATACTTACAGCCTTAATGAAGCCGTACTGCCTAACTGGATAGTGGCAAGCGGACACGGACTGCACCTTTATTGGATAGTAAAGGAAATTGATTTAAAGACCGAGGAATGCACGGAGTTAAGGAAAAGATACACCGATTACCTGATAACCTATTTTAAGGCTGACATTGCCTGTAGGAACAAATCACGAATACTTAGGTTTCCAACCAGTCGGAATGTAAAGGATATGTCCAATATTAAGACGACAAAGTTATTTCATCTTAACAATTCAAAGCGCAGGGATATAAAAAGGCTCGATTTTTTCAAATGCTCTGATGAGGACATAGAGACCTACACAGCAGAGAATATCAAAAGGCGCTCTGAGAAACGGAAAGCCACTATGATAAAAAACGGCACTTGGAAAGAAAGGAAAGAAAAACCCAAAGAAGCATTCAAAGAGCTTAAAACTACAATAAAACAACCATCAGGAACGATAAACAAAAAGGTTTCTAAAGGTTGTGTCCCTGACAAAAACAGTAGGGTTGGGGTATCTCAAAAAGAGAACGAAACGCATATAAAAACAGTTATAACATCTCCGATGTCTCCTAAGACACGATATTTAAGGATAATAAGGGATTTGCAGAATTACGCCATAAGGAGGGACACAGTACCCAAGGGATATCGTTCTATCTTCTGTCATATATTGGTTGTCTATTGTAAAAAGGCAAAATACGGAATTAAAGAGGCTGAGGCAATTATACTTGATTGTATAGATGAAAATTTTGAGCGTGAAGCCTTGAACATAGTAAAATCGGTTTATGAGTCAAAGACTGAATACACCTACACAAATGAGAAGATAGCGGAACTGCTTGATTTTAAAGACTTTGACCTTAAAAACTCCTACGCCTGTTATACAGAGAAGCAGAGAAAAGAACGGCGGAAGCAGACACAAAGCCGATATGACAACAGAAGATATAAGACAATCAGACAGTCCAAAGCAGAATTAAAACAGCATCGCAGGGATTTTATAAAGGAGCATATGGAAATGCCAGTGAAAGAGCTTGCAAAAGCTCTTGGCTGCTCAGAACGGACAATCAGATACATAAGAGCGGATATGCGGAAATCAGACAGAGAGGCTTGAGCCTCTCTTTTCAGTTGATAGACAAAGGCCTCTATGTTAATATATCAGTCAGAAAGCACCTATGACAGAGTGGATGCCTCCTAAACTCCGTAAGCATAAGCCTTGCGAGACTGATTAGGAGGTGGTGCAGATGACGGATTATGAAATAATAAGCTTAGTCCTTGCCATAATAGGACTGCTCATATCTTTCGGTGTCCTGCTCGTCGCACTTTTTACCTTTCTCGATAAGAAAGATAAAAAATAATCCCACCCTGTCTGGCTCACAGGGTGGGAAGCGTCCATAAGGACATCCCAATTACTCTTGAGGCATCCACTTTTGGAGTGGGTGCTTTCTTTGTATCTATATTATAAACAATATGCTCTCTGATTTCAAGGGCTTTGATGGATTGGCAATGAATGGGGTTCAACCTTTCTTATATTCTATAAGGTCAGAAACGGAGCAGTCAAGATAATCACAGAGTTTTGAAAGGATTGTCAAGTCTACTCGGCTTACCTTGTTTTTACAATAGTTGTTTAATTGCGTCCGCTGAAGTCCGCAGTTTTGGCATATCTTGTTCTTACTCACTCCGTGAGCCTTTAGATACTCTTCTAACTTGATTTCAATATGTCCCACTTCATCACCTGCTTTTTTATAGAGATTATAAAAAGACAGGTGGGTCTAAATAAGATGTCTTAAAATACAGGCTGTATTGTAATACAGGTGTTAAAGTGTTATGATATTCATATGAAGTATATTGAAAGACGGAAAAAGCAAGCGTAGAATGGGATTAGAGAATACTGAAGGGGGTTATTAACTATGAGGAGCAAAAAACTTATAGCGGCAATGGTCGCGAGTTCATTAACAATACTTTTTTCTCTGAGTGCTTTTGCGGGCCAGTGGCAATGGATAGATGATAATCTTGACGGAATAGCAGAATGTTATTATTTCGATGACAGTGGTAATATGCTTCGCAGTACTACAACACCAGATGGATATAAAGTTAATTCTGATGGTCAGTGGCATAATGACTATTACGTATATACTAAGTCTTCTGTTTTGGAGGAGATGGCGGAAAATCCCAATCCAACATCAGAGGATATTGTTAAGTATCTGAGTGTAGTAACGGATAATGTAATAACCTCAAATAGAAGAAATGGATATAATTATACAAAAGACCTTTATAAACAGCTGGAAGTGGATTACAGTAAAGAGCCTTCGACAAGCGGTGTTACCAATGTAAAAATAAAAAGAGTTAATGATTATATCAGTACATCGGGTTGGTATTACCTTCCTTTTTATTCGGACTCATTTGTAACTGGTGTTTGCTTGGTAGCATTTGATGAGGGCGGATATCTTTATGTTAATTCCACTACTCCTGACGGCTTATATGTAAATGAATACGGAATGCTTGAGGTTGACGGCAGACCTGTAATACATACAACGGAATGCAGAATTTTCCCGCCTTCATCTCGTTCAACGACTCCGCTTACGTATGCAGACGGTACTGCTGTAACGGATAAAAATAATGTAGACCTTAGCCGCATGGGAGATGATTTATATTATCAATTAGTCTCTATGTCTCTTTATACGAGCAGTAATGTTCCGTTTGGAGACGCTGTTTATAGGCATCCTGACTTTGTCGGGATTTCCGATTCTGGCCATTATATGTATGAATACAAAGAGGGATTTGGGAATTGCGTAGAGGAAGAAGAAAGAAGTCTTATTGATGGTTGGTCAAAACCTCCAGTAAGCGGTGTTAAAATATCATTTAATTGACTTTTGACTATAAACAATAAATTATAGGGGGTATATATAGTTATGATAAACAGAAGACTTATTACAATACTGCTTGCAAGTACATTAACATTCTCTCTTTCACTTACTGCTTTCGCGGGACAGTGGATGAAAGATGATGTCGGTTATTGGTGGCAGGAAGACGATGGAAGTTATCCTGTCAATACTTTTAAATGGATTGACGCAAACGGAGATAAATCAGCAGAGGGCTATTATTTTGATGAGAATGGATATGTCTATGACTGTAATGTTCTGCCTTCAAATATGACCATTGAACAATATATGCAGTCGCAAATGTCTTGGCAGTCTGTAGGAACAACGCCAGCAGGTGCAAACCATAGTGAGGGATATGATCCTGCACATCCTTTAGCAGGGAAGATAGATGAATGGAATTTAAGATTGCCTTATAATTTAATAGGGCCTGGTTATGTTTATAGTAGTAATGTGCAAGCAATGCTAACTGGACAGATGGACCAATACTATATGGCTCCAGTTGGATATTCAACTGATAAATGGGGGAATACCATACACACAAGACAGGAAGACTATGACAGAGCAAAAGCAAGCGAGCAGTTTATGTATGACTGGTTTTGCAATTGGCTAAACAGTTTTGATTTTGAAAATATGTCCGAGATGGAAAGGGCAAAGGAAATTCAGAAATTGTTGTGGTCAGCAGAATACGATTATAATTATCAATCAGGCGGAGACCCTATTTATCGTGTTTTAGTTGAGAAAAAGGGAATTTGTGGAGAATTTGCAATTACGGCTTGTACATTAGCAAAAGCCCTTGGGCTTAAATCAACAACTTCTGGTTTTGGAGACCATGCAACCTTTTATATTCAAGTCGATGGATTACAATATTTAGGGTCAAATAATGGAATAGACCTTAATACTCCATATAGCAACATATATTGCGGATACTAAAACAAAGAACGGGACAGCCGAAACTGTCCCATTTGCATACCTTGGGGCGGAGCGTATCCGCCCTTATTTATTGTTTAGTCTCTCTCTTTTTCAATCGCCTGATTTATCTGCTCCATAAGCCAATCAAGGTCGATATAGGTTCCATCAAGCAGGATAGATATATCGATTGTTATGTAATCCTCATCTTCGCAATCTTCAATATCTCTGCCATTTAAGAAAAAGCCCTTTAGTTCACAAAGCCCGTCTTGATAGATCAATTCCTTAATAACGAAATCATCAAGGACATATGCGTCATAGGCTCCGTCAAATATTTCTATTCCGTCAGCAGTTCTTCTCATTATCTCCGATACTGGTGTTTGTTCTTCGTAAGGGACACCGAGGCTATCCTCGTATGTTGATACGATACGTTCCATAAGGCTTTCAATTCCTGCATATTCAAGTGATGTTAATGTATTCATAGTTTTCATAGTTTTCTCCTTTTAAATCATAAAAATTTATTCAGTGGTCATTTGGTGGCGCTCACCGTGTCCGTCAAATCTTTTGGACAACAGTAATATGCATAGAAATGTTAAAAACATTTAAAATTATTTTTAAAATCGGCAAAATGCACAAGTTTTAAAATAGAACTTGTGCATTTTCTACAGAATGTGAACAATAAAAGGATTTAATATGAATATAAGATTTATCTTTCTTCTATGCTGTTGAGTTCTCTTATAAGCCTCATAAGTTCCTCGGCCTCATCGTCGCTGTATCTCTTTGATTTCTTTTTAAGCTTCTCAGCCTCACACTCCTTGCGGGCCTCTGATATCATATCGTCAAGAGATTTTCCCATAGGCACGTACCTCCTTTAAAGTCTTACATAAGTATTATTACAGAAGCATTATGGAAAAACGGCTGATTTTACCTTGAAAGGGATAAATCTTTTTCCTGTTGGCGTTCTCTCTGTCTTTGGCGTTCCTTGTCAATGAGTCTCATAAGGTCAGGGAACAGGGATTTTATAAGTTCCCTCATTTTCCTGCATATCTCCTTTAGCCTCTGTTGTTCCTTTTTGAGTTCCATTATCTTTTCCTCTTTCTTGAATATATCGTTAGACATCTCCCGATTTATCCGTGAGAGCTCCTTAAATTCTGTTCTTTCTTTTTCTATCCTGTCATTGAACATCTTTAACTCTTCAATGGTCTTGTTTCCCTGCTTCGTGCTTCCGTTAAGAAGATGGATAGGACATTTAAGGGATTTTGAGATATAGACTTCTGCCTCTTTATGTATGACTTGCAGCTCTTTTTTGTTTATCACATCCTTAGCCGACACCTTGTATCTCTCTTTCTTTTTGTCATATATCACAGGTATAAATGCAAAGTGCATATGTGCGTGGCCTTTTTCCCTGTTCTCGTCCAAGTGGACATAAGCCGATATGACATTTTCCTCTCCATACCTATGAGCCATAAAGTGATATGCTGCATGAAAGAACTGATGAAGCGTTTCGGGCGGCAGGTCGTCGGGTGCTGTTATGACCCATGAACACAAAACATTCAAGTCTTTCTTTTTTATGTGGTAAACTTCCGAGAGCCTCTTATCGAGATATTCCGATTGTGTCATTCCTCGGTTTGGGGCCAAATTATAATTTAGACAAGTCATTGATAAATCAATATCTCTGTTGCCGAACTTTATATAATTTCCGTCTTTACCTTTAGCCCTCTCAAAATGCTTAAAGAGGTGTCCGCAAGCCTCTTTAGTATATTTCTGTATGTTCATTATAAAAGTCCTCCTAAAGCGTTATAAAGGCGTTTAAGTACCTCTAAAATTATTATGTGATTTTGGTGTAGCCAGTTATACCAAAATGTCCCATTTTGGAACTGGCTCTCATACGCCGAGGGCTAAAAAATGCGGAGCCGAAGCTCCGCCATAATGATTGATTTAATTTTGCTGTGTTCTTTGGTTTCGATATTGTTCAGCAAGATTGCTCTTAGGGTGTATATATGCTTCTTCCGTAGTTTTGGGAGAGCGGTGCCTTGCCACTTGCTGAGCAGTGAAAATATCCTTTGTTGTCTCGTAAGCTTCATTTACAACTGTATGTCTTGCCATATAAGGATATATTGACCTCTTGCCTGTTATTTCAGCTCTTTCAGCTGCTCTCTTTACAGTTTGATAAAGAGAACGATAAGACATAGGCATGTGTAAATTGGGGTTTGTTGGATTGCGCTTATAATCCTTATGATTTCTCGTTGTTGTTTTAAATAAAAAGTCTTCTGGATTTATCGTTTTTATATAATGCTTTCTGATAATCTCCATTGCTTCATCTGACAAGAAGACTTTATCTCTGTATTTATTCTTTGTTATTTTGAGATTGCTTTTTTGGCCTCTTGGTATTGCACGTTCGATAAATAATGATTTTTCATTAAAATCAGCATCTTTTTTCTTTAGGCCTCTAACTTCTTCAGGACGCAAGCCACAATCGAGCATTATGAAGAAAGCGTCAGAGGTTTCCTCTCCAAGTATACGCTTTCCGTTTTTGTATGTCTCAAAAAGAGCAGCCTTTAAACGTTCTATTTCAAATTCGCCAAAATATGTCTCTTCAGGTTTTTGAGGCTTAATATGTAGACTTTCCGTATCATCATCAGGAAGAACTTTTTTAACGTCTTTAAATATATCTTTTTCTAATCCCATTTCATAAGCAAAGCCTTTTATCAAAAAATAAACCTTATTGCAAGTATTCTTTCCGTATCTGTACTCTTTATTGGCTTTGGTATAAGTATATTTATAAGCAAGGTCAAATAGAAAATCCTGAACATCTGAAGATGTAATATCTTTAAGCTTCTTCTTTCCTATCGGATATCTTTCGATTAGTTTTATATTATCCTTTGCCACCCTTACAGTTTCAGAAGATGGACGAGTTAAAACTTCGCTTCTGTTATTTCCCTTTTTTGCAATATTCCAATAAAAAATAACATATTGCTCAAGCGCAAAAGCGAATGTGCTGTTAATATTGAATTTTTTGACGAAGTCAGGAAGCTTCATAGTTTTCTTAAATTCGTCAGGGTGTTCTAATCTATATTTCCATTCTCTGACTTCCTCATAAGATTTATCAGGTTCAGTTAGGGGATTGTATTTGCAGGAAAGAGATTTACGAACTCCGTCAACCATAAATCTATATTGATAATGAATTTTTCCTGCTTTATCTGTATAATAGGCATAGCCTTTCGGCAGTTTGATTTTTGACTCCATATAAGGCCTCCGATACAAATAATTTATTTATGCCAATTTTATGCCAAATTTGGCATAAAATCAAGCACAACATATAGTGTGAAGTCTCGGAAAATGGCTTAAAATAAGGATATTTAGGGCTTAAAACGTCAATGTATCCACCCTTTCACGGTGGTAACACGGGTTCGATTCCCGTTGGCGTCATAGTGTGAGAAGTGGCTCAGAGCTAAGTATATAAGGCTCTGAGCCATTTTTCGTATACTAAAGTGTAGGGGCAATTCTGCATATTATTGCATATTAAAGTGCCCGTGATAAAATCTCGATGGAAGATGATGCGTCACGCTTTGCGCAGATGTACCCTTCTGTGGTCTTAAGATCAGCGTGTCCTAAGTATTCCTGTATGGTTTCCTTATCAACTCCTGCAAGATACAGAAGCGTTGCATAGGTGCGTCTCAGGCAATGGCTGTACTTGATCTTATGGTTGGTATGGATAGCATACTTTTTTAAAACATTGTTTATGTCGCATGTTGTAACATAACTGCCGTCATCCTGACGGAGCACCAGATCAGACCATACGATAGGGCGGGCCTTTATCATCCTGATGTAGTCTTTTACCTTGGGATGAAGAGGGATGAACCTGTTTGTGTAGCCTTTCGTGTGCTCTTCTATCTTATGGGTCTGCGACGACTGGTCAAGCACCAGCTCACGGTGGATATGTATCTTGTCAGATAATATATCGTTCCAGCTCAGGGCTCCAAGTTCTCCAACCCTCATGCCTGTAACAGCCTGAATGAGGATAGCTATGCAGGCGATGTTCTGAGTGGCCCTATACTCTTTTATCATCCATTTTCTAAGGTCCTCCAGTTCTTCATCATTAAAGTATCTATCATCATCAGATTTTTTATTCTGCTGAGCAAATTTTACTTTTATGGATACGCGCTTAAAGGTATTGGTTGTTATAATCTCCTTATCTACTGCAGCCTCAAAGATACCATTGATAATAGCCTTAACATTTCCCCATGCGCTGCGGGTCAAATTCTTCTTTTTAATCAAATCGTTGCAAAACAGCTCTAATTCAGGTTTTTTTATCCTATCAATAGGCTTTTTAAGTATTGCTTCACCTTTCAAGTGCTGCTCGTACAACTGTTTTGCTCTTAATGTAGAATTTGGAGAATTGACTACCGAGGGATGATTAGCTATATAGGTTTCCCAACATTCTTCCATCGTTATTGAGTTTTCAAGGGACAAACCGTAAAATCCAAGCAATTTTTTCTTCAGCTCATACTGGGTGCTGGCAGTCATAAGTTTTCTTGTTTTTCCTGTGCCTACATAGGTACGCCACTGGTGCTGTCCTGTCTTGGATATTACAATTTCTGAAATCTTATTATGGTGTACAGCTTTTAAAGCATCGAATTTAGCCATATAGTACTGCTGCACAGCCGTTTCTGCGTCTATGATACCATTATCCATCATCTCTGCCAATACAGGATTTTCTTCTTTAATTTTTTCGAGGAGATTGCAGTCAATGCCTTTACTCATGCTGCACCTCCTCTCATCATTTCGGGCGATGAGATGCGACCATTAGCTATTACATAACGTATATGCTCTTTATATCCATTTCCTTTGTCTATTGAGAAATAACTATTATCCTCTATACTACTTTTGTTTTTGAACAGAAAATCAGCAATTTCTTCATCTGTCATTCCCCAGCTTTCTCTATCTGCGCTTATAAGGTTACGCCCACGAAAAACGATACTATGTACACCTTTAGGCAATGAAGCCACCTTTTTTCGCCCTGAAAGGTAGCGGGCTACACCCTTGAGTTTTTCTATATACTCTGCTGACGCCCAGCCTTTGCGGCTCCACCCCAATAAACAATAGGTCTGCCTGCCGCAATCGTCTAACTTGTCTTTTTTGATACGTAAAGCTCTGCGCGGGAGATTTTCGAATAGCACATGAACATGATATCCTTCGCTATCTGGATTTTTGTGACGAACAGCAAATATTTTAATGCCAGGATATTTTTTACGTAATTTGTCGAAAAATTCTCGTAACTCTTCATTTTGTATGTCTGGATTACAACGCTTGTACTTTGCACGCCATGTAATAATTGCCATCACATCAAAGTTATTGGCAAGTATTATATCTTTTATCCTGCGGCGAGCTTTTTTAATACGTTCGTGTTCTCGCTGCTCCAGACTCATGGGTGCTGCGGCTTTTGGAGCAACGGAGGGCATAGATGCTACCTTTTCATAAAAAAGATGAGAGGTAACAGTTATACCTGTCATATTGTCACCGTAGTTTGTAAAATAGACTTCCTTTTTATCTTGACCTAATGGGGACGACTTAGGAACGGTATCAGTTTTTGTAGAGGGTAGTTTTAACATTTACAGCATCTCCTTTTCATTTGATGCCGTAAATATGAAAATCTTGGGGCAATTATTGGTTTTGGCTTATAGGGCAGTTTTTTGAAATTTTTAACAAAGTTTAGTTATGTTGCATAAAAACAAAAGGATTGTATGGATAAAATTCATTGAATAAGTGTATCAGAATTATCAAATTCAAGGAAAATCGTTATCCGTGAAAATATTTTACGAATTATTAAATCTTTATAAACTAAAACTGATCAGCCACAGCCGAGCAGTTGATGCGATTAGTGCTTGTAATAGAAATCCTTTTTAAGCCGAAGCACGCCCCTGTCATGTATCAGAATGATATGGTTGCCGAGATGGGAGAACTCGTGTGGGTCTATAATGTAGTCCTTGGACTTGCTATGTGTGCGGGTGGTTGATCTGGCACTGATGGATACACTCGTGGACTGAACCTCGTGTCTGCCAGCCAACCGTGCAAGGTATTCCTGCGTGTCGCTGTCATTCGCCGAGAGGACAGCTACATACTTGAAATTCGCCATCATAGACATACGCTCCAGCCGTCCATACATCATGTCAAGGTCGGCAATGCTCTGCGTGAGTACCATGATGCGTACCTTACGCTTTCGCAGCTTCCTTAAAGCCTCGGTTATCTCTAAGTGTCCCAGTGATACAAATTCGTCCAGGGCGAGCAGAATTGTCATGCTGTCATTTGTGACGGTGCGGGAAGACAGGTATTCGAGCATCTGTGCAGTAATGATGTGCATTAGCGGGGCGTACAGCCTAAGCTTTGCGTCTTCTACTACGATGAATACATTATTACTTTCAAGTGATGCAGGTGTTATGGAGAATTCTTTCCCTTTTGGTCGTCGTATTGATTGCCCGACAGTCTCATTGGTTGCAAAAAGCGTGACAGCTGCATCACACGCTTGCTTACAGCCTGCTATGTTCTTCTCATTGGATCCCGCAAAGCCGTTAATGTACATTATTGCAGGCTGATAATGGGTTTCGTCTATTTGCGTGAACAAATCCTGCCATGAGGATGATACAATCTTTTTGCATATAGGTATGAAGTCCATACCTTGATTATAAAATGCCGTCAGAGCCGCAATCAGTATCTTACGCCCTTCAGATGAAAAATATGATGAAGCATCATCTGTAGATACTGACGGCGGCATAAGCAGGAACGCAAGTTGAGCCAAAGCTTCATTTTTTCCCGCTTCGGTTCTTAAAGCATCTATCATTCCAAAGATGTTATAGGGAACCGTATCAGGATTAGCAGGAGAGTATATAAGTTTGTCATGAGAAGGAACATTTTTACAGAGATCCCCTGAAATATCAATACAGAAAAAGTGTCCTGTCCATGACAGCAAGGAAGGTATGAGCAATGCTGAGGACTTACCTGTACCTGAACCGCCCACGACAGCTACATGTCCTTCTGCTTCGGTCGGGCTGTAGATCACCTTACGTCCAAGCTTACCAAACCGTATGCCTCTTGCGTTTTTAGATGTGGCTTTCCTAAGTGAGCCTATATCCTGCTTTTCTTTTTGCTTTAATAAATGGGTTATGATATCTGTAATGGTGAAAGACAGGATAACAGCGATAGCGATCAAAATCAATGCCTTATCAGTAGGAGCAAGATCGATCCACACATTATTGCAGAAATCAAGTGTTTGAATAAACCAATTTATCATTAGTTCCACCTCCCGACAGTTTTATCATCATTGCAGATATCTACAGACCAATCCCTTGTACGCTCTTTTTTGAGCGCTTTTACTGTCCTACTGCCACCTTGCTGCCTTGTGATACCTGAGTTGATGTTCGCATCTATGCCATTATCTTTTAAGTATTTTTGTAATTCAGGATGGAAGTTTCTCAGTTCCTTTCTGGTCAATACATCATTGGCACATATCTTTTCCCCGCCATGCTTCCTGTCAGGCACTACTGGGATGAAACAGCAGTGCAGGTGCGGTTGTCCTTCCTCGTCGTTATGGACTACAGCCTGTATGATATTCTCCTCACCATATTTCTGAGAAAGGAATTGATAGCACGCCGCAAAGAAATTCCTATAATCATACAGCGGTAGGTCTTTTGGTGCTGTTATTATCCAGCCAGCCATTGATTTAACATCTTTGCGATTGTAACAATAAAGCTGAGCTTTCCGATCTTTATAATAATCATAACAGCTTGTTCCTCTTTCAGGAGCAAGGCTGTAGTTTTCACCTGTGCGGTCGTGGTCGATATCTTTATTGGAAGGAATAGCTATAGCTCGATTATTATGATTAAGCTGAGCCGCTACTTCATAGTCTGCAAATTTCTGTACGCTTGCCATAAACAATCTCCTTTTTCGATTATTTTGAATTGCCATATACAAGGTATGGCAGATCAAAAATGATCTGCCACCGCCTGACCTCTACGCTCAGGCTTACCTTGCCGAGGGGTTCCCCTCTGGACTCCCCCAGCCGCCCCGCATGACTTCACTTATTTTTTGACACAATTTACAGGGGGCGGCAAAGGGCGGGCGTTAAAGCCCGCAAAACTCTGCCATGCGATAGACATCGGCCGCCAAGCGGTAGGTATAGGTACTGCTGCCCACTACATCCCAGTCGCGCAGCACCAATATTGCTATATCGCGATAAGTCTGTACATCCGCATAGTCCTGATGGCCAGTGATGTTAGCGAGAGCAGTAAGGCATCCGTACAAATGATAACTCAGCGGATCATCATGATTGATAACCTGATCACCTGCAGGAATCATAAGGAGATATAAAAGCTTATGCTTGCCATCAGATTTGTTGTTGCATCCTGCTGCAGCCGTATCCGCAATGCCGATAAAATAGTTATTCTTACACATAGCGGTGTCCTCCTTTCTTATGTATTCGCTTTAAATTATGCATGGGGGTACATAGCTATAAATTCAAAATGTAAAAGTCTAAAAAAGTGTACGTTATTGTCCATTATCCCCAGCCATAATATATGTGACTGAAAAAGTGGATATAGGCACTTTTAGGATGTCCAAAAATCATTTATACATTTATGGAGGCTCATGATTATGAAATATGGCTACGCACGGGTCAGTTCTAATGATCAGAACTTAGACAGACAAATAGAACAGCTTAAGGCAGCTGGGATCGATGAAAGGTATATATACCTTGATAAAGCCTCAGGCAAGGATTTTGACAGGAAAGCTTATAATACCCTTGTCGGCACGGAATATACAGCCCCAGTATTAAGGTATGGAGATACTCTTGTAGTTTTATCCCTTGATAGGCTTGGTAGGAACTATCAGGCAATCAAACAGCAGTGGGAGCATATAACGAAAGATATTGGTGCGGATATAGAGGTGCTTGACATGCCTTTGCTCAACACAAGTGATCAGGGAAATTTAGATAGACAGTTTATCAGTGATCTGGTACTACAGATCTTGTCATATGTCTCAGAGCGTGAAAGATTGAACATCAAAGAACGACAAAAGCAGGGAATTGAAACAGCTAAAAAGAAGGGAACTAAATTTGGGCGTCCAAAGATAAAGAAGCCTGAAAATTGGAATGACATATATTGCAGATGGCAGTCTGGTGAAATAACAGCAGTACAGGCGATGAGAGAAAGCGGCTTAAAGAAGGGAACATTTTATAAGCTGGCAAAGGCTATAGAAGCTTGATCCACAAACAAGTTGGTGATATTCCCCTATTTGAATTGTATCGTCATAGTAAAAATGGTAGAATATTTTTATTAAAGCTTTCAAAGGAAACAGGAAAATGATAAGTGTAAAAGATCAAAAAGCGGCTGCAAAAAAGTTTGCCGAGGAATGGAAAGGCAGAGGCTATGAGAAGGGCGAGAGTCAGGCATTCTGGCTTACCCTTTTGCAAAAGGTTTACGGCGTCGAAGAACCCGAAAAGTATATCAGCTTCGAGGATCAGGTAGCACTTGACCATACAAGCTTCATAGACGGATATATTGAGAATACGCATGTGCTTATCGAGCAAAAGGGTCTGGGAAAGGACTTGATGAAGCCCATAAAGCAGTCTGACGGTTCCAAACTGACACCCTTTGAACAGGCGCAGCGTTATTCTGCCGTATTGCCTTACTCAAAGCGTCCGCGCTGGGTGGTAGTCTGCAATTTTGCCACGTTCCACATTTACGATATGGAAAAAACAGGTAGCACTCCCGAGATCGTAGAGCTTAAAGATCTGGAGCAGGACTGTTACCTGCTTGATTTTCTTGTAAATAAGGAAAATGATAACCTGAAGCGGGAAATGGAGGTCTCTCTGACTGCGGGCGAGCTTGTAGGCGAGCTTTATGATGAGCTCCTTAAGCAGTACAAAAATCCTGATGATCCTGAAAGTCTTAAGAGCCTCAACAAGCTCTGTGTCCGTATCGTATTCTGCCTTTATGCTGAGGATGCAGGCATATTCGGTTCTTACGGCTACTTCCATAAATATATAAAAAGTATAGCAGATAAGGATATCAATGGCGTAAGGCCTGCTCTGATCGAGCTGTTTAAAGTCCTTGACACAAAAGAAGAGGACAGGGATCCATACATGGATGATGACCTTGCGGCCTTTCCTTATGTCAATGGCGGCCTGTTTGCCGATGAAAATATTGAAATCCCTCGCTTCAATGAAACGATAGTCGATCTGATACTTTCAAAGGCCAGTGCGGGCTTTAACTGGAGCGAGATCAGCCCCACGATCTTTGGCGCTGTATTTGAAAGCACTCTGAACCCCGAGACACGGCGCTCAGGAGGTATGCACTATACCTCCATCGAAAATATCCATAAAGTCATAGATCCTTTGTTTCTTGATGATCTGAATGAAGAATTTGATGAGATCCGAGCCACAAAGGTCATCCGAACCAAAACGCAGAAGCTCAAAGCTTTTCAGGAAAAGCTTGCGTCGCTTACATTTTTAGATCCCGCCTGCGGCAGCGGAAACTTTCTTACTGAAACTTATTTATCTCTCCGCAGACTTGAAAATAAGGTCATTCAGGAGCTTATAAATGCCGAAAAAGGGCAGACCGAGGGGCAGATGACCTTCGGAGGCCTTGGCGGAGGTTTTGAGCCTATAAAAGTATCCATCAGCCAGTTTTACGGGATCGAGATCAATGACTTTGCCGTGACCGTTGCAAAGACTGCTCTCTGGATTGCAGAAAGTCAGATGATGCAGGAAACGGAGAATATCATACACGAAAGCCTTGATTTCCTGCCGCTTAAAACCAATGCCAATATCATTGAGGGAAATGCTTTGCGCCTTGACTGGGAACAGGTAGTCCCTAAGGATAAGCTTAACTATATCATGGGTAATCCGCCGTTTGTGGGCTACTCATTGCAAAGCAAAGAGCAAAAAGCAGATATACTTTCCATATATGTAGATGAAAATGGAAAGCCTTATAAAACTGCAGGTAAGATAGATTATGTGTCAGGTTGGTACTGGAAAGCTTCAGAACTGATGCAAGGCACAAATATAAGAACAGCTTTTGTTTCAACCAACTCCATTACTCAAGGTGAGCAGGTCGCAGGAGTATGGAAGCCTTTGTATGATAGATTCGGCATCCATATTGACTTTGCATATAAGACATTTAGATGGGATAGTGAAGCAAGTATAAAGGCCCATGTACACTGTGTAATTGTGGGAATTAGTATAGCGTTGAATACTAAAAAGAAAGTTCTATATTCGTTAAATAGATTTCAAATAGTAGAAAATATCAATGCTTACTTAATTGATGCTGCAAATATTTTTATTGAACCAGTTACAAAACCTTTGTGTAATGTTCCGATAATGCAAAATGGCGGCAAGCCAACAGAAGGTGGCCATTTAATTCTTGATATTCAAGAAATGAAAGATTTAATCAAAGATGATCCAAGTATGGCTAAGTTTATTCGTCCATATATGATGGGCAAGGATTTTATTGATCGAAAGCCAAGGTATTGTTTATGGCTGGTAGGAGCTGAACCCAATGTAATTAACAAAAACCCAAAGGTTAAAGAGCGCATTCAAAAAGTAAAAGAATATAGATTATCAAGTACAAAGGCTGCTACAAGAAAAAAAGCCGACACTCCGATGTTATTTGATGAGGTGAGAGAATGTAAAACAGATTATATTGCTATTCCTAAAGTATCTTCAGAAAACAGAAGATATATACCAATGGATTATCTAAAGCCAGAAATAATACCTGGAGATAAACTTTTTATGCTCCAAAATGCTTCTTTCTATCATTTCGGAGTACTGATGTCTAATATCCATATGGCTTGGATGAGGACAGTTTGCGGAAGGTTAAAGAGTGATTATAGTTATTCTAATACCATTGTCTATAATAATTTTCCTTGGCCTGATCCTACAGATACACAAAGGAAAAAGATAGAACAAACAGCAAAAGCGATCCTTGACGCAAGGAAACTTTACCCTGATAGTAGCCTTGCCGATCTTTATGATCCGCTTGTGATGCCTCCCGAACTTAAGACAGCTCACCAGAAAAATGATGCCGCTGTCATGGCAGCATACGGCATAAAAAATGGAGACCCTGAATATAATAATGAAGCCGCCTGTGTAGCGTTTCTGATGAAACGCTATCAAGACATAGTTTCAAAACTTTAAGAGGTTTATCTTTATGGAAAAGCTTCCGCTTGCAGAAAATCAAAAGATCCGTGTCTTCGCTCTTGTCTGGGCAGAGATGTATAAGCACCATAAGACAGTCCCTGAGGCTTATTTTGAAAACATTGAATTTGTCGGTGACGGATTAAAAAACCTTGGTTTTAAGATGGATTGCGGCAGGTCGCTTGATGAAGCATTTCCATCTTCGGGAGCGTTAAAGAACACCGCTTCATTAAAAAAGATACTGGATCAAATAGATATACAGACCTTGGGAAACGCCATATACAGCCAGTGGCGTTACTTCAACCACTGGAATATGGCTCCAATGGATGAAGATGATTATGAGTGGTTTGTAGTGGCGTTTTCAAGACTTGCAGAACTCGCTGCAGAGTAAGAGGGATGGATCATATGGGCAGACTGTTTGATGACCTTGTAACGGGATTAAATGAGGCTATTGATTATGAAAAAAATAAAAAGGATTACTTGGTCCGAGAATTTACTTATACTGAAGAGGATCTGTCAAAGCTGATAACTGCATCAGAACCAAATCGGTTTCAATCTGACTGATTTTATCACGGGTAAAATCAGCCCGTTGTAAGGTTTCAGAGATTTAGAAACGGCTGTGCTCTCCTTTCTGCATATTATTTGCATATTATTGAGATATGCGCTTCTGAGAGCCTTATTTTACGCGGGTTTCAGAGCTCATAAAAGCTTCGATTCCCGTTGGCGTCATAGATAGCTGAGAGCTAAGCATATAAGGCTCTCAGCTATTTTTATATCTCTGACGGTATTTCGTCAAAATTCCCCGAAGATCAAATTATGGAGAGAATAATGTATGAATACTTTGATCATATATGGCAGTCAGTATGGGACAACAAAACGATATGCTGAGAAATTTGCGGAAATGACTGACTTGCCGATCATAAGCTTTGAGGATATAGAAAACTTAGAGAAATATGAGCGAGTAGTTTATTTTGGCGCTTTATATGCAGGCGGTGTAAAGGGCCTGAAGAATACAATTAAGAAATTGTCTCCAAATACTAAGCTGGTCATTGTGACAGTCGGATTGGCAGATGTATGTGATGAGGAAAACATAAGCAATATAAGAAGCTCCATAAGGAAGCAGGTACCTGAGTATTTACTGAAAAATGTATCTATCTTTCATTTAAGAGGAGGGATAGATTATCAGAAGCTGAACCTTAAGCACAGTTTGATGATGACCTTATTATATAACAAGGCAAAAAACATTCCAGAAGAAAAGAAGACAGCTGAGGTCAAAGCGATGATAGAGACCTTTAATTCAAAGGTAGATTTTGTAGATTTTAGCTGCTTGGACCAGATAGCGGAAAGTATATATTAAGTTTTTAAAACAGGGAGAATACTATGTCAAGGGAAGTTGAACCTAAGGACACATCAAGGGCTGCAGCATATGAGCTTTGGATGAAAGCACCAAACCCCATGGTGACTTTCTTCAAGACCTTTGATGTTACGAATCTGATAAAGGTCAGCAGGAAAAGGCATCTTAAATTCAACATGCTGATGGATTATTGCATAGGCAGAGCTGCTGTAAAGGTAAAGGAATTCTATATCCTTCCGGTCGGAGATAAGCTCATACAGTATGATGCTATAGCGGTCAATACTATTGTTAAAAACAAGGATGGTGAAGTGAGTTCCTGCGACCTTTCCTATAGTGCCGAGTTAGCTCGATTCAATGAGGAGTATCTGAAATATACTGCTCAGGTCGCCAAAACCTGTCAGGATAGGGATCTATCCGAAAACAGTATGGTCATCGGTACTTCTGCCATCATAGATACGGACATTGATGGAGCTGTCGGTATGAACAGCGGCATTTTCAATAATCCGTTTATCATATGGGGAAGATATAGAAAGAGGTGGTTCAGCTATTACCTGCCGCTTTCATTCCAGTTCCATCATACCCAGATGGACGGAGCCCATGCAGGTGCATTTCTGAAAAATCTGCAGGATGAGATCAACCTGTTGAAATAGCTTTTTAAGACGTAAGAGTTTCCTTTCAAAATTCAATAAACGCACAGGTTGGTATATTAACTGGGGAAAATTTGATGACACTACAGAAATATATGCTCTTGTTCTCAAAGGGACGGTAGATATTCAAGGATTGATAGCAATACGCTTCGATGATGAAAACAAAGCTGTCAATATAGTATGGGCATGCACAGCGCCACAGAACAATGTATGGAAGTATAAGAAGCAAAAGTTTTCCGGAGTTGGAGGACATTTGTTTGCGATAGCTTCTGAATTATCAGTTCAAAAAGGCTATGATGGTTTTGTTTATGGCGAAGCTATAGATGAAGCTTTATATCATTACTATTTAGAGCATTTTGGGGCCTATCCGCTTCCTTCGATCAACAATAATCCATTCAGGTTCATGTTAAGTGATGAGGTAACTTCCAAACTAAGAGAGGTATATAATTATGAGTGGAGCAACGAAGAACTTTGATAATACACAGAAAGTCGTAGATAATTATCTTGAAAAAAATGATATATATACTCCCATTAAAATTCCAAAGTTTGATTTCCGAGGATATGCAGCTTTTATCAAAAAGAATAATTTAAAAGCTACGGACATAACCCCTTCAATGCTAAAACAATTTTCATCATAACAGATTTTTATCGCGGGTAAAAATCAGCCCGTCTACGGGGGTGTAATAGGTGTCTGAGAGCTAAATATATAAGGCTCTCAGCTATATTTATTTCTGTCGATGATTCGCCTGAATTTCCACGAAGATAAACTATTATGCCATATTAGACCGATTTTAGCCTAAGTAATATATAATGCCTGAAAACTAGTTACTATTTATTTCGCTAAGCGAATATACAGCTAAAACAGTTGTTGGCTGTCCGGTCGTATTGTCGAGATTTGAGAAAAGCACTCTGATACTGTCTCCTATTGATAAATTGGAATAGCTTCTTGTTTTAAAAACAGCTTTCTTTTCATACATGATTCAAGATATATTTTCAGTGCTACTTGACTATATATAGGGTTTCAGATATAAAACAATAATAATCCTGTATAAATTAATTTTAGAGGTAAAACAAATCTCAATAATATAATTATAGCATAATTGATTATTATATTGGAATTATGTTGGAGACAGTATAGTAAGTATACTATAAGGGATATATCGGAACCTATACCTTGGAAGAGATCAAAGAAGAGATAAACAGGAGTTGAGACTATGATCATACTCATCACCGGGGCCTCTCATACGGGCAAGACCATGCTTGCACAGCGGCTGCTGGAAAAGTACGGGTATCCATATCTGTCCATCGATCATCTCAAGATGGGCCTGATCCGTAGCGGATATACAGAGCTTGGTCCCATGAGCAACGATGAAGAGCTTACGGACTACCTGTGGCCGGTGGTACGGGAGATCGTAAAGACTGCCATTGAAAATGGGCAGGATCTGATCGTGGAGGGCTGCTACATTCCCTTTGACTGGCAGGAGGATTTTTCCGAAGCATATCTTGAACACATAAGGTATCGCTGCCTTATCATGAGCAGGCGGTATATCCTTGAGCACTATGATGACATAAAGGCCTATGCCTGTGTGATAGAGGACCGGCAGGATGACAGTTACTGCACCATGGATATGCTGCTCAGGGACAATGAATGTATGCTGGAGCTTGCCAGGAAGCATGGGGTGGAATATATCCTCATAGACAATGAATATAAGGTGGATATTTCCCTGTAAATATCTTAAAATATATATGACACAACTTGATCTTTACGGCATTTATACGAAAAGGGGGAAGGTATATGAATGCATCTGTCATGGAGATCGTTGCGATCATCATTTCTTTTGCTGCGTTTTTCTATGCAGCCTGGTTGTTTTCGTGGGTTAAAAGACAGCCGCTCAGCAATAAGGAGATAGAGCGGGTGGGTATCCTCATAAGGGATGGGGCAAGGACATTCCTTAAGAGAGAGTTCACGGTCCTTGCACGCTTCTGCGCGGTAGCAGCCGTGCTCATCTTCATCTTCCTTCCGGCACCGATCTGGACCGGAAGCATCATTCCCAATGTCATGATGGTCATAGCCTATATAGCGGGTACCATCTTTTCCGGCTTTGCCGGCAAGATAGGCATAGAGGTGGCGACCCTCGCAAATGGACGCTGCGCCGAGGCGGCAAAGAAGGGCATAGCACCTTCATTTATGACAGGCTTCAGAGGCGGAGCGGTCATGGGCATGGCTGTGGTCGGTGCCAGCCTGCTTGGAGTGGCGCTGGTATATCTGCTCACAGGAGATTCCACCGTATGTCTGGGCTTTTCCTTCGGAGCCAGCTCCATGGCTCTGTTTGCAAAAGCAGGAGGAGGCATATTTACAAAGACTGCTGACATAAGTGCCGACCTTACGGGCAAGGTTGAGCTGGGTATCCCTGAGGATGATCCCCGCAACCCGGCGGTCATAGCCGACAATGTGGGTGACAATGTGGGCGACGTGGCAGGCATGGGAGCGGATCTTTTTGATTCAAACGTGGCCTCCATGTCGGCGGCCCTGATCATGGCGGCGGCTCTCGATCGTATAGAGGGTGGCAGCCGGTACGTGGGCATGGTATTCTGCTTTACCGCACTGGGACTGCTTGCCTCTGTCATAGGTATCATGTTTGCCCGTATAGGCAGGGATGGAAGCCCTACCAGGGCACTCAATTCCGGGACCTACATAACAACAGCCATATATGTGGCGCTGACAGGAGGTGCCACGGCCATACTTGGCTATGATATAAGGATATGGGGAGCCTGCGTGGTAGGACTGCTGGTAGGCGTGGTCATAGGCGTGGCCACGGATTATTTTACCGACGATACGAGACCGCCCGTACACCATGTGGCGAAGGCCTCAGGCTCAGGACCGGCATTTACCATACTTTCTGGAGTATCCTATGGCTTCATAAGCGCCCTGCCTGCCATGGTAGGTATAGGAGTGTCCGCCCTTGCGGCTTACAAGCTTTGTGAGGGATTGGACCCTACGGGCGCAAACACGGTGCAGTATGCCATGTTTGGTATAGCCATGGCTGCAGTGGGCATGCTGTCCATAGTGGGCATGATAGTGTCAAATGATGCCTATGGCCCCATAGTGGACAACGCTAGGGGCCTGGCGGAGATGGGCGGACTGGGAGACGAGGTGCTGGCCATTACTGATGAGCTGGATTCCGCAGGAAATACGGTCAAGGCAGTGACCAAGGGCTTTTCCATAGCTGCGGCAGGCCTCACGGTCATCTCACTCCTGGGAGCATTTATGAGTGAGGTAAATGAAGCTGCGTTGTCACTTGGCATAGAGGGCATAAGCGGCTTTGACATACTGGATCCGCTGGTGTTTTTCGGTATGCTCATAGGAGCGGCGGTGCCGGCAGTATTTTCAGCCATGCTCATACTCGGAGTAGATAAAAATGCTCAGAGGATGGTGGCAGAGATACACAGACAGTTCAGGGAGATAGCGGGACTCAGAGAGGGTACTGCAGCCCCTGAGTATGATAAGTGCATACATATAGCTACGGACGGAGCCATAAGGGAGCTGGTGCCCGCAGGTCTCATGGCCATAGCTGCCACTCTGCTGGTAGGCTTCGTAGGAGGAGTGGAGGCCGTTGGCGGATTCCTGGCAGGAAACATCATAAGCGGACTCCTGCTGGCGCTCTTCATGTCAAACTCCGGAGGCCTCTGGGACAACTCCAAGAAATATGTGGAGGCTGGCCACGAGGGCGGAAAGGGCTCCGATGCCCACAAGGCTGCGGTAGTAGGCGATACGGTGGGAGACCCCTTCAAGGATACGGCGGGACCCTCCATCAATACTCAGATAACCGTTGTATCGCTCATAGCCTCGCTCGTGTCCTCGCTGTTCCTCACATATTCCATATTTGGATAAGCGGAGATAGACATATTTTTGTTGTGCATGAGGATATAAAGTGGTAATATTGAACAATAAATAATCACTTTTGGGAGGTAGTAACCTATGGACAGGATCGAACAGAAGATCTGTGACATAATCGAAAGCAAAAAGGACGAGATCATGGCCTTTGGTCAGGATATCTTCTGCCACGCTGAGCTTGGCTACAAGGAGACCCGTACCAGCGGTAAGTTCGTTGAGGAGATGAAGAAGCTTGGCATGGAGCCCGAGACCGGCTTTGCCATCACAGGCGTAAAGAGCTATCTCAAGGGCAAGGGAGCTCAGGACGGCCCCACACTTGCAGTCATCGGTGAGATGGACGCACTGCCCATACCCAATCATCCCGATGCATGGAAGGAGACCGGAGCTTCTCACTGCTGCGGACACAATGCACAGCTGACAGGAGTAGTCGGTGCAGCCATGGCTCTTGCAGATCCCGAGGTAGCTGAGGCTATGGGCGGAAACATCTGCTTCATGGCAGTTCCTGCAGAGGAGTTCGTAGACATAGAGTGGAAAAATGAGCTTATAAAGGAAGGCAAGCTTGCATATGGCGGCGGAAAGTGCCAGCTCATCCATGAGGGTGCATTTGACGACATAGACATTGCTCTTGGACATCATACCATGCCTGGAGCAGACTATGGTCTTTATAACGGCAGCAGCAACGGCTTCGTAAACAAGACCGTTACCTTCACCGGTAAGGCAGCTCATGCGGCAGGCAGCCCTCACGAGGGTATAGATGCTCTCAATGCAGCTACTTCTGCTATGGTCAACATAGCCCTTCAGCAGGAGAGCTTCCGTGACGAGGATACCATCAGGGTACATGGCTTCATATCAAACGGCGGAACAGCCTGCAATGTCATAGCCGACAATGTTACCATGCAGTACTCCGTAAGAGGAAAGACTCCCGCTGCTTACAAGGACGCTGCCCTCAAGGTAGACCGTTCACTCAAGGCAGCTGCCATGGCTACAGGCTGTGGAGTCAAGATCGAGACCATGGCTGGCTATATGTCATGCGTTCCCAACCCTCATACCGAGGTGCTTGACAGCGTATTTGATGACATAGCTGCTGAGGGCAAGTACACAAAGAGACGTGACCTCAACGGACATACCACGGGCAGTGATGACTTCGGTGATGTAGCTACTCTCATGCCTCTGGTACATTTCTGCACCGGCGGATATGTAGGAAGCCTGCACAACCCCGATGTACGTGTAGAGGATCCCTATCTTGCATATGTAGTGACTGCAAAGATATTTGCACTGGCTGCATACAGGCTCATGAAGAACGGCGCTGAGAAGGCCAAGGAGAACATCGCAGACTACAAGCCCGTCATGACCAAGGATGAGTACATCAAGTTCATGGACAGCATGCAGAGCACAGAGGTAGTGGAGCCCACTCCCCTTCCCATCATGGGCGAGTGATCCCTGCGTAGAGTCAGAGATATCATAGAGTGATGACAAAGGCTGCTGCGGGATCGCAGCGGCCTTTGTTAAAAGGGATAGATCAAGCATTTTTATGGAGGGATCATGAAAGTCCTTAACATAGGTTCGCTCAATATAGATAAGATCTATAAGGTAGAGCATTTCGTACAGGCAAAGGAGACCATCAAGGCGCTGGACTACGATGAGTCCAGCGGAGGAAAGGGCCTTAATCAGTCCATAGCTCTTGGAAAGGCCGGTGCAGAGGTGTATCACGCAGGCAGCATAGGCGATGACGGCGGCATGCTTACAGGTCTGCTTTCGGCAGCAGGGGTAAATGTGGACAATATCAAAAACAGCCGCTTCCCCACAGGACATGCCATCATACAGGTAGAGGACAACGGACAGAACTGCATCATCATATGCGGAGGTGCAAATGATGACGTGACCAGAGAAGACATAGACAAGGCGCTCTCGGGCTTTGATAAGGGTGACATACTTCTCCTTCAGAACGAGATATCAAATCTGGATTATGCCATAGAGAAGGGACACGAAAAGGGACTTACAGTCATGCTCAATCCCTCTCCCATATCTGAGGGCCTCAAGAAGTGCAGACTGGACTTGGTGGACTGCTTCATCCTTAACGAGGTAGAGGGAGAAGCTCTGACGGGAGTCTCCTCTGAGGATCCGGACGGAGTGCTGGATGCGCTTAAGAAGACCTTCCCTCAGGCTGCATTTGTGCTGACCCTCGGAGAAAAGGGAGCCGTATATGCCAAGGGAGACGCAAAGACGACTCACGGCATATTTAAGGTGAAGGCAGTGGATACCACTGCTGCAGGTGATACCTTCTGTGGATATTTCATAGCAGGACTTACCAAGGGCTGGGACAGCGAGAAGCTGCTTAAATATGCGAGCGCTGCCAGTGCCATAGCAGTATCCAGAGAGGGGGCAGCTCCCAGCGTGCCTACACTCAAAGAAGTGGAAGAGTTCCTGGAGAGCAGGTAAGCTGTTCTGACCTTAAAGAACATTAAAAGCATCCTTCCTGGCTCCTTGCCGGGAAGGGTGCTCTTGCTTTTGGTGGCTTTGAATTCACCAGGTTGCGGGAGGCTCCAGGTAAACTTAAAATATTGCAAATAAGCTCTTGACATTCGCTTCCTATTCTAATAAAATGATATGGCAATTTGAATCAGTAGCTCAGCTGGATAGAGCATGCGCCTTCTAAGCGCAGGGTCGGGGGTTCGAATCCCTTCTGGTTCATAGGTTACTGCTCGATCGGATATGACCTGATGTCAGGACGCCGTTTCAGAGCGTAATCGGCGTGGTGGGTATAGCACAGTTGGTTAGCGCGTCAGATTGTGGTTCTGAAGGCCGTGGGTTCGAGTCCCACTATCCACCCTGAGTTTTAAGGGCTTTCATCGTTGTTTATCATACAGCGATGAAGGCCCTTGTTTTTTGTCTTTCTGATGATAAAATGGTCACAGGAGGTATTTTATTGTGAGATGCCTTCCGCGCAGGAACGGCTCTGAGATAAGGAGGTAGATATCATGAGCATGCATATAGATGCAAAGGTCGGAGACATAGCAAAGACAGTGGTGGTAGGAGGAGATCCTGCCAGGATAAAGTACATAGCCGAGACCTATCTTGAGGACGCAAGGCTCGTCAATGAAAAGAGAGCGGCTCTCTGCTATACGGGCAGGTACAAGGGACAGGAGATATCAGTTATGGCAGTAGGCATGGGCATCCCTTCCATGATGATCTATGCCACGGAGCTTTACAGTGAGTATGGCTGCGAGGCTATCATACGCATAGGCACCTCGGGAAGCTACCTGCCTGACATGAAGCTCTATGACGTGATCCTTTCACAGGCAGCCTGCCATACCTCGGGCATAAATGACGAGATATTTGGAGTCGGAGGCACCTTCTGCCCCATAGCGGATTTTGGCCTCCTTTGCCTGGCTGACAAGCTTGCAAAGGAGAGGGGCATGAGGTCATACGTTGGCAATACAGTCTGCAACGACAGGATATATCGTGGGCCTGAGACCTACAGATCAGCTGCCTGGAAGAAGTACGGCATACTTTGCTCCGAGATGGAGGGAGCGGGACTGTATACGGTAGCAGCAGAGTTCGGAAAGAAGGCTCTCATGATAGTCTCCATCACCACCAAGATAGAGCTTGACGAGCAGGGCTATGAGCATTTTGTGGACCTTCCTGAGGAGCCCGGCAGATCCATGGATGATGGCATAGTGCTGGCTCTGGACACAGCCGCAGAATTTGAAAAAACCAGATAAACGGAGGACAGCTGTTTTTGAGTTCCATAAATGATATACAGAAAAAGCGCCTGACCATAGCCACGGCCTTTGCCTTTGTGTTCATGGCCGGATACGCGCTTTCTGCCGGTATGCTCGGCACACTGCTCCCCCGCATCATAGAGCACTTTGATCTGAGCGTATCTGCAGCTTCTACCGTCAACATAGCCAATGAGATAGGCAATACCTCGGCTATGCTGTTTGCCCTGTTCGTAGTGGACAGGCTTGACAAGCATGGGCTCCTTATGTTCATGGGTCTGTGCTTTGGAGCGGCCAACCTGGCCTTTGGCCTCAGTCCGGCCTTTGGACTGTTGCTGGCCACAAGGCTGATCATAGGCTTTTCCGGCGGTCTGCTGGACAATGTGTGCGCTACCTATGTATCGGATCTCTATGGTGAGAGACGAGCCAGGTTCGTATCCATACTGCACACCCTTTTTGCCATAGGCAATATGGTGGGGCCTCAGTTTTCAGCCCTTTGCTACAGCATAGGAGGCTGGAGGCTGAGCTTCATGGTGAGCGGACTTGCTCTGATGCTTGCGGCGGTGCTGTTTTTCCTGCTCACCAGGACAGTGGGCAAGCCGAGGACATCGGTGGAGCAGGAAGGCAGGGCTGAAAAGGCGCGCATACCCTATCTTACTATTATTAAAAGGAAGAATCTCTGGTGGCTGGGGCTTGGAAGCTTCCTGATGGCAGGAGAGACCTACCTGACGGTGGCGCTGCCGACCTATCTTGACCATGTGGACGGGACGGTATTTACCACAGGCTACTGTGCCACCATCATGTCAGCCTATTCTCTTGGCATGCTCATAAGCCGTATGGGGCTTGCGGCCCTTTCTGAAAGGCTGAGCACGGCAACCTATGTGAGGCTGGCATCACTGCTGGGAGGACTGCTGTTCGGCTTCATGCTATTTACCTCGGATCCCATGTTGTGGCTTGCGGGCATGTTCCTGTTCGGAGTCATAAGCGGGGCGAGCTATACGGCACGTTTTGTGCTGTCCTGTCAGGAGTTTCCGCTCTACAGCTCCACAGCGTCGGCCTTCACTGGCATATTTGCGGCTCTTGGCAATATAAGCTTCAACGCTGTCATAGGAGGACTTGCAGATGCGGGACATTATACGGGAGCCATGTACATGGTGGCGGGAGCTCTTTTGATCGCGTTCCTGATCATGTCGCTTCTGTATCGTGCACCCGATCTGGGATAAGAGTCGGTATAACAGGTGAGCTCACCGGGGGTGGTCATACCCTTTGATGAGCTCTTTTTATACAGTTTGACAAAAAAATAACATAAAGATCGCATTAAGATGTGTGCTTTTTGTGTATATTGTATAGAAATAAAAGCATGCTAAAGTCAATTGTGTGATATAATCAATTAGTATATCTATATATCTAAAGATCAATAGGAGGGGTCAGTTTATGAGCCTTGGAACATTTAAAGGCGGCGCTCATCCCTACGAGGGTAAGGTCCTGAGCGAGAACTGTGCCATAGAGGAGCTTCGCTTTGACGGCGAATACATATTTCCTTTATCTCAGCACATCGGCGCTCCGGCCAAGGCCTGCGTACAGGTGGGTGATACGGTCCTTGCCGGTCAGGTCATAGCCGAGGCCGGTGGATTCATATCTGCAAATGTCCTCAGCTCAGTCTCAGGAACTGTCAAGGCCATCGAGCCGCGCATGCAGGTAAGCGGATTTCCTGTCATGAGCGTGGTAGTAGAGTCCGACGGCAGGTTTGAGACCGTGGAAGGATACGGGCAGAAGAGAGACATCGATGCTCTGTCAAAGGATGAGATAAGAGACATCGTCAAGGCAGCAGGCATAGTAGGTATAGGTGGTGCGGGCTTCCCCACTGCCGTCAAGCTCATGCCTAAAAATGATGATGCCATCGACTATTTCATAGCCAATGGATCTGAGTGTGAGCCTTATCTTACAAGTGACTACAGGCTTATGCTCGAGGAGGGAGAAAGGATAGTAGGCGGAGTAAAGATCTGCCTTGGCCTGTTCCCCAACGCCAAGGGCATCATAGCCATTGAGGACAACAAGCCCGAAGCCATAAAGCATATGCAGGAGCTTGTTAAGTCAGAGCCCCGCATAAGCGTCATGCAGCTCAAGACAAAGTATCCTGAGGGCGGCGAGCGTCAGCTCATCAATGCAGTCACCGGAAGATACATCAATTCATCCATGCTTCCCGCAGATGCAGGCTGCATAGTGCACAACGTGGCTACACTGCTTGCCATCTATGATGCAGTGGCAGAGAGCAAGCCTCTCATAGAAAAGACCATCACCGTGACTGGAGATGCAGTGGCAACTCCCAAGAATGTCAGGGTAAGGCTGGGCTCCAGCTACAAGAAGATACTGGATGCTTGCGGAGGTCTCAAGACCGAGGCAAACAAGTTCATATGCGGCGGCCCCATGATGGGACAGGCCCTTTATGAGCTGGACTGCCCTGTGACCAAGCCTTCATCAGCACTCTGTGCATTTGCACATGATGAGGTAGCTGAAAATCCTACAACTCCCTGTATCAGATGCGGACGCTGCGTGGCAGCATGTCCTGAGCACCTGGTACCTCCCATGCTTGTCAAGGCTGCAAATGCAGACGACATGGAGGGCTTTGAGAAGATAGGCGGCATGGAGTGTATGGAATGCGGTACCTGCTCATATGTATGTCCCGCAAGGCGCCCTCTGACCCAGACCTTCAAGCAGGCCCGCAAGAAGGTAGCTGCACTCAGGAAGATCAAGGCAGCAGAGGAGAAGCAGCGCAAGGAGCATGAAGAGGCTGCAAAGAAGGAAGCCGAGAAAAAGGCTGAAGAGATGAAGAAAAATGAGACCGGAAAGGAGGTACCGTCATGGCGTTAAATGAAGATAAGAAGCTGTACCATGTGTCATCATCGCCTCATGTAAGAGCGAGCGTGACGACCCAGAAGATCATGACCGACGTGATCATAGCCATGCTTCCTGCAACGGCATTCGGCGTTTACCGTTTCGGCATAGGAGCTCTGATAGTAGTGCTGGCTACAGTGGCAGCCGCTGTCATAAGCGAATATCTCTATGAGTATTTCATGAAGAGGCCCATAACCATCACCGACGGCTCAGCAGTAGTCACAGGTATGATACTGGCCCTCAACATGCCCCCGGAGATCCCCGTATGGATGCCCATGCTGGGTGCTGTATTTGCCATAATAGTGGTAAAGCAGCTCTACGGCGGACTGGGACAGAACTTTATGAACCCCGCCCTGGCAGCAAGATGCTTCCTGCTCATATCCTTCTCAAGGGCTATGACGGACTTCAGCGCATCCTTCCCCGAGGGAGTCGATGCTGTATCAGGAGCTACGCCCCTGGCAGTGCTCAAGGCAGGCGGAGAGGCATCTCTCTCTGATCTGTTCTTTGGAAACATAGCAGGAACCATAGGTGAGGTCAGCGTGCTCATGCTCCTCATCGGAGCCGCTTATCTGCTCATAAGAGGAGTCATAAGCATAAGGATACCTGCAGTATATATCGCTACGGTCGCTGTATTTATGGGACTGTTTGGCGGCAGAGGCTTTGACCTCTACTACATAGCCTGTGAGATCTGTGCCGGCGGACTTATATTCGGTGCATTCTTCATGGCTACAGACTATGTGACCACGCCTATCACACCTCTGGGACAGATACTTTTCGGAGTATTCATCGGTATACTTACCGGAGTGTTCCGTGTGTTCGGAGCTTCAGCAGAGGGAGTTTCCTATGCCATCATCATAGGCAACATAGTAGCTCCCCTGATCGAGAGAGCTACTGTTCCTACTCCCTTCGGAAAGGGCAGATATGCGGAGATCACAAAGAAGCTCATGCATGAAAATACTGAGAGGGGAGGCAAATAAAATGAGTGACAATATCAAAACAGCGATCACCCTTTTCCTTATCACCCTTATCTCAGGTCTTGCCCTTGGAGCAGTATATGGGGTGACCAAGGAGCCCATAGAGCTGGCAAACCAGCAGGCGACCATGGAGGCTTATCAGAGCCTGATCCCCGGAGCTGCCGATTATCAGGAGAAGACAGATGATCCTTCTCTCACTGCAGCAGCAGACGACTCTGTCACAGTGGATTCACTCGTAGTGGCAGTGGATGAGAGCGGAGCAGACATGGGATATATCGTGACAGTCACCTCTCACTCAGGCTACGGCGGAGACATCCAGATGACCGTAGGCTATGCAGAGCAGGACGGTGCCATAGTCAACACCGGTATCTCCTTCCTTTCCATAGCTGAGACCGCAGGCCTTGGCATGAATGCCGATACCGATGAGTTCAAGTCTCAGTTCGTAGGAAAGGACGCAGCTGATCAGCTCACTGTCACCAAGACCGGAAATGCAGGCGAGACTGAGGTAAATGCTATCTCAGGTGCTACCGTCACAACTTCCGCAGTCACCTCGGCTGTAAATGCCGCTAACCTCTGTGTCCAGGCTTATCTGGGCGCTAACGGCTGATTGGAGGTGTGTAGGATATGAAAAACAAGTACATTGAAAGAATATATAACGGTATCATAAAGGAAAATCCTACCTTTGTGATCATGCTGGGTATGTGTCCCACCCTGGCTACGACCACCAGTGCCACAAACGGCTTCGGTATGGGCATAGCCACCACGGCGGTCCTCATATTCAGTAACCTGCTCATAGCAGCACTCAGGAACATCATTCCTGACAAGGTACGTATACCTGCTTACATAGTAGTCATCGCATCACTGGTTACGATCGTTGAGCTCCTGATGCAGGCTTACGTGCGTCCCCTTTACAACACCCTTGGTATATACATACCGCTGATAGTCGTTAACTGTATCATCATGGGCCGTGCAGAGGCATATGCGGCAAAGCATCCCGCACTGCTTTCAGCCTGTGACGGTATAGGCATGGGACTGGGCTTTACCTGCGCCCTGACCATCATCGGCTTCTGCCGTGAGCTCATCGGCTCCGGATCCGTATTTGGATACCAGATCATACCCGATGACTTCCATGTAGGCATATTCATCATGGCGCCCGGAGCATTCCTGGTGCTGGCATGCCTGACTGCCATACAGAATAAGCTCAAGGCTCCTTCAGCCACCAACTTCTCAAAGGAGGAGAAGGCAAAGAAGAAGCTTGCCGGAGAGCCTGCAGGCTGCACCGGAGAGTGTCAGAGCTGTATGCTCCATGCCGAGGAGATAGTTGACAAGAAGATCGAGCTTAAAAAGGCTGACTGCCAGAAGTTTGAGACAGCCAAGAATGAGGAAGGAGGTAACAGATAATGCAGGAGCTTTTACTCATAGCAGTCGGTGCTGCACTGGTAAATAACGTTACCCTGAGCCAGTTCCTTGGCATATGTCCGTTCCTCGGAGTATCCAAGAAGGTAGAGACGGCTACCAGTATGGGACTTGCCGTACTATTCGTCATCACCCTGGCTTCCCTTATCTGCTCACTGATATATGACCACATACTCGTTCCCATGGGGCTTGAGTATCTTCAGACCATAGTGTTCATACTTGTCATAGCTGGTCTGGTACAGTTTGTAGAGATGTTCCTCAAGAAGTCCATGCCCGGCCTCTATACGGCCCTTGGCGTTTACCTGCCCCTGATCACCACCAACTGTGCGGTGCTCGGTGCAGCCCTTACAAACGTACAGGAGGGCTACGGACTCGTTGAGTCAGTGGTAAATGGTGTAGGTATATCCTGTGGATTCCTGCTCGCCATCAGCCTCATGGCAGGCGTTCGTGAGAAGATCGCTGAAAATGAAGGCATACCCAAGAGCTTCCAGGGCTCACCCATAGTCCTCGTCACTGCAGGACTCATGGCCATAGCCTTCTGCGGATTTTCAGGACTTATTTAAGGAGGTGGATGTATGGATATAACTGGTGTAGTATATGCCGCCGGTATAGTCGGCATAGTAGGCCTCCTGGTAGGTATACTGCTGGTCATAGCAGCTGAGAAGTTCAAGATAGAGGAAAACCCTCTGGTGGGTGCAGTCAGAGAACTGCTTCCCGGAGCTAACTGCGGCGGATGCGGATTTGCTGGCTGTGATGCCTGTGCCGATGCCATAGCGGCAGGCAAGGCTCCCACAAATGCCTGCCCCGTAGGCGGACCTGAGGTCGCAAAGAAGATAGCCATAGCCATGGGTATGGATCCCGGAGCCGGAGATTTCAAGCAGATGGTCGCTTTCGTAAAGTGCGCCGGTACCTGTGACAAGGCTGTAAAGAAGTATGATTACTACGGAATCAAGGACTGCAACGCCATATCAGTAGTACCTGGCTCTGATGACAAGGGCTGCGAGTACGGATGCATGGGCTACGGCGCCTGCGTAAAGGCCTGCAAGTTCGATGCCATGCATATCGTGGATGGAGTAGCAGTAGTTGATGAGGACAAGTGTACTGGCTGTCAGGCCTGCATCAAGACCTGCCCTCAGCACATCATAGCTCTGGTACCCAAGGGACAGGCCTACAAGGTACAGTGCTCCAGCCACAAGCGCGGCAAGGATGTCATGAGCGTATGTCAGGCCGGATGTATCGGATGTACCCTCTGCACGAAGCAGTGTGAGTTCGATGCCATCCACATGGACAACAACGTGGCAGTTATAGATTATGAGAAGTGTACGGGCTGCGGCAAGTGCGCAGACAAGTGTCCCAAGAAGATCATAATCAGGGCTGATGGAGTGCAGCTGGCTGCATGTTAATTTCTTTTCATACAGGTAACAAGACGCACTAACAGGTAACAAGAGTTTTTGGCTTTCTTTTCATTTGGGTAACAAGAAGAAAAAGTTTTCTTTTTATTCAGGTAACAAGAGGTGGTAAAAAATTTCTATTCATTCAGGTAATAAGAAAAATTTCTTTTTATTCAGGTAACAGGAATGGGCCTGTTGGTGATCGAAAAAGATTAACACTTCATTGATAATATCAAAACCATTGAATGTGTCACTGAGAGATCGGTGGCACATTTTTGCTTTTCAGGTATCATCTCTTTTTCAGACTTTTCGCGAAGGCTTGATGGGTATATAATAAATATATAACAAACAAAGATAATCGTACATCTGTCTGAAAATCAGGGAAAAATGTCATGAAGTGCTGGAACCACATATTTCTTATTCCGATATGTGCCGTAATTGCCGGCTGTGCGGCTCGTGAAGGCGGATCTGTTTATTTCCCAAAAGAATATATTGAAGAAACGGCTGAAACCGTCAATGAGGTTTCTTCGGAATTTTCCGGTCACAAAGATGGGTTATCGGAGACGGATTTGCAGGCTAATGCGTCGAAAGAGTATGTTTTTTCGCAAAGCTCGGAAAGAAAGCTTAACAGGGAGGATGTTTACGGGCTTTCGGCAAATGCTATAAGGATTGGAAGAAACGAGATCTATGCAAGACATGGAAGAAAATTTGCCGATCAGGAACTCCAGGAATGGTTTGATTCAAAGGACTGGTATGAAGGAAATACCGAACCGGATAAATTTGATGATTCGATGCTTTCGGAAACTGAAAAACATAATGTCATGTTCCTTAAGGACATGGAGGACGTGATCAGGGGAAGCAAACAATACCTTGAAATACTTAAGGAGTATGAAGGACAGGTGATATGGATCTGTGTGGATGAGGATTCATCATATGATGTTCATGACAATTATGTGGTTCTTCATGGCGGAAGCATCCTTGCGGCAATGGACTGCTCTGATAAAATTGATACCGACATGGTTTCGGCAGGGGATCTGCTTGAGCTCGGTGGCGGAATATATCTTGTGAAAGAGGTTGATGAAAAACATATCCTCATTGACTTTCAAAAGAGATCGGACAATACGGATAATCCGGATGTCGGATCCATTGAAGCGGACAACCGGATTAATATAATACCGGAATTATACTGGTATATTGACAGGTGGGAAACGGGTTACAATTATTACGTGGAGACCCTGCAGATAGGGGACTGGATAGATTATAAAGGTCCTGACGGAAGCGGTTATAACTGGTACATGCTCGGTGACAGTGAGTGTATTGCGAAAGAAACACTGTATGAAGGGGATATCTATTTCAGTACGGAATGTTATACTCATGCACTCAAAAGTCCTAATCTTACTTTATATAATGAAACCGGGATCACGGAATATTTTGATTCGGTAATCGAAACGGAGTTTAAACATCCCATACCGTCGCTTGGCTTTTATAAGATGGATGAACTTGGAGAAGTGATAAAATATGTTGAGATGTATACACCGTAAAAGCAAGGACGTGTAATTTGAAATGAAACGGAGTATATGTAAAAACTAAAGTTATAATTAAGAATATCTAAATTGCCCCACATGGACGGCAATATTAAAATGATATTATAAATCAGTGGAGGAGGCCGAAATGATTGCCATTATCTGTATCGTAATCCTGGTAATAATAATCGTGTTCTTGGCACAGTCCGTGGGAAACAGGGCCATAGCACTTGAGGAGGCTGTTAAGACTGCATCTTCGGACATTACCGTGCAGAGGAAAAGAAGGATCGACCTTATATATAACCTCGTGGACTGTGTAAAACAGTATGATGCACATGAGGCTCAGCTTCTTTCGGAGATTGCCGGGAAGATGAGCAGGGGAATGAGTTACGGTGAAACGGAATTGAAATCGGTACTTAATGCCACGGCATTCAGCCATCCGGAACTTAAGAGTAACATGCTTTATTCCAATCTGATGAATGAACTTTCCGTTACGGAAAACCTCATGGCGCGTTACAGGGAGAACTATAACGGAGCCGTCAATGATTATGAGAGATACGTAAAACAGTTTCCGGCACGTGAGCTGCTGCCGGTACTGGGATATACTGTAAGGTCATTTGAAAGACTTGACTTTGATGCGCCGGATGATGCACCGAAGAATTTGTTTGACAGATGATCCTGACAGTTCGGGAATGAACGGAGAAGACATGGGAATCCTTTTTGCGACGATTGCATTTGCGATAATGGTTTTTATCGGAATGCGGATTCTGACCAGGATAGATAATTTCAAAACAGACAAAAGGGCCGAAATAAGAAAAGCACTTGAGATAAACAGCGACGAACAGTTTTTTTACGGAATGAGGACCAATGCAGGCAAAGCCCTTGTATACGGAACGTTATGTGCGGTGGATCCGGTAAAGGTATTCTGGGCACCGGGAGATCTGATGATATGGAAGGTTGAGGTAAAAAAGAGGACAAAACACGTTCAGGTCAATGAAGGCGTTGACATAGATGTGAACGGACACCGAAGGCCTTACAGAAATGAGACCGTTTATTATACGTGGGATACGGTTTCCACGAAAATCGGACACGCCAATGAAGTGACGTTCAGGGGTGAGCTTTACCCGTTTGAGAAAATATCGTTTACCGCACTTAATCCGTACGGATCGGTCAACACTGGGATAGACATGATGGAAGAAAGGTACGCTCTTCCCGCAAAGATGACAGGTACCCTTTATACGACCCTTGGCGATAATACTATATCATACGGATCTCAATTCATGCCGGGAACAGAACCTTCACGGGCACGGGAAGGTATGATTCAGGGACAGAAGCTTTTCGGGTGTCTGTTTTATGCCATGTGGATTCCGCTGACCCTGTTTGTCATGTTTATGGCTTTTCTTTTTGGAAGCATATCCTTTTGATTTTTGTTTAGTTTCTGTAGAAACCATTGTGAAAATCTGCCTTTGAGTCAGATTATCGTAATTTCTTGTAAAAATCATCTTTAGCCGGAAAATAATCGGATTAAAACCTATTTGTCCAAAAAAAATACATAATATTAAGGAAATGATGTCGAATTATTAACCAAGGACAAGGGAAGTGTCCATAATAAATAATAAGTCAGGAATTTAAGTATGAAAACCATAGATCTTTGCAGCGGAATAGGAGGAATCAGGAGAGGATTTGAACTTGCGGGAGGATTCATGAATGTCATGTCCGCCGAGACGGATCCTTTTGCCTGCAAAACTTATGCACACCTTTTCCATGATGACCCGTTCAATGACGTCACTGATGAAAAATTCAAGGAGAAGATATGCAGGATAAGGTACGACGTGCTCCTTGCCGGATTCCCTTGTCAGGCTTTCAGCAGGGTCGGTCAAAGACTCGGCTTTAAGGACAGGACAAAAGGAACGATTTTTTTTGACGTAGCCTATATTATAAGCAGGACAAAACCTAAGGTGGTTTTTCTTGAGAATGTTGAAAATCTTGTCAGCCATGACGGAGGAAATACGTTCAGGGTAATAATTGAGACTCTCGAAAATGAGCTTAATTATCATGTGATAGGGATAAAACACGGAAGTAACGGAGAATTACAGTTTGATAAACATGATTTCATAAGAAACACAAAGAATTTCGGACTTCCGCAGAACAGGCCGAGGGTTTACATCATAGGATTCAGCAGAGACTATTTCGGAAAGCACGTGGAAATGTTGCCTGAAAGAACTCCGACCGGGAATGACCGGGTGATCTTTGATTCGGTAACGGATATTCTGGATACGGAAGTGGATGGGAAATTCTTTTTGTCTTCAGGACTGCTTGAGACACTTAAGAATCATAAAATAAGACAGAAGAAAAACGGAAACGGTTTCGGCTACAGGATAGTCAATACGGCTACCGAAGGGGAAAGATGTATTTCGAGTACCATTCTTGCCACCGGAGGCTCGGGGAAGGAAAGAAATCTGATATATGATCCTGAGAACGGCAGGAAGTATGCCGGAATGATGCTGGAAGGCAAAAAATCCCCCGTTAATACGGAGTGCATAAGGACGATGACACCTTCCGAGTGGGGCAGACTTCAGGGATTCATAGGCTATGGATTCCTTGACGGCAACGGAAATGAGACGTTTTCTTTTCCTGAAGGAATGTCCGATACCCAGAAATTCAAACAGTTCGGGAACTCGGTTTCCATTCCCGTGATTGAAACAATGGCATGTTTCATCATGGATTGCGTAAGGAAGATGGAAAATGAGTTCACTGATACCGAACGTGAAATATACAGACTAAGCGGCAGCGAACTTATGACGCTTGGAAAGATACGTGACGGGGTCAGCGTTCACATGCATGGATCCACGCTCGGGAAGTACGGTAAGCTTATCCGTGAGCTTGGGATCGGCAATGACTTTGGAGCCGAAGACATAAGCAGGATACTCGGAATATCAAAGTGCAGGGCCCATCAGATCATAAGCGGACTTAACGAATCGGAATGCGTGAAGAGGTGTGCGAGGGGAGTATACAGATTCACGTCGGAGAACAGAAGGTTTTTACATGACCTGACGATAGGAGCATGAAATGACCGGAGAAGTATTAAGGAATGTGTTAAATAAAATCGACATACGCCTTGCGGGTACTTCCGTGACTCAAAACGGACTCATTAGAGGATTCATTGATTATCTTTGCGGGTCGGTCGGAACGGAAGGTTTCGGAAGGGGAATCGTCATGCATACGGGATCAATAAGTTTTGATGCCGTTCTTGTGGTATTCTCCGCCATCGGCTCCATTCTGGGCAGTGAAATTGAAATTGAGGACATAATCTCGAATCTGGAGAAAGGTGATAAGGTAAAGTACGGAAAAAAGATATACGTATATGAAGGACGTGAGATCGTTGACGGAAATGAAAGGATAGTGCTTACCGAACAGAACGGGGGAAGGACTTCCATAGGGGAAAAAGGATGGAACAAAATAGTTCCGTATTTCGGAAATGCCATGACCACAGGGGGACGCGGATCAAGAAAATCCTCACCGATGCGCACGGAGTTTTTCGTTAACGTCCTTGGATATGAGGAAAGCGATGTGCCCGGAATTACGGATGCTTCTGCGGTAATGGTAATGGACAGGGATATGGTCGATTGCCTGGCAAGGGAAATTACCATAGGCTTTGGCGATGGTATGGAAATTCCGCTCCTGGATCTGGTTACCGCTTCATACTTTACGGAAGGAAACGAAATGAGGTTCGGAGGAAATTCGGCAAAAAACGAACCCGTTCTCAAGTTCACGTCAAAGCTTTCGGTTGCAAATTCCCTCGTTTCGGACAGGAACGGGAACAGGTGCGTCGGGGTATGTGTATGCGGAAATTACGTCGTTTCAACGGGAAAGGACGAAATACATAGGTTAATGGACAGGCAAAAGCCAAAATTCATATTCGTAAGTACCGACATAGACTGCAGGGAGGCCTTTGAACTTACGGAAAGGTATGAAGGATACGGGCTTTTTGCCTGTACGAAGGACTTTTTGCTTTCCAGTGATCTTTCTTTTGATGATCATAAAAATGAATTCAACAGGGAACTCGTTAAACAGACTAATATTATTATTGACAGGGAAATCGAAGAGGAAGTGCTTGAGTGCCCGATAGACCGGGATGCATATCGTAAATTCAGGAATGCCCTGCTTTCCATTAAACGTTCGGACGGCATTAGTCAGGAATGGAAGGAAAAAACCGTCATTCCGGCATATTCACTCATGAATGCATTCATGACGCTGCCTGCCTCGATGGAATGCCTTGAACAGAACACTGAAAACGAAAAATATATAATTTCGAGCCCCGATAAGGTTATAAACGAAATAAGAAAAAACTTTGAAGAACTTCCGGGTTCGTTTTCCGGCCTGCGTGACGACATAGTTTCCCCTCTTGAAACAATGTACCTGGGTAATTTTTCCTCAAGCGGTAAAGGTTACAGGCTGAAGGAACTTCTCGTGAAGAACAGAAAGCAAAGGGTTGCCGTCGTAGTTCCTAAAAAGTATTATGTTGAGATCGTTAAAAGTCTTTACGGAAGGTCAATCATATATCCCGGGAAATTGACGGTATCTACCGCGAACATGTTTGACACGGAAAAAACGCACGACGTGATAATTACGCTCGGGAATTACGACGGAAGAAGGTTTAATCCTTTCCTGTCAAGATCGGCGTCACGGATTATTGTCCTTCTGTATGAGCCGGAAACGAAGATTTTCAGGGGAATGAAGTGCAAATACGCAAGAAACATAAAGATAATGAACCTAAAATCATTCCTGCCGGTGGAAATGGATGATGAAATCGAATCCTACGTTGCCTCCGAAGATGCGTATCAGGAAGAGCCTTTTGAGGATTTTGACGAGGAAATGGAACGGTTCATGGATGATGCGGTGCTGAGCGGATTTACTGGAACAAGGCTGAATTCACAGGGCGAAGGTTCTCAGACATCGGACGTGTCAACCGTTGCAAAATTTGACACGGGAGAAGTTGCATTCCTAACGGATCATTACGAGGCTTATGTAATAGGCGACGGAAGCAATGAAGTCATGGAAAAGAAAATAAATGATCTTGTTCCCGGTGATGAGATAATTTTTATTAAAAATGAGGAAAAGACACACGACATAGTGGATTTCGTACTGAACGAAATCATTAATTCTGGAAAGATATCGGATGAAACAAGGGAATGCTATTCAAAATCCCGAAAGTGGAAGGAAAATCTGCGTGAATACATGAAAAAACATCAATGTACTCCCGGAGACGTTGCATCAAGGTTAAAGGACAGCGGAATAGAAGTACAGGAAAACACGATAAAAATATGGATCGATGAGGATTCACATACGGTCGGGCCGAGAAAAGAGGATTCAATACTCCAGATAGCATATCTTACGGAAGATCAGGAGATGCTTGAAAACGGCAAGGCTTACATGGAGGCCTGCAGCGTGATAAGAAGGATAAGACGCAGGATACTGAAGGAGATCGGTGAGTTTATAATAGGAAGCTTTGGAAAAAACGAAAGGATGAAGGAAAACTCTATCATCCCGGAAGATATGCGTGCTGAAATCAAGTCGATATCGGAGGGCCTGAAGATAGAGAGGATGATAAATCTGCCGGCACCGAAAACCGTTCCTTCGTATCTTACGAACAGACCGATTGAATTAAGGGAGAACATATGATGGCTGATGGCATGGAATACATAAATGCAAGGGAAGAATACATTGAGCTGATAAAGAGGGAACTTCTGGGACCGGGGTCCGAGGTGTCAATTCCCGATGCAAAGCATGAGCTGATTTCAAGCAGCCCGATTCAGAGATATTCTGTCGGCATTCTCTTTCCGCGTAACAACAAGATGAATTCAGATAACAATGATGTCGAGACGGGAAACGGCATTGACGGCAATGATGAAGGCTTGATGAATGAGGAGGAAAACGAGGAAATTACAGGTGCCCCGCCGGAATCATATACGGAAAATGACGATAAAAACGCAGATAATGCGCCTGCCCCGGATGAAGGGGATCTTGACGAGGAGGTAAGCCTTGCGGCTCAGAATAAACCGTCATCGTTCGGAGTGATGTTTTACGTAAACGGCAATACAGACAGGATTCACGTTTCGCTTGAATACGGAAAGTATAAGAGGGCAACGATAAAGGACTGCAGGGTTCCGCTCAGGTTTCCTGAGAACGGTCCGTATGGACTCCCGCCCGAATTCGGTTCGTACCTGAGATATGATGGCGAAGAAGGAACCGTCAGAATGGTTTCTCGACTTTCATGGAAGGAAATAAGGGAACTGAAGGAAAAATACCTCAGCGATACCGATGTCCTTGGACTTTACGACATAATGATAAAACTGAACGGTCAGCTAAACAGCGGGTTCGTCAGGGACAACATGGTCATGGAGGACATTGAAATCATATTTGGTGGGGATGATTATACCGATAAGGCAGTTTTCCCCGTTGAAAATGAGGACATAAGGATATCGGCACTCAGGAATAAAACAGATGACGGAAGAACCGCCGTTACGATCATGGTAGTCAATGCCCATGACGGCAAGGAGAACGGGGCCAACTGTATTTTTCAGCCGGTTCTTACCGTCCATACCGAAAAGAACGATTTTGTGTTTACCGAATACGGAGGAAACGATGAATTTGCGGTAATGGATAAAGAGGAAAAATCCCTTGCGCTGCAGTACAGAAACAAACACGTATACGGCTCAGGACTTGGAACCGCGGTAAACTGGAACGTTGATTCCGAAGGAAGGGGCGAGATTCACAATGATTTCTTCCCGGAATATGAGGTTCCTTCAATGGACTTCGGCCTTTCCGTGTCTTCGGGTGTTCCAAAGGAAGCCTTTTCAATGAAGGCACTGTCGGACCTTGACGAAAGAAGCCGTGAAGAAAAAATCGGGCTCATGAAGTTGCTTGTGGATGCCTATGGAAACTGGATAGAGAAAACCGATTCCAGAATAAAAGACCTGGATAAAAAATATCATGAAACTGCCGAAGCGAACATGAAAGGCTGTCGTGATGCCCTGAAAAGAATGAATAAGGGGCTCAAGATACTTGAAACCGATGATAAGGCGTGGGATGCATTTCAGCTTGCCAACAGGGCAATGTTCATTCAAAGGGTGCAGCTTGCAATACAGAAAAAACATCAGTCGTGTATTACGGATGGAAGCAAGTGGTTTCAGGAAATAATCGAGGACATTGATTATCGGACGGCGGACAGGGAGTTTAATGATCCGTTTGCGTGGAGGCCTTTTCAGCTGGCATTCATTATTATGGACGTGGCATCAATCACGGGTGATGATGACGGGGACAGGGAACTTGTCGATCTGATATGGTTTCCCACCGGAGGAGGAAAGACCGAGGCATATCTCGGACTTACGGCATTTACCATTTTTTACAGAAGACTGGCCCATCCCGACGAAAGCGACGGTACTACGGTAATAATGCGGTATACGTTACGTCTGCTTACTTCACAGCAGTTTACGAGGGCATCCACCCTTATATGTGCGTGCGAATACATCCGTCGTGATGCGGCGTCAAGAAAACCAAGATACGGGAGATATTCCCTTGGGAAGGAATCCATTACGATAGGCCTTTGGATAGGCGGAGCGCATACCCCAAATAAAAATGATGATGCCGAAAAATGTGTTTCAAGCCTGCTGAAGGCCAGGGGGTCGTCACTTGAATACGAAAAGAGATCCTCAAACAAATTTCAGGTCCTTAAGTGCCCGTGGTGCGGGGAAAAGATGCTTCCGGATTATGACGCAGGGACAAAGAAGGTAATCGGAAAATGGGGATATGCGATGGAACATGGACATTTCAGAATGGCATGTCCGAATGAGTCCTGCCCGTTTAACGGATCGCTTCCCGTTCAGGTGGTTGATGAGGAGCTTTACGCTAAACCTCCGACCCTTCTTTTTGCGACGGTTGACAAGTTTGCCATGCTTCCCTTCATTCCCGAAATCGGCAGATTTTTTGGAAAGGATTCCGTGAACCGGGCTCCTGAACTGATAATACAGGATGAGCTTCATCTGATATCGGGACCTCTCGGGACCATGGTCGGACTTTATGAAACCGTCATAGATGCCATGTGCGGAGCCAAAGGTGTGAAACCCAAGATAATCGCTTCAACGGCAACGATCCGCAGGGCGGCGGAACAGTGTGCATCACTTTATGACAGAAAAACAAGCCAGTTTCCGCATCCGGGAATTGATGCGGAAGATTCGTTCTTTTCAAGGGAAGCGGAAGTCAATCTCGAAAAAGGCGTGTTCGGGCGAAAATACGTAGGGATAATGCCTGCCGGAAGAACAAAGGCGACGATGGAAGCAAAGACGATTGCGGCATTGCTTCAGAAGATTCAGGACATGGAGCTTCCGGATGAAGTAAAGGATAAATACTGGACGGAGACGGCATATTACAACAGTATGAAGGATCTTGGAAAGGGCGCCTCAATAGTAAGCGATGATGCGAAGGATGCCATGAGAAGAATGGTAAACAGGCTTAAAAGCCATTCGGCCCTTAGGAAAATAGCTTCCTATGACGAACTGACGAGCAGGACCAATACGACCCTTCTTAACGAAACGCTGGATAAACTCGAAAAGACGGAATATTCAGGGGAAGGAATAAAGAATGGAATCTATCCGAGCAACATACTGCTGGCAACCAACATGATATCGGTGGGAATAGACGTTGCAAGGCTGAACGTCATGCTCATTGTAGGACAGCCGAAGCTTACGAGCGAATATATACAGGCATCAAGCCGCGTCGGAAGAAAATATCCGGGAGTTGTTTTTACCATGTATGACGGTTCAAAAAGCCGTGACAGGTCACATTTTGAACAGTTCAGATCATACCATCAGTCATTCTACAGGTTTGTTGAACCTACCGGCGTGACCCCGTTTTCGAAGCCTTCAAGGGACAGGGCCCTTCATGCACTTATAGTGGCATGGCTGAGATTCTCGGAGCAGACATTATCGGAAGATAAGAGTGCAGGGGATTTTGACGTTGAGCGTTATGCGGACAGCCTGAAGGCGATAACAGACTTCATAGTGAACAGGGAGAAGGAAGTGACGGGAATGGTCGATCCCAACATGAAACCGGATACGGCGGATATCCTTAATGAGATCGAAGACATTGTAAACAGGTGGAGAGAAATTATCGATGATGCGTCAGATGACCCGGACGGTATTCTCTATTACGGGCGCAGGTTTCTTGTAAATGGACCGAAGGATCATGAATATGAACTGATGAAGACGTTCGGGGTCGAAAGAAAGGATTTTGCGTTTCCGACAATGACGTCGATGAGAAACGTGGACTCAATGGTCAGAAGTAACATAATAGAATGGGAGGATCCTGCTTAATGAAAATGAAACCCTATAAGGGACCGTTTAGGCTTAATAAAACAAGTCATTCCGTCAGGGCTTCCCAGGCGGTTCTGCAGTACGGCGTAGGTGCAATGGTGGATTTCCCGTCACAGACGCTCATGATGGCAGCTCCCGAGTATTGGGAAAACAATACGGTCCCGATACATGACGACAGACTGGAGAAGGTCCTTAACGTGGATTCTTTCAGGATGCCCGCAGGCCCTGACGGGGCAAAATACAATGACGGAATAGCATACGTCAGGTTCCCAGAATGGTATTTCTGCCCGAAATGCAGACGATTCATGCCGGTTATGGACTGGGTCAGTGAATATAACAGATCAGGTTTTAAAAGGGACAGCAACGAGGATATGACGTCGAAACTCATGTGTCCGAAGGGCAGGAGTCAGCTTGTCCCCGCAAGAATAGTTACGGCCTGTTCACACGGCCATATTGATGATTTTCCGTGGGTAAAATGGGTACACTGCAAGAACATGGTTGGAGGTCCCAAACCGGTATGCCAGCATCCTGCCCTTAAGATATATACGTCATCCACTTCATCTGAAGGCCTTGAGGGACTTACCCTGGAATGCACGGCCTGCCATGCCAAGGCAACCTTGAAGGATGCCTTTAATAAGAATATTTTCAAAGAACTTGATGAAAAACATGACCATAAGTATGACTTTACATGTACGGGAAGACATCCCTGGAAAAACGTACGGGAAGACTGCCTTCTTTATCCGAAGGTCCTTCAGAGGGGCTCTTCTTCGGTGTATTTTCCAGTGACGGTAAGTTCCCTTGTGATACCGCCTTATTCAAGCGAACTTAACAGAAGGATCAATGAAAGTGAAAAATACACATTGTATCTTAACGCATGCAGTGAAATAAGGAAGTACATAAAAGATAAGGACCAGCTCGAAAATGCCCTGAAAGACATCATGAACGAGTATGCCGAACAGATTGCCATGGAAATACATGTCATGGACAGCAATCAGGTTCTGACAATTCTTAAGAGGAAGGGAGAGATATTTCGGTCAGATGATACCGATACGTCGGGCGTAGGTTACAAATCGGAAGAATATGATGCCCTTTCCGGTAAAATTAACATACCGTCAATGGGACATGACGATTTTATCCGTGAACCGATGAACATTAAGGAATATGACATGCCTTTCATTAAGGACATTGTGCTCGTCCATCACGTTCGGGAAGTTCAGGCACTCATCGGCTTTTCAAGAATAGATCCTGTTGATTCTTCGGCAATGAGAAACGGAAGCCTGAATTTTGTTTCAGTCAAGGATCCTGAAACAAGGTGGTATCCCGGATATAACGTGTATGGTGAAGGCATATTCATAGAGTTTGATGAAGAAGCCATAGATAAATGGCGGAACGGAAACAAGTGGCTTATGGAGAGGGTGGAGCTCATAAACAGAAATTATGCCAACTCCTTTTTCGGAAGCCAGAGACCGAGAAAAATAACGTCCAAATTTCTTCTGCTTCATACTATTTCACACCTTCTCATAAAACAGCTGAGCTTTGAATGCGGTTACAATGTTGCGTCACTTAAGGAGAGGATTTACTGCTCAGAAGCATCGGACGGATACGTCATGTCGGGTATCCTCATATACACCGCAAGCGGAGATTCTGAGGGAACGCTTGGCGGACTCGTAAGACAGGGAAGGCCAGACACTTTCCCCAGGGTATATAAAAGAGCAATTGAATCGGCCGTTTCATGTTCAAATGATCCGGTTTGCAGTCTCAGCAGCGGTCAGGGAAGGGATTCGCTGAATCTTGCAGCGTGTTATTCCTGCGCACTTTTGCCGGAAACTTGCTGTGAGGAGTTTAACGTATTTCTGGACAGGGCAGTAATGGTGGGAACGGTGAATGAAAGAAATATGGGATTTTTCAGCCGGCAGATCTTTGGAAATGCCGGATGGAAGGGTGTTGTAAACGACCGTATGTGTCATGAAAACGTGACCGATGAGAAAAAAGTTGAAAAGACATTTATTTTTAACGGGGGCATTGATCTGGCGGAGGAAGAACCCAGGGACATAATTAAGGATGTCCTTAACTGGACCGACAGTCTGAGTGAAAAGGAATTCTTGGAAAGGATCCTTTCGGACAACTCATTCGGCTTTGACGAAAAACCTTTCAGGGATGCGGAATTCAGCATAATTCCTGATAATCAGGAACTGACATGTACCCTGTACTGGAAGGAGAAAGGGATCATGTATTTCACCGAAGAACGCAAGGCTGATTATAAAAAAGCCATCGGATCAGGATACACGTGTATTTACGGCCCTGAAGCCGATGCGGAGACATTCAGGAAACTTTTGGCGGAGAATTGATTCATGGCGGTAATGATACCCACAAAACCAAACAGATTTGCCAAGGGAAGCCTTGAGGACATTATGTTTGCTTCCCTTGAAAGACTGCCCGATGACTATTACGTCTTTCACTCAATGCGCATCACGACGGTGAAGTCCGATATTATCATGGAAAATGAGATAGACTTCGTGGTGTTTAATCGCTTCCTTGGGATTATGTGCATTGAATGCAAAGCCGGGAATGTAAGGTACGAAAACGGTATGTGGCTTTACGGAAACGGAATACGCATGAATAACGGCGGCCCTTATAATCAGGCGGATGCAAATAAGTGGAAGCTTATGGACATGATTGCGGGAAGTCATCTGGGGAAGCTTATTGAGAGGATACGTTTTTTTCATGCCGTATGGTTTCCTTCCATTACCAAATCGGATCTTTTTAAAATGCCGCTTCCGCCGGAGGGCGACCCCGAACTGGCCTTATGCATGGATGATCTGGAGAATCCGCTTCCTTCCATGGAAAGGATATTCGGATTAAGGGTAAACGGATCCACGAAAACGGATATTTCAGAGTCCGAAGCGGAAAAGCTTGTAAGGGAGCTTCTTTGTCCGTCTTTCAACGTCTTTCCTCCAAGGAATTTTGATGTTCGGATCAAGACCGCGGTATTTAACAGGATGCTGTCTGAGCAGGCAGCCATCCTGAATTTTCTCGGAGAGCAGAAAACCGCCGTCATAAACGGAGCCGCCGGAACCGGGAAAACAATGATAGCGGTTGAGAAAGCGCGAAGGCATGCCGCAAAAGGAGAAAGGGTGCTTTTCCTCTGTTATAATTCAGAGCTTAGAAAACATCTTGAAAAAGAATACGGAAATAAGTATATAGACTATTACACCATTGATGCCTTTATCAGCAGGATCCTTGGAAACGAAGAATTTGACTATAATGCTGCGGCCAGAAGGCTGATGGAGATAGGCATTATGGGAAAGTTTCCGTACAGACATGTCATAGTGGATGAGGGACAGGATTTCGGCAGGGAAAAGATGGATGAAAACCTTATTCTTGAGAGACTGTATGATGCGCTGAAGTGTCAAAATGATGACGGATCGACGTTTTATGTATTTTATGACCGTTTGCAGATCGTTCAGTCACGGAAGCTCCCGTCATTCATAGAAAATTCTGACTGCAGGTTGACCCTATACAGAAACTGCAGGAATACGATGAGTATTGCAAAAACCGCATTCAGTCTTTTCAGGGATCGAAATCTTGATTGCAACGGAGTTACCGGTAAAG
>CALWHG010000078.1 GCA_944380315.1 uncultured Lachnospiraceae bacterium
CCGCGCCTGAGCACACCATGCTCATCAAATACAGGAGGCCCGCATTGATCTATCATTTTCCTTATAGATCTGCTGGCATAATCGAAATAGTCTGCAGCTTTGGAGTATCTTAACGACACATCGGAAGAAAAATACTTAATATCCGGAAGATATACATCCACATAGCCCTTCAGCAGCTCTATGGTCTCAGGCCTCTCATAGCCTCCGCAGTTATATACCACCGGGATATGCAGCTTAGGCCTGACTTCATCCAGCACTGGAAGTATGGAGGGCAGGAAATGGGTGGCCGTGATCAGGTCTATGTTCTGGGCCCTCTGCTCCTGAAGTGACAGGATGATCTCCCCGAGCCGCTCCCCCGATATGACCTTTCCTATCCCCTCCTGACTTATGCCATAGTTCTGGCAGAAGCAGCATCTGAGAGTGCAGCCGGAGAAAAATACGGCGCCGCTGCCGCCCTGATCGCTGAGACAGGGCTCTTCCCAAAAATGCAAGGCAGCCCTTGCGGCCCTAAGCTCCGTATCCTGGCCGCAGACTCCCAGCTCCTTCCTTCTGTCTACCCCGCACATCCTGGGGCACAGCATGCAGTTTTCATAAAGATGATCAAGCTCATTCATATGGCTGAAAGTATAGCATCCCCGTTGATCTGCTGCAAGGCAGACGATGCCCAAGCCTGACAAAATTTTACATAAGACTCACGGGGCTTCAGGTAGTATAATGAGGAAAAGAGGAGGTATCACCATGAAAGCTTATGACAAGGGATCTCTGGGGAAAGATCCCGCACTTACAAAAGAGGAATGTCAATCCGCCATACTGAAGCATATAGATGGTCTTCGGGGTATAGACACTCACTGCCATCATCTGCCTGACAGGAAGTTTAAGGATGTGGATCTGAAATTTATATATGACCACAGCTACTGTGACTGGATGGAGCCTTATCCCGCAGATAAGAAAGATGTACCACAGTATCTGCTCAGGAACTGCAGCAACAGCTATTTTTACTGGCTGCGCAGAGGCATATCAGAGATCTACGGCATGCCTGTGGACGGTGAACATCTGGAAGTCCTTGACGAGGCCATAGGCAAAGCCTACAGAGATCCGGAGCATCATCTCCGTATACTTGATGAAAAATGCAGATATGAAAAGATACTCCTGGACAACTACGATCATCCCGGAGTAGCGGAAAGCAGCGGAAAGCTTTTCGTGCCCGTGCTGCGCTGCAACATGTTTGCCGTCTGCAACTGTATCTCAAAGAGAGATCACAACGACAACAATCCTGGCAAATACATACCCGGCATATATGAGCACAGCTTTGAGGGCTACCTGAAGGCAGTGGACGAATATATCCTTCCCCACCACATACTGAAGCTTGCCATAGCCTATGATGAAGGAAACAGGATACGCAATTTTGATAAGGACAGGGCAGCCGTTGCTTATGGCCAGGAGCATCCCACCGAGGAGGCCTACAGAGACTTTTACGAGTACATGGTCTATCATATATGCAGGCTCGCCGGAGAGCATGGCATCATAGTCCAGATCCATACGGGGCTCGGCACCATGAAGGATACGTCTCCTCTTTTCCTTAAGGAGCTCATAGGCGCACTCCCTGATACTCAGTTCGATCTGTTCCATGGAGGCTATCCCTGGATGGATGACCTGCTGGGACTGCTGCACAACTATCCAAATGTCTATGCCGATCTGTGCTGGCTGCCCATCATAAGTGTGTCAGCCGCAAAGCGCTTCCTCAGAGAGGCTCTCGAGATCGGAGGCTGCGACCGCATACTCTGGGGCTGTGACACCTGGACCTCCGAGGAAAGCTATGGAGCCGTCCTGGCTTTCCGTCATGTCCTTTCAGAGGTGCTCTCCGATATGTATGAGGAGGGCTATCTCAGCCTCGATGAGACATGCTATACTGCAGGCCAGATCTGGCATGGCAATGCTGCAAGGCTGTTTGGGTTTGAAGATTGATATACCAAAGGAGACATTATCCATGATAAGAAAGGCGATACCTTCGGATGCGGCTGGCATAGAGAAGATATACGAAGAGCATTTTGACCATGAGAAAAAGCATGGAGCCTATACGGTGTTCAAAAGAGGTGTGTATCCCACAAGGGCCGTGGCGGAAAATGCCATAGCTGCAGGCACCATGTATGTGTATGAGACTGAAGAGGGGATCCTCGGCAGCGTGATACTCGACAAGGTACAGCCAGTTGAGTACAAGGGCATAGCCTGGGGACGCAGCTGCATCGATGACCATGTCATGGTCATACATCTGCTCATGGTCCGTCCCTCCATGTCAGGAAGGGGCATAGGAAGCTCACTGGTAAGATATGCCGCAGAGACAGCAAAAAAGGATGGCTGCGAAGCACTTCGTCTCGATACGGGAGGGCAAAATACGCCTGCTGTCTCCCTGTATACAAAGTGTGGCTTCAGTATAGTAGCCCGGGCGCCCAAGAAGGTCGGGGACCAGATCGCTCACAAGGATCATCTGTATCTTGAGCTGCTGCTTTAGGACTCTGCCTTCATGCCTATGTCAAGCCGAAACTCTGCTGCCTTGCCGGCCTTTATGTACTGGGAGAGCCTGAGCATCTCCTTCTGGATATGGCTGTCGCATCTGTCCTTCGGAAGGAACAGAGGCCTGTACCTGTTAGGGTAAAGATATATGCATGACTTTGTGTCCTTTACCCTGACTATCTCCTGATAGCCAAGCTCCGCACTGTCGTGCTCCATCTCCACCAGGAGCCTGTCCATGTAAAAGCTCAGCTTCATAAAATCTCCGAAATTGGAGACGTAAAGCTTATACTGCCTCTTAAAGGCCCTGAATCCTGCAAACAGCACCAGTATCCCGGTGATGATAAATATAAGCGGAGACATCTTGAGGAGCGATCCCTCCTCCGCTTCTGCTGCTATATCAAAATATCTCCATATCAGCAGTCCGAAGGCCAGTACAGTGACTCCCAGCACCTTTGCAAATGCGGGAGCTAGCATCCTGTCCATCAGCTTTCTGTCTATGTCTATCCTTATCTCGTATATACTTGTCATATATGTCCTGACCTCCTGAGCTTATATTCTGATATATCTCTGATCCCTGCTGTTAGGCTTGTCCGGTATGGTCATGCTTATCAGGCCAAGCTCTATGGCAGGGCGCAGATAATTTCTGCGAAAACCCTCTCTGGATCTCAGCCCAAGTGTCTCCATAAGTGCCGTGCTTGTGTAAGAGTCGCCAGGTACCATTATATCTAAAAGGAGCTTTACAGAATCAGGAATATGTTCATTTTCTATCTTAAACTGACCTGATATCTCATCAAGTATCTTGTCGATCTGTGACAGCATAAAGCTTATAAATAAAGTGGATTCACCATCCCTATGACACTCTGCTATCGCATCATAATACTCCGACTGAAACCTTTCTATCTGGCTTTCCAATGGGATATATTCAAATATCGGCTTCCATGCTGAAAGTATGGCAGTGTGCCAGAACCTGGCCATCCTGCCATTGCCATCAGCAAAAGGATGTATAAAGACAAATTCATAATGAAATATGCTACTTAATATAAGTGGATGCACAGAGTCTCTTGCTCTCTTCATCCACGAGAAAAGATCCTTCATAAGCTGTGGAACGAGACGCGCAGGCGGAGCCATGAAGATACATTTATCTCCACTAAATACGCCTTCTTCTCCCTGTCTAAATCGCCCGGATTCATCCAGAAGATACTTCGTCATAACTGCATGTACTCGCTTCAGATCCTTTATGCTATACGGATCTATCTCAGAGATAAGATCATATGCCGCATAAGCATTTTTGACTTCCTGTATGTCTTTGGGATCCCCAAGCACGGTCTTTCCATCCAGCACATCCCTCACCTGCCCCAAAGACAGAGAATTGGCCTCTATCTTCAGAGATGAATGGACTGATCTTATGCGATTATCTCTTCTGAGACGAGGCCTGGTGTCCATATCACTTACGACACTGATACGCCCTATCTTCTCCGAGATGGACGATACATATGATAATATCTCATTTGTAATGGTAAACGGTGGGGTATAATTGCTCATATGGCACCATTATCTTCCGTACTGACTTGCGTACTATCTTGCGCACTGACTTGCGTACTATCTTGCGTACTTTTCATTGAGATTATACCACAGTTGCTCTATATTGGGGACATGACCCATACAACATTTTTACAAAGTCATGAAACATATGTTTATTTACTGAATTTATTTCCGCAATATAATTGATTTATGAAAATAATTTTCTTTGTGGAATAAGGAGCAAGACATATGTTAAAATCTGAATTTTTTGACCTGATAAAGGGAAAGATGATCATCTCCTGTCAGGAGCTCAAGGATAATGCGGATATGATATGCGGCTGTTCATGGGAAAATGGCATATCAGGAGCCCTGAAAGAGCTTAAGCTGGTTTGAGCTTTCTTTCATTTATTGAAGCCCCGCGGGCAATATGCCTGCAGGGCTTTGATGTTTGTTGGGTAGTTTTCTTTGTTAGCTTTATATACGGTGGGTTATATTTTACTTTCCCTTTACTGCTCCCTCGATGCGCTCGAGAGCCTCTGTAAGGCGGGCTCTGGAGCAGGCAAAATTGAGACGCTGGAAGCCATATCCCTCCTTGCCAATACCGAACATAGGGCCATTGTCAGTGGCGACCTTTGCCTTATGTATCATCAGGTCCCAAAGTTCTTCGTCGCTTAGTCCCAGGCTCCTGAAATCAAGCCATGCAAGGTAAGTGGCTTCCGGCACCCTGTAGCCGATCTCAGGAAGCCGTTCCTTTAAAAAGCTGTCGATAAATTCAGCATTTCCCTTAAGGTATATAAGGAGCTCCTCTAACCAGTCTTCACTTTCATCATATGCAGCTATCTGCGCTGCAGAGCCGAAATTGCCGGGCCAGAGATAGTAGGGCTGCAGCTTTTCCTTGAAGGCTTCCCTTATCTTCTCTCCTGGTATGATGATATCCGATACCAGAAGGCCTGCAAGATTGAAGGTCTTTGATGGAGAAGTGCATACGATACAATTCTCAGCAAACTCCTCTGAGATCGTTGCAAAGGGCACATGCTTGTGCGGCGCATAGACCAGATCAGAGTGTATCTCATCCACTGCTATCATGACCCCATTGTCTATGCATATACGCCCTATACGCTCAAGCTCTTCTTTCGTCCATGCTCTTCCCACAGGGTTATGGGGACTGCAGAGCAGCATGACCTTTGTCCTGGGATCCTGTGCCAGTCTTTCAAGCTCATCAAAATTTATCTCGTAGTGCCCGTCCCGATTTATGAGCTCGTTTATCACAGTATTCCTGCCTGTCCGTTTTACATAATCATAATATGGATAATATACCGGCGACTGTATGATGACATTGTCTCCTGGCTCCGCATACATTTCTATCGCGCAGACCAGTGCCATATTGACGCCGGGCGTAAATACTATCCAGTCAGGCTGTATCTTCCAGTTGTTGCGACGCTTCTGCCAGTTTACGCAGGACATAAGATATCTCTCACTTGGATAGGCGTAGCCATAGGTCTCATGGGCAGCCCGCTGCTGCACTGCCTTTGCTATGGCCGGAGACACCTTGAAGTCCATATCTGCTATGCCCATGGGAAGGATATCATCCTCACCAAACATCTGCATCCTCTGTTCCTCTGACCATTTGATCGAGATCACCTGGGTACGATCGATCATCTCATCAAAATCATATTTCATAAACCTGGCCTCCTCGTCTTAAAATACACGGATCACTATGATATAATGCAGTAGATCATATATAATATGTCTGCAATATAGTATAATATAATAGTATATATAGTGCAGTATATTGTCAAGGAGAAGATCTGTTTTGGATAACATCAACGATATAGTTTCAAAAAACATAAGAGCAGCCAGACAGGAAAAGGGCCTGAGCCTGGATGAGCTTTCAAGGCTCAGCGGCATCAGCAGATCCATGCTTGTGCAGATAGAAAAGGGCAGTGGAAATCCCTCCCTTTCTACCCTGTGGAAGATAGCAAACGGGATGAAGATCCCTTTCAGCCAGCTTATAGCTCAACGTCAGCTGCCTTATAAGATAGTCAGGCTTTCAGACATAGATCCTATAACAGAGGATGAAGGAAGGCTTAAGAACTACGTACTTTTCCCTGACGATGAGGATCAGAGGTTCAGCATCTATCATATAGAAGCAGCTCCCGGCTATGGATGGACCTCAGAAGCCCATGTCAGAGAGACCATAGAATATATAACCATACTGAGAGGAGAGCTGGAGCTTGAACTCAGAACTGAAAAATTTCTTCTTAAGACTGGAGAAAGCATCAGATTCAAGGGAGATGTGAAGCATCGTTATAAAAATGCAGGCAGTGAGACTCTGGTGTTTCACAATATATTATATAACCCTTAATATGAGTATAAAGTGTCTATCCTATTTGCTATGCATTAAAGTCCTAAACTATTTTTGCCAAAAGTAGCGGTCATAAAAGGCTTTGTCTCTGTTACTTATACACCTCCCTTAGATGTCTGAAAGATCTATAGGAGCAGATACAGTTCCTGCCTTGAAGTTGGATACAGCCTTATCCATCTCGGCTAATGACTTTTCAGAGATAGTATCAGGACGTACTAGCTCATAAGGCTCTAACAGGATGCACCCGTTTTCATATTCCTTTACATTGTAATATTGGTATGCAGCTCCTCTGAGAGTCACTCTTTTTTTGCTATCTATATGAGCCGTATAATTTTTATAAGCTTCCATATCGATCGGCCTCCATCACTTACTATTTGTGGGAAATCCCACTTAAAGTATAAAGTATTCAGAGAATTTGTCAAGTTAAGAATATAATGTCTTTGCAGTGTAGGACGACTAATCTTTTGTGTTTAATAAAAATATTGTTTTAAAGATATTTTTCTATGGTCTTTTTATCCTTGAGTGCATTTTCCAGAATCCTGCTTAATACAGAAGTATAGCCCTTCCCTAAAGACTTTGCAGTTTCCAGTGCTCTTGGCGAAAGCCTTAGTGATACGGTTTGCTTATTCCTCGCCTCTTTATTTTCTTCTGATATCTTTTTGAATCTTCTTAAGTCATCTTCGGTAAGCATCGGACTGTCATCATCGAATACAGCAGGTTTTTTTTCAGCCTGATGCAGGGTCTGTATCTCTTCTTTTGTAATAGGTCCGCGATGTTCAAGAGTTGTTCTTACTATCATAATATGCCTCCTTTTCCGCTCCAGTAGCCAGTCTTGCGGATATGATCCTTATGTTTTCACGACGTTCCGTGTAAACTACAGTTACCTAGTTTATTCTTTTTGTCTTTTTCATCGTCCCATTCAAAAATCATTTGAAAGCTCCGTATAAATTTGTTTGAATTTATTATAAAGCAACATATTGCAATTTGCAATACATATGCACTATATTCGAAAGGAAGTGATAACTATGGACACTCAGGCTTTACAGGAAGCTATCGCCTGCGGCATCATTGACGAAGATACACTGCAGCGGCAGCTGGAGATGAAACAGAAAGAACTTATGCTCAAGAAGCACCCTTATGCCATCTCTCTCCTGTCCTGCGGGAGATGGCAGACCTACTACATAGATCCTGCCCGTGGAAAGCGTAAGGAGCTTAAGGCTTCCACGAGGGAAAAACTTGAAGAAAAGCTCTACCAAAAGTATAAGGAAGCTAAGGACCTTGAAAAATTAACGATGGATCAGCTTTATAAAAAATGGTTGGAATACAAGACGGCCATTACTGAAAGCCCCAATACCATAAAACGGCACAAGCAGCATTACAGGAAGTATTTTGAAGGCACGGAGTTATTTGGGACCCAGGTCTCGAAAGTAGATAAGATCGAGCTTCAGAGCTTCTGTAACAGGCTTGTGAAGGACTACAATATGTCTTCAAAGGAGTGGACCAATGTAAAGACCATCCTTAAAGGTATGTTCGAGTATGCTGTCGATAAGGAACTGATAGACAAAAATCCTATGGAGAAGGTCCGGATCACGGTCAAATTCCGGCAGATACAGAGAAAGACTGGAAAGACAGAGACCTTCAACACTGAGGAGCGGAAGGAGTCGGATTCCTATCTTGATAAGATGTATCAGGAGACGGGGGACATCGTATTCCTTGCAGTGAAGCTCAACTTCTACCTTGGACTTAGAGTCGGAGAACTAGTTACCCTAAGAGTAGAGGACAGGGTAGATCTTAAGCATCTTCATATACAGCGTGAAGAGGTAAGGGATCAGGAAAACAACCTGACTTATGTAGTAGAGCGCATACCAAAGGAAACAAAGACAGATTTGTGCCACTTGTTCCTAAGGCCATAGTCCTTCTCAATAAGATCACTGAAAAAAGAGATGGTAAAGGCTATCTGTTCACACGCAATGGCGAACGGATCACAGCAAGACAGGTAGCCTATGTGCTGGAAAAGTATGCCGAACGTACTGGGCATATCAGAAAGAGCAGCCATAAGATCAGGAAGACTGTAGCCAGCAATCTTAACGCTGAAGCTGTCCCGCTGGATGAGATCAGAGAGCTTTTGGGCCATTCTGACCTTCAGACTACACTTGCCTACATCTACAACCCTCTCACTGAGGAAGAGACCTATGAGAGGATAAAAAAGGCCTTATAATGGCTTAAAATAAGGCAAAATGAGGCTTTTGAAAAAATGTATTCAAGTGTATTCAAAAATCAGAGGAAATGAAAATCGCGGAAACCCGCATAAAATGGGCTTCCGCGACGTTTTTAGGAGAGCGCGAGACGGGGATCGAACTATTAGATAGCTCTGAAACCCTTATTTTATGCGGCTCTTTGTCGCGGTAAGACCCTATGTATTCAAAGTGTATTCAATTTACATAATTTGGAAGGAGGAAGCTGCAGTGTATCTATTTTATAATCCAACTGAGATATTTGTCATCCTTTTCTGCTTTATGCTTTTGGAAAGTGGCAAATGTCTTAGGAAAATTATCTATATTTTTCCCTGATAATTCATGAAACTCGTTTAAGTCTTTCCATAAAGATATCTCAGAATCGGAAATTAAGTATTCTCCAGAAGGCAAAGGCTTATAATTAGTATCCTTAAGCATTTTCCCCATATTAAGTTGATATGTGTTGTAACGCTTGGTCACAAGATAAGTATAAATTCTTTGCTCTTCAGTTGGATTGAATTCTTTTTGCTTAAAATACGCTTCAAGAGAAGGACAATTTATAGCCTCCTTTTCCCTTAAAAGAAATATTTCGATAGAATTCCACAGATTATGCTCAATCATATTGTCATAATACATTATTTGTACTAACCGATTTACAAAAAAATCTGTGTTTAATAAATCTGAAAAATCAAAACTTTTAATCTGATTTAACTCTTTTTTTGACATACTCTTTACTTGATCAGTATCTGCCCAATCAATACCAATACCGGGAGGGATAATCCTTGTTGAATATTCTTGAGCCATAAGGAGAGCTGCAGATTCAAAATTATTTTGTTCAACTGCTTTAATAAATTTTTCCTTCAAGCACTCTTCTTTTGCTTTCCGGTCTTTATAAATTTACTGTTTAAAGCAAGCCCTTTTTCTGACAAAACATAATACTGATCTGAGCATATTGATTTTCGTTCTTCAGGAGTAGAGTTTTCTAATATTCTATTTATTAAAATTTCTTTATTTCCAGACAGTGATAAAGAAAGCTTTTTAAGGACTGCCTTTAATGCCTTAATATTCATTTGCTGCAAAAAAAATGAATACTCATCTTCTTGCAGGTATCCTTCTTCAAATAGATAAGATAATTCTTTGTCAAAATCTTTAAAAAGAGACTTGACTGGGTCATCTATTTTCCAAGCTATTTTTCTCCCATATAGATAATGCAACAGAAAAATCTCTTTTTCGTTTAAAAGCTCAGAGCAATCAATTGAATTAGTGTTATTATCTTCATCTTTATATGATTTATTGAAGCTATCACCATGAATGCTTTTTTTGAATAGGTATGATAATATACTCATTTTTTATGATTTCATCAATATTTTTAGACATTTCAGGCATGATATCTTTACAGAAATTATAATACTATATGAACTTCACTTATCCCTTTAAAGATATCTTTTGGAAGCCTCTGTTCTTCAGCAATGGCTCTTAGATCTATATATTCTTCGATGGGTTCCTTTAAAGTAGAATACTTTGCCATGCACTCAATATAGCCATTATCCCATTTCAATATAGATGTATAGCCCTCCAAATATGGAGAGGTCTCAAATTCTATATGGAGATCTCCGCATTGGAATATAGAAGTATTGTCTTTATTGGTTATAGTAGCGGTCATAAATTATTAACATTGGTATGCAATTCCTCTAAGGGGTCTTTTTACTATCTATATAAGCTGTATAATTTTTATAAGCCTTCATATCGACTGACCTATTTAGCTCTTATTGCTTCTAGGAAGTTTATATCATAGAAGATTTAAAGATATTTTTCTATAGTCTTTTTATCTTTAAGTGCATTTTCCAAAATCCGACTTAATACAGAAGTATAGCCTTTCCCTAAAGACTTTGCAGTTTCCAGCGCTCCCGGCGAAAGCCTTAATGATATGGTTTGCTTATTCCTTGACTCTTTATTTTCTTCTGATATCTTTTTGAATCTTCTTAAGTCATCTTCGGTAAGCATCGGACTGTCATCATCAAATACGACAGGCATTTTTTCAGCCTGATGCAGGGCCTGTATCTCTTCTTTTGTAATAGGTCCGCGCTGTTCAAGAGTTGTTCTTACTATCATAATATGCCTCCTTTTCCGCACCGGTAGCCAATCTTGCAGATATGATCCGTATGTTTTCACGGCGTTCCGTATAAACTACAGTTACCACCATGAATGTTCCGTTAATTTCCCCGATGGTTATGTATCTATCTTCGTATATAGAATGGGCTTCATCATATTTCTCTATTCGATCTTTATCAGCAAAAACAAATATCGCTGTATTAAATCCTATCCCATGCTTTAGTTTATTCTTTTTATCTTTTTCATCATCCCATTCAAAAAACATTTGAAAGCTCCACATATGTTTGTTTATACTTATTATATAGTAATATATTACAATTTGCAATACATTCGTGTTTTATAATAATAACCTCGGGATAGATATATTCAAAAAGCTCTTTAACTATTATAGCATTATTTAACTCCCAATTCCCTTTTGTGTTCCCGGAGTAGAATTAGCTTAATCTAATGTAGATTTATTCATTAGGGGACATAACAAGAGGCAGGAACCGCTATGGCTCCTGCCTCTTGTTTATTCAGCTATATTAAAATCGAAGACGTACTCTTTAAGGGGCTGGTTCCAGTCATATGTACTTGCTTCCATAATTATCTGGAATGGTTCCTGTTGGATGGCAGGAAATACCACGACACCTTCTGTTGTTATTCCTGTTCGTATACTTGATTGCAATTCTGGATAGTCAGCCATGTAATTAGGCGTATACTCATACTGCGTACCATCCTGTATCAAAACCATATTAAAGCCATATAAACTGAATTCGCTACTTCCATTGTTTATTACAGTTATATAAGCCCGTGTTTCTTTTTCGGCAAGTTCTACACTCTGAACAGTTACAGAATATCCATACTGCTCGACAGTATTGTTGATTGCTGTAGCGGTAGCAACTGTTGGTCTTACAGCATCTTTGTATGATATTACTTCGAGTGTATCTGCTTGTATGGCAGGTGCAACAATTTGTCCTCCCATCATATTTTCGCCTTCAAACACATCAATAACAGTTCCAGATATACGAATATATTGTCCATCTTCAAGTGTTAATTCAGGGTCAAAATAAGCTACAACAGTATTATAGTCGATATTTTCAGGGTCTGCCCACATTTGGAAGTATATACCGCCGCCATCATAATCAACGCCACCAAAAATGACGCCCACAAGCTCAACAGTTGATCCAATATAATCTGATGGATTCGAGTACATTCGTTTGATTTCACTATCGCTCAACGGTTCAACTGGAGTTTCAGAAGATTCTGTATCGTTATTACCAGACCCAGGATTTGTGGTAGATGTAGTACACCCAACTAATATGGCAAGTAGAATGATTAAAAGTGCTCCCAAACAAAATCTGCTTCTCACTTTATTTCCCTCCCTTAGTATGGCTTTTCCAATACTCGATAATCTGCTCCATGTTACTTTCAACATTTCCAATGATAGGTATTTTAGCAGTATGTTTACATGCTGGATAACTAGAGCACCCTAAAAACTCCCCATACTTCCCTTGCTTAAATTTCATCGGGGCACCACAAATAGGACAAAACTTATGTAGTTGTATATCTTCGGGCTTGACAGATAACCTTACATCGCTAAGAACCGTGTGTCCAAAGAACGATATTAACCCATCGGTATCACCTTTCATCAGTCTACAAAAGAATTGATTTATAAATATCCTGTAAATTCTCTGATCATCAACGCCCAAAAACCAAAGATAGTCTGGAATCGATAGTCCAAGTACAACTGAGTGATGTCTCCCAGTTGTCATATACTGGCCTTCAAATAGCTTGGATAGTTCTTCACCTGTAGCATATCGTTCTTCGTATCCATTGTAAACTGGCTTCTTTTCTTTCATGAACGTCACTTCCGCTTTAAAGTTTCTTGATGCTTTATTCTTGCAACAGATTATACCAGTTTTCATCTGTGCATACAATTACAAAATAAGGCCCAGAAGTCAGTTGACCTCTGGGTCTTATTTTACTTTCGTTCTTTGATAACTGCTTCAATCACATCTCTGTATTTCTGTGGCAGGTTAAAAGCATCATATAACTCTTGGTCAGTATAAATGTGGTCGAACTTTCCAGAGGGAGGAGCTGGGACAAATTTAAAGAAGTTATTGCATATAATATTAGATAATTTGCTTATATTTATGGCCAAGAAAAATCTTACAAAATTCTTAGAAAAGCGTGATATATCTGTGAAAACCAGGGGATGACGCGGCGCTGAACCCCCGAAGATATAGCTGATACCGGACACCAAAAAGCTCCGAGGCCCTAAACCGGCCCCGGAGCGGAAGTAGTGGTTTTATATGCAGCAGTGCTTATCAGGCATAGATGCCCATGAAAAATCCTGCAACTATATATGCACCAAACAGGATAAACGAAAGAGGTATTATCTTTCTCTGGTAGTCACTGAACTCGACCCTGACATATGAGCAGAGGAAATAGAGTGCAGCTATGACGGGACTGAATCCCCTCAGGCCCTGTCCAACCAGTGAAGCAAGTGCGATCTGGACATCTGTAAAGCCGTATGCCGTTGCTGTCTCCGCCAATACCGGCAGTATCCCCAGGTAAAACGCATCATTGTTGAGGAGCCATACTGCAGGGCCGCTAATGACAGCTATTACCAGTGTGAAGAAATTGCCCCAGGACTCAGGCAGTGCTGTGATGATCAGGTTTGATATCTCAGATGCCATGCCTGACTCGTCAAGTATGCCCATGAGCACGCCTGCACCGAATATCATGACAACTATGTTTACGATACCCTCTGCCGTGCTCTCTATGACCTTCTTCTCTATCTTGGTATCATGGTAATTTATGAGCAGAGCAATACATGATCCAAGCGCAAATACTATGGGTCCTGAAATACCAAATGCAATGATGCTGACAAGAGCAATGATGGTAAGTGCAAGATTGAACCAGATATATCTTGGCCTGCTAAAATCTATCCTGTCTGCCACGATCTCTGCTCTGGTCTGCTCCACATCTATCTGTACTATGCCAAGCCTCTTCCTGTCCTTAAAGCCAAGGATAACAGCTGTAATAAGGCAGATGGTGATATTTACAAAGATAAACGGAAGAAGGGCCACCAGGAGCTCTCCGCCATCCACATCAAGTACCGCCAGTATCCTTGCCGTAGGGCCGCCCCAGGGAAGCAGGTTGATCGCTCCATTGGGTACGCATGACAATATGGCAAGCCACACTCGATCAAGTCCCATCTTGTCATAAACCGGTAACAGAGCTGTACATACGATCATAAACGTGGTGGTCCCATCTCCATCAAGTGAGACAAGTGTAGCAAGTATGACCGTGCCTACATATACTCTCAGAGGATCTCCTTTCATAAATTTTATGATGACCTCTGCAAGCGGATCAAAAAGTCCTGTATACAGCATGATGCCAAAATACAGTATTGCAAATACCAGCAACGCTACCGTGCTATTTACTGACATCATGCCCGCCACTGCATAGGTAAATGTATCAAGGCCAAACCCCGCGATAAACCCAAATATGACCGGGATCACGACCATGGCTGTGATCACATTGACCTTCTTTGACAGTACCGCGACCATGAATACCACGATCATCAAAAGACCGATCAAAGCTATATTCATATTCATTCTCCTTTACAAACTCATGCAATATAAACAATTTTTTTGCAAAATATTGTCCCTCTCTATTAAAAATGCTAACATTTCATTGCTGTAATGTGAAATACCATATTGCTATAAAAATATAGCTTTGCCCTATAAAAAAGATCCGTCATGTATGGATAATATCATCCATATCACGACGGATCTCTCATGTGAACCTGAAAACTCAAAATGCGATGACCAAAGTCATGATAAGCAGTGTAATCTCAGGCCGTAACAAACACTTCCTTGATCACCTCCAGCATCAGCTGTTCTGCCTTTGACAGGGTATAACTCTTCCTGCACGCAACAACAAGATTCCATGTCATACATGGATCCCCGATGGAGAAGACATCCATATCTGCAGGGAAATTGTCACAATACACATCCGTGATAAATGTTCCTCCGTAGCCAAGGCGCGTCAGATCATAGGCTATCGTGGCGCTTTCCGTTTCAAACACGATGTTTGGTCTGATTCCATGCTTTTTAAACACTTCATCGGCCACCTCTCTCATCCTATGATCCGGTTTTAGAAGTATGAAGTCCTTGCCATCCATATACTTCATGTCTATCCAGGGATATCTTGAAGACGGCACTACTTTGGCTTTCTTAAGCATACCCATCTGCTTAGGCGCGACGAGGACGACCTCTTCAGCTCCTATTCGTATGATATCCAAACCGTTCATATCTGATGATTCGTTCATCAAAGCAAGATCAATGCTGCCGTTTTCCAGAGCTGCTTCCAGCTGCCTGCTGCTTCCTTCCATGATATCTATATCCACTGCAGGATATCTTTCCTTAAGCTTGGATAAAAATGTAGAAAGGAACATGGTCGCTCTCGTACGCGCTATCCCCAACCGTATCTTGCCGGTTTTATGGCTCTGTATAAGCTCCAACTGACTCTGCAGATCATTGTGTAAGCGCACGATCTCCTTCGCGTGTCGGATAAAAAGCTTTCCCTCCGGAGTAAGCTCAGACTTTCCCTTTCCCTCCAAAAAAAACTTGAAGCCTAGTCTGTTTTCCAGATTTTGAATATATACCGTAAGTGACGGCTGCGAGATGTAAAGCTTTCTGGCAGCCTTTGATATGCTCCCATTTTCTACTACCGCCAATATATAGCTATATTCCTTTATATCGATCTTATTACTTACTGCAGCCATATCCTGTGTTCTCCGGATCCCTTTTCCGTGATTATAATAAATATCAAGCCTCCAGTGCAAGAACTTCTATGTACTGCTGTCCTCCATGCATATCCCGCTCATCCTTTCCGCCCTGAGGGCAAAACCTAGGGTAGGATATCTTGATGACCTTAAGGTCATCCAGGAAAAATATCTTGACATTTTTCGCCTCAGTGTGGTACATGGCCGCCACCGTCTCCTGGTTTATGTTTGGTGATGCACATATCCTCTTATATTTTTCCTCGTCATCGCAGAATATATCTATCGTTACCCAAAAAGGACCTGCATTTTTACTGCGCACATAATATGCGAGATCTCCGATCGTTGTCATATGCTCCTCCTTAAAACCTATCTTTTTCCTTAATCATTTTTCAGCTCTTCTTCACTGAACCTTACAAGCTCCAGAGGATCTGAGAGCTCAACTACATGATTGAGCTTGAACTCATATATCTGTCCCCGTTGAATCTCAGACGGTGAAAATGGAAATGCGTATGACGGGAGTGGTATGTTTTCCCTGATGGGATAATGCAGCATATACGGATTGAATACCTTGCATATCTGTGTCGCCATCTCCTGTGTCTCGGCGGTAACAACCAACAGCATACCAAGTTCATTGGGAACATAGCCCTCCGGTACATCTCCTCCATAGACAGCATTATAACCATATGGACGTATCGAATAACTGTATTTTTCTTTGTCAAACCCAAGCTTCTCAAGCTTTTGGTCTATAAATGCCGACAGTTTATCTATCCACACATACGGAGCCTTCATGATCTCTCTGTCCCGGATACCGGCAAGTATGATGGTCTGATAACCTGCGGGACCCGAGCCCTCAAGCTTCATGGTATACTGTTCTGACTTTACGGCCCTGGTCCCCTCAACTCTTACTGAGCCATCTTCGAGCTGCGAATAAACAGCATCCGTAACATCTATCTGTATCCCTGGCTCTGTCAGATGTATGGGGTCTGAATTTTCATAGAGCAGATGAGAGGAGACAGTGTAGACCGTGCACTCTGCGTCCTTACCTACCGCCTTTACTTCAAAACCCTTGTCATCTACGGTCATGAATACTGCACTGCCTATTGGATTTGTCGTACACAGGCCACCACATTCACATATCTTTGCACCATGCCATGCAGCGGCAACATTGCAGCCTTTCATGATGGGAAACGCGGCAATGACCGCCGTATCAGTCGCCCTGCCGCATATAACTATATCCGCTCCCTCTGAAAGCGCCTTTATAAACGGCTCAGTTCCACTTAGAGCGACTATATGGCTGCACTCATCAAATGTACGTTCTTTGATCTTCGGTGCTCCGGGCAATGCCTTTATGCTGCCCTCAACATATCTCTGTTTCATGGTCTCTCGATCCTGTTCAGAGTATATAAGCACCATCTTCAGTGAAAGTCTGTCTTCTCTGCAGATCTCTCTGCATATATCTGCCATCTCGTCCACTGCACTGTCTGCCCCGCAGGTGCAGGCACTTCCTATCGTGATCGGGATATGGGCCTCCATGGCACCATGAAGCACCATGCGCAGATCGTTCTTTACGCTGCTTCTGGCATATTTCCCTCTGCCTGTCCCCAGATAATAAGGTCCGGAATCTGTAGATCCTGCGTCACAGGAAATAATATCCGGCTTTAATTCCATGCCTTCCCTGAATGCACCCTCATCTATGCCGGATCCCAATGCGCCGACAGGGATAAAAACCTTGCACTTATTCATAGCAGTATCTCCTTTATATCGTTAATTAGAGAGGGATCTTTCTATCTATACTATATCAATCCTTTTAACAATATTGAAATACCTTTGTTAAATATAACTATAGAGCAAATCTATATATCAAGTAGCATAGCGTAAGATCAATATTAGCACAGATGCAAGTGATTGAACAAAACCGGTAAAAGTGTAAAAAACACTCAATAACAGGCTTGCCAATCAGCGCTAATGGTTATAATATTTAATGTAATTATAAAAGAGACGAATAACTATAATGTCTCTCTTTTTAAGCAATCATAGTATTGATCACAGTAATGTAAACCATCATACAAGGAGGAGATACCTATGTCCGTGGAATCAGTCAGAGAGTATTTTAAGCAGTATGGCATGGAGGATCGGGTGCTCGAATTTGAGCTCTCCAGCGAGACCGTGGAGCTTGCCGCCAAGGCAGCAGGCACTGAGCCCTGCAGGATCGCAAAGACGATGTCATTTATGGTGGATGGCGAGCCGATACTGATACTGCTTGCAGGCGATGTAAAGGTAGATAACCGCAAGTTCAAGGATACCTTCCATACCAAGGCCAAGATGCTGACCGGAGATCAGCTTTTGGAGCTGGTAGGCCATCCCCATGGCGGCGTGTGTCCGTTTGCAATAAAAGACGGTGTAAAGGTATATCTGGACGAGTCACTTAAGCGCTTCGAGACAGTATTTCCAGCAGCAGGCAGCGCAAACTCCGCGATAGAGCTCACGATCCCCGAGCTTGAGCAGACCTCCGGTTTCCTCTCCTGGGTCGATGTATCGAAGCTTATATAGCCACGACTCTGGTACCCACCCGCTCCCGAAAGGACAGGTCATGTTCCACCAGCATCATTGTGGGACGATATTCCAGGATCAGTTCCTCTATCTGTATGCGGCTGTATATATCAATGAAATTCAGAGGCTCATCCCAGATGTAGAGATGGGCCTTTTCACATAAGCTTTTTGCGATCAGCACCTTTTTCTTCTGCCCTTCCGAAAAATCAGACATATCCTTTTCAAACATTACCCTCTCAAATCCGAGCTTACGGAGTATGGCCCGGAAAAGTGCTGCATCAAGGCCGTATGACTGTTCAAGCTCTGATATGCTGCCCCGAAGGAAGGACGTATCCTGAGGGACATAGGATATGATAAGGCCGGAGCCAGTGGATAGTTTACCCTCATGCTCTATGGATGTCCCTGTCATAAGCTTAAGCAGGCTGCTCTTTCCGCTTCCGTTCCTACCTTCAAGTATCAGCCGATCTCCCCTGTGCACGGAAAAGGTAACAGGACCGCAGATCTTTACACCATCATAAAACAAGGTTACTTCAGAAAAGGATATGAGCCTGTCACTGTGATACGACAGGGGAGAAAGTTTAAGCGACTCTGAAGTTTCCGTATTTTTTAGAAGCTTCTGCTTTTCTTCTATGGCTTTCTGCTGACGCTGCTCTATGGATTTGGAACACTTCATCATCTTTGCGGCCATATGGCCCACATAGCCCTTGTCGCCTGCCCCGATTTTGGATGCCTCTACCCTGTCAGACCAGTCTGCAGTGCGGCGGGCTGATCTTTTTAAGCGGGATATATCGGATCTGAGGCGCTTATCCATAGCAGCCTCTGCTTCCTGCTTTTTCTGAAAATCCTGAAACCAGGAAGAAAAGTCCCCAGCTCTCACTTCGATATCCATACGGTTTATTGACAGTATATGATCCACGCATCCATCAAGGAAATGCCGGTCATGGGAGACCAGTATAAAGCCTTTCTTTTTCTGAAGATAGGAAGCCAGCAGTTCCCTTCCAGCAGTATCCAAATGGTTAGTCGGCTCGTCGATCAGGAGAAAATGCCCATCGTTAAGGAATAGGGCAGCCAGCAGTACTTTGGTCCGTTCACCATTTGAAAGAGTTTCAAACGGACGCCAGAGCACATCCGGATCCACTTCCAGATAATTAAGCTCTCTGATCAGTTCCCATTCTTCAGTCTGGGGACAGACATCAGCCAGTATATCCAGGGTCATAAGTGACATATTTTCCACCGGATAAGGGAAATAATCAAATTCCACGGAGCTTATTATGCGGCCCCGGTATTCATATTTCCCAATGAGCAGATTGAGAAAAGTGGTCTTGCCTCTGCCATTGCGGCCTACGAAGCCCAGCCTCCAGTCAGTATCTATGGTAAAGCTTACATCTTCAAAAATATCATCATAACTTCCCGGATAGGAAAATGTGAGATTTTCAACTTTTATCATGGACATTGATATACCTCCTCTGCAGCCCGGCTCTAAAGCGGAAAGCTGCACACAAAAACACGGACTGCAGGAAAGTCCCTGCAGCCCGTAGGTAAGTACGGTATATCTGCCAATAGATGTGTATATGTTAAACTTTCCCGCAATAATGGCATAAAACGACTGGAGTAACGCTTATTGCCATCAGTATAAAATTTACCTGCAGGAAATATTTAACATCCTTTCACCTCATAGTGTTATTTGTATTTTAAAATAGCATAATCCAGGAGCCGAGTCAAGCGCTGGGACTGCAGCATTAAAATGGGCCCAGAAAGTAAAGATCATGGTCTGGGCTTCAGCTTGCAACGCGGGTACTCAGGTCACAAAGCCGGTCTTTCTAAGAGCCCTGACTGTGGGCTTATATATCAGCATGACAACTGCGGAGTTTATCACTCCCTTGAGTACATTGAACGGGATGATGGCGGGAGCCAGCATGGCGACCACGGTGGCTCTGTCAGTGCCGAGATAAAGCGGTGAAAGCAGCAGATTCCAAAGCACCATGATAATGGCCATGCTGATCGTAGCTATGCACAGAGAGATCAAAGCTCCTCGTTTTGTATGCAGTCGCTTATAGATGATCGCAGCCACGCCGGCATAGCTCATGGTGGCAATGACCTGCATCACAAACCCTATGATGCCTGTATCACTCACGGTTATCATCTCCAGGAAGGATACGATCAGCGATATGATCAGCACCTCTGCAGGACCATAGATAAAACCGCCTATCGCGATGATCACATCCTTGGGGTCATAGGTCAGAAATGGTGCGGCAGGCACTATGTTGAGATGGATTGCGACCATCACCACATAGGCTATTGCAGACAGCATCGCCGTTGTAATGATGCGTTTAGTTGAGCTTGCATTTGAGTTCATGTTATGTACCTCCGTAAAAAATACACCCGAAAGGTCTTCGGGTGTGATATGCGCAGGATAAATATGGTATAAGCTCTCGCAAATCCAACATTTACGTATATATCTTCTTCCATCCAGACTATACTGTCGGTCCCGGAATCTCACCGGATCATGCCTAAGCTCGCGGACTTTACCGCCGATCGGGAATCTCACCCTGCCCTGAAGACTTTTCTTGGATTTAGTTATGATTATATGCCTATAAAATGAAATGTCAAGGTGTCAGATTTTACTGAGGAAAAGTCTCACTTTTGACAGGCTGGTAATAAAAGATTGAAAAAGCAGTCCTGAGATTTTATACTGTATGCACGTGTCACCGTGGAGGGACAGTGGCGGTTAGCCTCCATACAGAGAGACTGGACTCTCTGTTCATATAGAAACCTCTTTGAGGAATCTATCATAGGAGGTGCAGCTTTATGGTTACATTCAGTGACCTCATAGCTTTCACTGCTATGCTGGCAGCGATCATTAAGATCGTGTACGATATAACGAAAAAGCGGGTTATAGGACAAAACGTGTTGGTGGTCAGTCCCAATAAACGGGGTATTCTGAAGACCTGTGAAGCTCACTCCAGACGATGGCATCACCCCATTGTTTAATGGGTGCCTCTTTCCTTTGCCTCTGACTCATCCTTTTATAAATATCTGAGATCGCCTTGTCAGTAGGCATCACTTTGATTATCTCAGATGCAGAAAGCGGCTCTTCTGAGTGCATGTAGCACCACCAGAAGACCGCTTTTATACGTCTCTCTATGGATAAGCCCCTGTGATCCCTGAGCATTTCCCTCAGCCTTGAATTGACCCCTCCCTCTATCCGGTTATTGGTTGCTGGAGCTTCCCCTATCTCTTTCTTTACATCTTCATGCAGATATGTAAATATCGTTCCTTCCCTTAAAAGCTTATAAAGAGATCTCTGGGCCTTTAGGAGCCTCTCATGGGTAGGCCGGGAGTTCCCATACTCATCATAAGTCATCTGCGAAAGGAATTCCTGATATCTCTTCATCCACTCAAGGAACCTCTCTGCCCATCCCTCAGCCTCAACGCGGTTCTTTATGTGCAGCATATCTTTCGCAAGGATATATAACTCCGTTCCTGCGGCTGTCTTTGGGTTTAATGTCGTATATCTTTTTACTTGGCTGAATGCGTGGAAGATACATCTTTGGTGCTTTGCATTCGGCCACGCTTTTCTAAGGGCCTTTACAAAGCCTGTCCCTCCATCTGATACCACCATATATGGCTCCGCTATCCTTGACATAAGCGCCTTCCACGCCCCGCTGTGCTCATACCTGCTCAGATACCATCCAAGCACATGCTCATCATCACAGCAGATCAGCACACACGCCTTTCTCCCTAGATATATCCCGTCACAGTACACCACATCTTTCTTTTCCTCTATGACCGGTGGCATCGGCCATATCTCCCAGAACTTTGATGCCTTCCTCCTGAAGTTTCTCCCTCCTCCGGGCATATCGCTCTGGATCTCTCTTCCGAACAGCCAATTTAGAAATCCCTTAAGCTGTTTCGCTGTGTTATCTATTTCCGGCGAAAATGCTATCCTGCAGCCCTTACAATACCATCTCTGAGATCCTGCTTTTGTCTTCCCATATCTGATGCATACATTCTTACATACAGGACATAAAACGTGCTTCATTATACCCTCCTGAACCCTTTTCTGGTCTTCATGAAGATATAACCCCATCTTAGCCTTATAAATCAAGGCTTCAAGCCGCTTTTCACCAACACGTTTTGTCCTATAACTCTTTCTTTAGGTAAAAAACAAGCGGAAACCCTTATTTTACGGGCTTCCGCTATCATTTCAAGAGAGCGCGAGACGGGGATCGAACGAAAAGCCCCTCCGCAAAACCCAATAAAATAAGGAGAATTTGAGCATATCTTCTTCACTCGTCCCACTACTCGTCCCAATTATCCGATTTATTGAAAATCAGGTAGAATTTAATAGAATAGAATGAGATCAAAAGTTCAATCTTGAATAAGATTATACTCCGTTTAGCTCTATATTGTCTACAAATGATAATCTGATACCAATTCTACCTGTTCTATCAGGATAAATATTGACACCAAAATCTCCTCCACTGCTTGTAACTACACCGCCTGTACTTGAACCACTTGCATTGCCTCCTACGCCTGTAGCTGCAAATGATGTTATAGGTATTGATGTTAAAGCAGTTAAACATGCAAGAGTCAGTGCTGTAATTTTCTTAAATTTATGTAATACACTCACTGTACATTTTCCTCCTACTTGCTTTTTAAAATAGTGAAGGAGTGGCTTATCGCCACTCCTTAGTTTTTAATGTTACTTATGATTCTAAATTTATGATTCTTTAACCATGTAATTGTCCTTTATATCCTGTAGTTCCTCCAACTCCAGATGAACTTCCACCTAAACTTTCAAGTAAATCATTTATTTCATCAGATAATCCATTACTGTTTGACTGCGTGTTAGGATTCTCTGTAGGTGTTTGAGTAGGTGTTTGAGTAGGTGTTTGAGTAGGTGTTTGAGTTTCTGGTTGAGCTATTGGAATTTGGTCATATTGCTTCTCATAAACTCCAGTACTACGAACTGAGTCTAAACCTGTCAGTATTGCTCCATGGGTTCCGTTATGAGTCTGATCAAAGGTCAGATAAACATCTACACCATTGATGTTATATACTCCATCTACGTCTAACATTCTTCCAAATGTACCGTCATGGTTCGTATTTAACAGATAACTCTTTCCTGTTGATTGGTCAGTCACAAGGCCAGAATACATTACTGAGCCATCTTCAGCTCCAAGTAAATACCAATGCCCTGTGACATCATCTTGGAACCATTGATTTTTTAAATAACCTCCTGCATTATCACTTACCTGCCAGCGGTCACCAGAACCTACCCAACGAGCCGATTGAGTTAACTCTGCGGCATAGGTTGTCATGGTAGTCATGCTATTAAGGTATTCACCTAAAGGATTGCTCTGAACTACTGGAGCTCCAAACAAACTTATCATGACTCCAGTCGTCACTATCACACGTCTCAACATTTCCATCACCTCATATTTGATATCTGATCATATTATATAAATTCTGTTATTCGTATTCAATATATTTATCACAGATTTAAGTGATATAAATATGCCGAATCGTGGTGGATATGCTGCCGCGGGGGAGGTGTTGAAGGGAGGGACGAGCGGAGCGGCGGAGCGCGGAGACGAGCCCGCCCGAAAACGCCGACCGAGGCAGCTGACCCGAAGTCAGGGCTTAGCATTGCCCCTGACTTCGGTGTCATGTACCACCTCCCTGCTGACCCTCGTAAAATCAGCCTTTCCGACCCCATCCTCTGGTACAACTACTTTTGTACCGCCTCTGCTTCCTGTGCCGACTCGTCGCTCTGTCCCATTACCTTCTCTTGAAATTTCCCCTCAAGATATCCTCCGCGGACTTTCCCCAACAGTTACATAACAGTAAAAACCATTTTAGTCTTATATTTTTTTTCATATAAGCAGCATCCTCTTTTTTATAATTTCTTACAGTCCAATTGATTTTTTTATTAGCATCATCATCATTAAAGCTTCCCCAAGCATTCGGTGCTTCCTTAAACGCTCTCAGAATATTCTCAAAAACCTTATCGATATCATAAGGATTGGGGTTGGGAACTCTTTCCCCGTTAAATATTCCATCTACCGTTACTCCCAATTCATTTGCGAGTTTCAATATCAGTTCAAGAGGAACTTCTCTTTGCTTTTTCTTACTTTTTGTGGCGTAACCCTTATAGGTGTCTTTTCCAATTTTGAACTTGTCGATTATCAAATACTTTTCTAACTTCACCCTGTTGCGAACATTCTTTTTTACATCATCATACTTCTCGTACATGTTTTACCTCCAAAAAAATCGTTTTTTTGGAGATATAAAAATGCTTCAACAAGGATCTAAGGGATGTATCTGCAAAAAGCGGAATGTATATTTTTCTGCCGAGATGTCTATTTTAAAATCCGACTGTAATGTTCATTTCGATGTATCTTTTCAAAAGATCAATGTAATTTCACTGTCTTGAATGTATATCCGATGTTCCGTCATTTATTACAATTTTCAGCCATTTTTAATATAAATTTCGTCACAATATACAAATCTCGATTTGGGGGCACTTTTACAATCGGGCTCAGATTTATTTGATATCTTATAAGCGCAAACAGCACCAGTTATCCGACGATTTTTAATTAAGGGTGCAATTTTGCTAATACCCAATCCTTATATCCATTAAACTGGTAGTAAATAAAATGAAAGGAGATAAAACGATATGGCAATATGTTTGAGAGACCTGTCTCTGAGCACAGCTGCTATCAATGCTGCCGATCTGCCTGATGATAACGTGCAGGCTATCGGCATCAGAGATGCAGCCGCTCAAAGGGTCGCAGATGATAAGCCCGAGGAGCCATTGCTTTATATCACGATGCTGGCCGTAAACGGCGGCACCATAAATATAAAGCTGCCCTTGTCCGATAAGAACACGGATAAGGCCGAGGCTCTTAAAGCTCAGCTGCGTAAGCGCGGCGTTGTCGTGATAAAGCTTATAAAGCCTGTTATCAGGGCTTACGCCATGAAGCGTAATGACGGGTCTATCCTTGAAGGTGTTTCCGTTAAAGCGGATACCTTTGAGATACCCGATGAGGATGCCGACCTTTTCGGCAACTAAAAAACGGGCGGCCTTCCGCCGCCCAAAATTTTTATTATTTGGAGGAAAAAAATGAACATTTATTACTTAATTGTTTTTATTGTAATTATTCTGCTGGTTATGCTTTTTTTAATAATCGGCAGAATGCTTATCAACTCGACGATTTTTATAACCGACTGGGAGCCTCATCTCTCCACATGGTTCAAGAGGTTTTTGAGATCATTAAGAAACGTGTTGAGCTATATTTGGCATAAGATATTAAAGCCATTCGGAAAAGCTCTTATCGGTGCCATTAGCGCAATAACCAAATGGGCGAATACCGCGAGCAAGAAAAATCAAATAGCATTAAATAACCAAAAGGCTTTGAGCCTTCAGCCGAGCTTGCTGAATGGTGCGTGGTATTTACTGAGCAAGTATCCTATGCCGCAATATTGCGCACTGGATTTAACGATGCCGACTTCTATAATGTATATTGGTAATAGGCAGTATGATATAAGCTTTTTTTTACAGGTACCACAGCAGCTTCAGCCTTTAATAATGAGGCAAACTATTCCCGCAGCGTTTAATCAAGCACTTGTTACTGAAAAGCAAATTTTGCGGCAAACCCATGGACAAAGCGCCTTGTCATATTGCCCGGGATTATTCCGCATTCGCGCTTTGGTTCGCGTATACCAACTCCCCGGGGTGACTACGAATATTAATTTTATTATAGCGGTGTAGTGATGAGCACCTCTGATATTTTAAGATCGCGCAAATGGATGCTGACTTTTCAAACCAAACATTTGGAGGACGGATGGACTCACGATGCCATAAAAGCGGCTTTGGAACCCCGTAAGCTACAATACTGGGCTATGTGTGATGAGATCGGCGGCGAGACGGAAAAAGCTCATACCCATCTGATCATATACAGAAAAAGCCCTGTCCGCGCATCCACCCTCCGCGAGACGTTCCCCTCCGTTCACATGGAGCCCCTCAAGGGAACCATGGCGGAGGCTCGGAACTATCTTTTAAAGAGCGGCAAGTATGCCGATACCGATAAGGCTGAGACTTCGGTCGAGGGCACATTTGAGGAACAGGGCGAACCGCCCGAGGAGAAGGGGCAAGGTGCCCGCAGCGATCTGGAACTGATGATGGATATGGTCAAGGAGGGTTACTCCGATCTGGAAATCGTGGAGGCGATACCCTCCTTCGTCCTCAAGATATCCTCCGTCCAGAAATATCGGCAGCTGATACTTGAGGAAAAAGCTCACGAATACAGAGCGATGACCGTGATCTACATATACGGCTTGACGGGCAGCGGTAAGACCAGATCGGTATATGAGGCGCATAAGGACGACCCGACTTCGATATATACAATTAATTCCTATAACGGCAACGGGCTTTTCGACGGCTACGACAGCTCCAAGGTCAAAGTCCTGTGCCTTGACGAGTTCCGCAGCAGTCTCCCCTTCAATCTGCTCCTCGCTCTTACCGACGGGCAGTATCAGGTGATTAACTGCCGATACTCGAACCGCATCGCAACTCATACGACGGTATATATAATCTCAAATATACCGCTCCACGAGCAGTACAAGGAGTTCCAGAAAAACGAACCCGAAAGCTGGCGGGCGCTGCTCCGCCGCATCACTACGATACGTCATTTTTATGCCGTCGGAAAATTTCACGATTACACGGTGGAGGAATACGAGACTGCCCGCATTCACGGAGGACTTGACTGGGAGTTCGTTGATGTCGGCGATACTCCCTTTGCCGATAATACCGAGGAACCCGAGTTCATCAACGATGGCTTTGAAAAATAATTGATTATGACAGAACACAGTCGGTAATCAGATTATAAAACGGTTCCGACCGTTACAGATATATGCCGCAAGGCTCAGATACATATTGCCGCTGTGTTTCCGTTCGGAGGAAACACATGCGAAATAATAATATTCAAACTCAGATCTCACAATCTGTAAAATCGGATAACATTTCTTTAATGCAGCAATTATTGAATAACCCTGTCGCTGCTGATATAATCAAACAGATGAGTGAGGATGATCTGCTCGATGTGATAAGAATGAATAAGAAATTACAACATGAGCGTGACCTTCTTCAGGCGCACATTGACAACTTTTATGATATATGGATTGGTAAAAACGGACTTTATACGACCTATCTGCCAGCTGAGGGCAAGGCAAGAAATCGCCGTGCCGTTACCGCACAGACCCGAGAAAAGCTTGAACGCAAGATCATTGACTTTTATCTTGATCTGGAACGAATCGAAAAAGAAAACAGCGAAAAAACGATACTCTCGACCTTGAGGAAAATATATCCTCACTGGCTGCAAATGAAATCGCTTGAGACTACCGCCAGTAGCTACATCCACCGCATCGACAACGATTGGCATAAATATTATCTTGATACTCCTGTTATTGATGAGAATATAAGAGATTTTACACGAGCTCGCCTTCGTGAATGGGCATTACAGATCATCAGGGAGCACTCCCTTACCAAGAACCAATACTACAATATGGCCGTTATAATCCGACAATGCCTTGATTATGCTGTTGAGCAAGGGGTCATATCCGAGAACCTGTATAATTCCTTCAAAATCGACGGTAAGCTGTTCAAGAAAGTCAAAAAGCCCGAGGACAGCACTCAGGTATTCCTTACCGACGAACGACCGCTTATAGAGGCCGAGGCTTGGAAGGATTTCGAGCAAACAGGCTGCACCGTCGCGCTTGCCATCCCGTTGGCATTTCAGACAGGACTTCGCCTCGGCGAACTGGTAGCACTGAAATCTACCGATGTATGCCGCGACGGCAAGTATCTGCATATACAGAGGATGCGGCAGAAGGTGGAAAAGCAGTTGCCTGATGGCAGCTGGCAACCCTGTGAATGGCAGAATGTGGAGCACGCTAAGACCGCTGCGGGAGACCGTTATGTATTTTTGACCGAGGAGGCAAGGCGCATTATCAGGTGCATCATAAACAGGAACAAGGAGAACGATGCCGTGTACGATAATTATCTGTTCCTCAAGAATGGCAAAAATATTACCCCGAGGGCGATCACGACGCGTATAAGCAAGTATTGCAGATATGCGGGCATCTCCGATAAGAGTATGCACAAGATCAGGAAAAGCTATATATCATCTCTGCTTGATGCGGGAATAAATATCAACGAGATAAGAAAACAGGTCGGACATGAGGATGAGCGGACGACCTTGCACAACTATTGCTTCAACCGCAGCACCGACGAGCAAACCGAGGCTGCGCTGGAGCTTGCACTTTCCGAGTAGTTCGTATCTACTCATCCCAACTCGTCCCAAATTTGCAGCTTAAAAACGAGTAGAAAAACAGCGGAAACCCTTATTTTACGGGCTTCCGCTGACAAATAAAAAAAGCGCGAGACGGGGATCGAACCCGCGACCTTCGCCTTGGCAAGGCGACGCTCCACCACTGAGCCACTCGCGCAAAATAAGATATAGACCTTTCCTATATCCAAGTGCCTCAGGCAGGAATCGAACCAGCGACACATGGATTTTCAGTCCATTGCTCTACCAACTGAGCTACCGAGGCTGATGTCCTAGTTATTACGTCAGACAACGTATCAAATTTTACATAAACTTATCCATTTTGTCAAGCACTTTTACAAAGAATTTATATCCCCAGGTTTCCAGCAGATCCGGAGCCCCTTTGGGATCTCCGGATCTGCTGGAAACCTGGGGATAGTATGATCACTGGATATCGTCCTTTTGCTCGTCTTCAGCGGGAGCCTGCTGCTCTGCATCCTTATGCAGCTGCCTCTGCTGCTCCTCAGTCTGACGGGCCTGCTCCTCTATGGAGTTCTCCGAGGAATTCAGTATCTGCATGAATTCCTCACCGGTGATGGTCTCCTTCTCATAGAGGAATTTGACTATCTCATGGAGCTTCATGATGTTATCTGAGAGTATCTTGTAAGCCTTGTCATGCTGCTGCTTCACAAGGGCTATGACCTCGTCATCCACCCGCTTGAGTGTCTCCTCCGAGCATGCCAGGGTCGCATCTCCGCCAAGATACTGATTGCCTCTGGACTGAAGAGCCACCATGTCGAAGTCCTTGCTCATGCCGTAAAGGGATATCATGGCTCTGGCCAGCTTCGTAGCCTGCTCTATATCATTTGAAGCGCCTGTGGTGATGCTCTTGAATATGAGCTCCTCAGCTGCTCGTCCGCCTGTAAGTGTGGCTATCTTGTTTTCCAGCTCAGTCTTACTCATGAGGTAGTGGTTGCCCTCCTCATCCACCTGCATGGTATATCCGAGGGCACCCGAGGTCCTGGGCACTATGGTGATCTTGTGTACCGGAGCAGAGTTGTCCTGCTTGGCTGCCACCATGGCATGTCCCACCTCATGGTATGCCACTATGAGCTTTTCCTTGTCAGTAAGTATCTTATTCTTCTTCTTGTATCCGGCAAGCACTACCTCTATGCTCTCTTCCAGATCCTGCTGGGTCACTCTCTCCCTGCCGGCCTTTACCGCACGTATGGCGGCCTCATTTATCATGTTTGCCAGCTCGGCGCCTGAGGCTCCGGGGCAGGCCTTGGCTATAGCCTCGAAGTTGATGTTGCCTACCATCTTGACATCCTTGGCATGGACCTTGAGTATGTCCACACGGCCCTGCATGTCAGGAAGCTCCACGGGCACACGTCTGTCAAAACGTCCGGGACGAAGGAGGGCAGGATCCAGTGAGTCAGGTTGGTTCGTGGCCGCCAGGACTATGATGCCCTTGGTGCCGTCAAAGCCATCCATCTCCGTGAGGAGCTGATTGAGGGTCTGCTCACGCTCGTCATTGCCTCCGAAAGCTCCGTTGCCTCTCTTCTTTCCTATGGCATCGATCTCGTCTATGAATATGATACAGGGAGCCTTCTGCTCAGCCTGCTTGAAAAGGTCTCTGACCTTGGCAGCTCCCATGCCCACGTACAGCTCCACGAACTCAGAGCCGGACATGGAGAAGAAGGGCACGTCAGCCTCTCCTGCCACTGCCTTTGCAAGGAGGGTCTTACCTGTTCCGGGAGGGCCCACCAGGAGGGCACCCTTGGGTATGGTAGCTCCTATGGCCTTATATTTCTGAGGGTTGTGCAGGAAATCCACCATATCCTGGAGGAGCTCCTTGGCCTCATCCTCACCTGCCACGTCGCGGAAGGTGACGCCTGTCTTGTCCTTTTCATATACCTTGGCATTTGCCTTGCCGAGGCCTCCAAACATGCCTCCGGAGCCCATGGACTGCTGCATGCGCTTCGAAAGCCATGAGCCAAAGCCTATCAGCACTATGAAGGGAAGCAGATTGTATATGATCAGCCATATGGGCGATATGCTGGTGGGTATCTCGGATACGAAGTCCGCTCCGGAATCCTTCAGCATGGGCACCAGCTGCCAGTCTATGCTTATGTAGCCTGTCTTGTAGGTCAGGTTCTGTCCCTTGAGCGTAAAGGTTATGCTGCGCTCGTCCTCATCTATGACTACCTGATCTATGTTGCCCTGCTCCGCCTGGCTCACGAACTCATTGTAGGTGGCGTCCACCACGCTCCGGTTTGCCATGGAGGGCAGGAAGAAAAAGTTGAGCGCCAGTATGATGAGCATCGCGATCAGATAATAATATATCATCTGCTTCGGCGGTCTCGGATGGTTGCGATTTCCGTTTCCTCCCTGATTCGAGCCCCTGTTGTTCTGCGAATGCTGGGAGTCGTCGTTGTCAAAGTCGAAAATGTTTCCTAATTTAGCCATAAATACTCCATTTCTGTATATCAGCCCTGCTTGCATCCTGATAGCGGCTGCAGCCAGAGCCTGATGCCCCTATACATGACATCATGTCAGTAGTATAAGATCAAATGTGTCCTACCACAAGCCCCGGAGCCCAATCTTTACATAAATTTTATTAAGTTCACCGAACGTTCACAGGAGTCTTTATATATCTGCCGTCACATGATAAACTACGGCTATGGACAGAAAAGGCAGAAAACGATCATACAGTCACGACAGGCAGTACGGCAGATACTCAGGGCCCGGACACAGATCCATGCCCCGTGGCAGGAGCCGCAGGCGAAAGGGAAGCAGGGCAGGTGAGCTCCTGTCCCGCCTGCTCTGTTTCCTGCTGCTTATCATCATCATGGCAGCAGTCGTACTGGCAGTCAGAGCCGTGCTCAGTCATATATCTTCAGATGAGGCCCTGCACACCGGGGCTGATACTGTCATGGAAGAGGCCGCTTCCACTGCCGAAGCTCCTTCAGCTCCTGAACCTGCATCAGAGGGTGCAGCCGAGTCAGAACTGAGCCAGACAGCATTTTCCGTGCAGGAGACCTCCGCTTTGGAGAGCCCGGAGGCC
>CALWHG010000079.1 GCA_944380315.1 uncultured Lachnospiraceae bacterium
TGATATGTACCCTCTTTACTGGACAACCAGTAAGGAGGGTATTTTCATATGCGATATTCTTATGAATATAAGCGTAAATGTATTGAATCATATAAGCAGGGGATCTTGCCTGAGATACCAGAAGGTATCACTGAGGAAGGGTTCAAAGGAATGATAAGGCGATGGATAAGGCAGGATAATGCTAATGGATATGAGGGGCTAAGGCATAGAGGCTATAATCGAAAATGGAGCCCTGAAGAAAAGATGGAACTCATACAAAAAGTCTTATCAGGGAATAGCAACGAGTCGGTAGCCACAAAGGCCGGGATGAACCCTGGACAACTGCATCAATGGGTACGAAAATATAAGATCTTCGGTTATAATGGGTTGGTAGATAAGAAAAAAGGCAGAAAGCCAAAAGAGGGATCTGAAATGAAGAGATCTACCGATCCAAAGCCGCTCAGTGAGTCTGAAAGAGAAGAGCTGATACGTCTTCGAGCTGAGATCGAATACATCAAGGCCGAGAATGAAGTAATAAAAAAAGAAATCGCCTTGAGAGAAGAAAGAAGGGCTGCGCAACTCAAGGCGAAAAAGCAGCGATCGTCAAAGAGCTCAGGGAAAAAGGATATCAGCTGAAGCATCTCCTTAGAGCCATGGGAATGGCGAGATCTACCTACTACTATGAGACCAGTAAGACTGATGCGGTGAACCTGAGAAATGAAAGATTATCAGAGGAGATCAAAAGTATCTTTGAACATCACAAGGGGCGGTATGGTGTACGGAGGATACACATGGAGCTCATAAATCGAGGATACATGGTAAATCATAAGAGAGTGCAGCGTCTTATGAGTAGGCTGGAGCTTAAAGGAAAGCTCCCTAAGGAAAAGTACCATTCTTACAAAGGTGATGTAGGGAGGATAGCTGATAACCTCATAAACAGAGACTTCAGCACCAAAGCTCCTTTAGAGAAATGGACGACAGACGTATCTCAGTTCAGTTTCTCATGGGGAAAATGTTACTTATCACCCATACTTGACATGAATACTAATGAGATCATCTCCTACGATCTTTCACTAAGTCCTAACCTTGAACAGGTAAAGAAGATGCTCGACAAAGCTTTCTGCGCGTTTCCTGACGTCAGAGGGTTGATCTTACATTCCGACCAGGGATGGCAGTATCAGCATGCTTACTATAGGGATCAGCTTAAGAAACACGGGATCATTCAGTCCATGTCGAGAAAAGGAAACTGTTACGATAACTGTATCATGGAGACCTTCTTTGGGAGGATGAAGAATGAGATGTTCTATGGGTATGAAAAGGAGTACAGCTCATTCGATGAGTTCCAGAGAGCAGTAAAGGAATACATAGACTACTACAATAACGAGAGGATCCAGGCTAAAACAAAATGGATGCCTCCTGTTAAGTACAGGGAAGCATCCATGCGTTAGCCGTGATCGTAAATCAATGTGTCCAGGATTCTGGGTACATATCACTCGCCAAAGGTTACGGTTATTTTTAACCTAACTACAGGCTAACCGTCTATCGGTAGCTCTTTTCATTCACATTATAGACAACGCCTGGCTTTTTGTCAAATCCGACTGTCTCAAAGAGATATTGCTTCTATCTCCATTCTTCATCCAAACCATTTTCTCTGACAAAATGGTCATATTGCCAATCCGGTCCGTCAAACAACAGCTCCAGCAGGGCATACTGTAGCTCGCTCTTTTTCATTTTAGAAACATATCTCCTTACATTTTCATAAATTAATTCCTGGCGCTTTTCCTGTTCCTCCTCATAGACCATCGCTTCATTATAAAACCGTTTGGCTTCATCTGGAAAAATAGAAAAATACACTGCCACCATATGTTTGCATATGATCCTCTTTCCATTGGCGTGAGGGCAGTTGCACTTTGACTTTCGCGGGTGATCAAGGTGAAGCTCCACCATATAAGGAGATTTTGAACTTCCTGACACAGTTGCTGTATAATAGCCATTTTCCTCTTTTTTAAAGCTCAGCACCTTATTTTCTATGTAATAATCATATCCACGCCAAACTGATGCTCCGCTTGCACATTCCAGAAGCCCCATTTTCACCTCACCCCAACCAATAACCGAAACTGTGGCCGAAATCGACAGTTTTAAAAAACTCCAGGCCTATCCACGCTCAATTTATCCCATATGTCCTGAAAAGCTGCTTCTTATACTCCGGGTCGAATACAGCCTTTTCCAGCTCGTCCTTCTTGCCCTGGTCCCTCAGCATGGTGAAAAGCTTTACTGAACGCTGGCTCTCGTTGTCCATGCCTTGATCAATACCCTTTGCATATCCCTGATCGATACCTATGTTCAACGCCCTTCTTTCTATAGCATCAGCAAATGATCCAACCATGTCTTTTGCCTCCTATTTCCCCCTTAGCACTCATCACGCTTTTCATATATTTATCTTGATGATAGCAGCCGATTGCCTGCAAAACAACAGATTTTATCAAATTTTGATAGTTTATAATTATTTTACTTTCCCTGTGTCTGTTCCTGTGTTAAGATAATCCCATCTAAAGATCTAATGATCATCTTGTAGCATTTCTTTTCATCGATTCTAAAGGAGAAAGTCTATGCATGACACATCTATCAACACATCCATGAGACACATCGAAAACACTTTGATAGCCACAGACCCCGGAAAGGAAAGGTATGATGCCACACTTAAGGAGCTCATGTCTGATCGCCAGTTCCTCTCGCGCATCCTTAAACGCTTCGTCCCCGAATATAAGGAGACATCCCTTTATGATCTTGAATTCCGCTTCATAGAATCTCAGAGCATACAAGTGGCATCGATACCAGTGGGGCGTAATCTTACCAATGCCATAAGTCCTACCATAGAGGGCCTGAATACGGAAGATAAGACATTAAACGAAGGCAATATCTATTATGATATAGTCTTTAAAGCACTGTACCCCAACGATCAAGGGAAGTACATAGAGATGTATATCAATCTGGAGATGCAGCAAAGATATCATAACCGATATGAGGTAGAGCAGAGAGGCCTGTTCTATGCGGCAAGGAGATTTTCATCCCAGCTAAGGACCATATCAGGGGATACAGATTATTCCATACTCAAGAAGGTCTATAGCATATGGCTGTGCATGGGAGAGGATGTGCCTGATAAGGTGTCCAACACGGCTACCTTGTACAATATCAGTAAAAATGATATCATTGGATATATAAATAAAGACCCTATCTACTATGATCTGATCGATGTGATAGTTATAAGGTTAAATGGGAAAACAGAGGTCAGTGATCCGGTGATGGAGCTTTTGCGTACCATCGTGGATGGGCAGATGGGAGCTGAAGACAAGATAGAGAGACTTAAGGAGCTTGGCATAAGGGAAGACCGAAAGATAGAGGAGGAGGTAAGAGATATGGGATCATTTGCAGATGCTATAGAGAGAAGGGCCCTGGATAAAGGCTTTAATCGAGGATTAGATCAGGGATATGCAAAGGGTATAGACCAGGGCATAGCTCAAGGCATAACCCAAGGCATGGACAATGAAAAAGAGCGCACCACGAGACTTTTCAGGTTTCTGAAGGACAGTGGAAAGACTGAGGAGCTTGAGCAGGCCATGTTTGACTCCGATCAGAGGGAAAGACTTTACAGGCTCTACAACATAACCTGACACACCTGAAAACAATCAGGTGTTACAGGAAGCATTACCAACCAATGATGCATTAAAGTACCCCAATTTATATCAGAGGGTGTCTGCCGCCTCGAAGAGGCAAAGGGCCCTTGATACAAAATGGGGGCTTCTCCTGAAATGGGGCTTGACAAAATCCTGATCTCCTATTATCATCTTACACATCAGCGGAGCGATCATCGCTGAGTAGCACCTTATAATTACATATCATATCAAAATGGCGTTGAAAAGAAGAGTAAGCTGCATGAGTTCCTTACAGAGAGTTCCCCTTGGCTGAGAGGGAGCAGGCGCGAAGCAGCCGAAGATGGTCTTGGAGCAGCACGGATGAACCGGAGACATTTTCCGGATAAGTCGTGACGGGAGTCGCCCGTTACAGCGATAGGGTATAAAACGAAGGCCTTTGGGCTCAGGGAGTACCTGATGAGGCCCTTGTGTGCGAGCACAGGGTAAATATAGGTGGTACCACGGGATAAGTATACTTATGTCGTCCTATATATCTTTGCGGATATATAGGGCGATTTTTTATTTGTCCGGGTCCTGCCTGAGGCAGGTCTGCGGTAGCAAAGGCTCCCTTATCCGCCATACAGGAAAGGATCAGACCTATGATCGAGCTTAAACATGTAACAAAAACATTCAGTTCATCAGGCAGCAGCGTGCATGCCGTAAAGGATGTCAGCCTCAGCATAGCTGATGGCGAGGTCTTTGGCATCATAGGATTTTCCGGAGCAGGAAAGTCCACTCTGGTAAGATGCATAAACCTGCTTGAGCGTCCGGAGAGCGGTGAGGTCCTCATAGATGGCACGGACCTTACAAAGCTTCCTGAAAAGGAGCTAAGAGAATTCCGCAAAAAGATCGGCATGATCTTCCAGCATTTCAATCTGATGCCCTCCAGGACGGTATATAACAACATAGGCTTTGCCCTGAGGCACAGCGGCCTCTCAAAGGAAGAAAAGGACAAAAAGATACTTTCACTCCTTGAGCTGGTGGACCTGCAGGACAAGAAGGATGCCTATCCCTCCCAGCTTTCCGGCGGGCAGAAGCAGAGAGTGGCCATAGCAAGGGCCCTGGCAAATGATCCAAGGATACTCCTTTGTGACGAGGCTACCTCAGCCCTGGATCCCCAGACCACCAAGTCCATCCTGAAGCTTCTGGAATCCGTCAACAAGAAGCTGGGCATAACCATGATCATCATCACCCATCAGATGGAGGTGGTCAAGGATATATGCGACAAGGTGGCAGTCATGGAGCATGGAAGCGTGGTGGAGGAAGGCGAGACCATAGAGGTCTTCTCCCATCCAAGGAAGCCCGTGACAAAGAGCTTTATAGAGACCGCGGGCAGCATAGGCAAGATATATGACCTCATCGCCGAGGACAGCCCCATAACCAGACTGGCTCCGGGTCAGAAGATGTACCTGCTCACCTACTCCACGGATACCACCAGGGAGGCCATCATCTCCTATGTGTCCAGGACCTATGATGTGGACGCCAGCGTAAGCTTCGGCAATGTGGAGGTCCTGAAGGACAAGCCCCTCGGCAAGCTGGTAGTCATATTCAGCGGTGAGGAGGAAAATATAGAAAAGGCGCTTAAGTATATGCAGGACGCCGGCATAGAAACGGAGGAGCTTAAGTGATGAACCTTATATATCAGATATTTCCCAACCTGGAAAAGCTCGGGCCTGAGCTTCTGGAATGCATCTGGGCCACGGTACAGATGGTGCTCATATCAGGCTTCATCTCATTTGTATTCGGCATCTTCTTCGGATCACTGCTGATCGTGACGAAGAAAGGCGGCATACTGGAATGTCTGCCGGTATATACGATCATAGACAAGGCCATAGACATATTGAGATCAGTGCCCTTCATCATCATGCTGTTCCTGCTGATCCCCCTGACCCGTATCATCATGGGTACCTCCCTTGGTATAGAGGGAGCTCTGGTGCCGCTGATATTCGGTACGGTACCCTTCTTCTCAAGGCAGGTGGAGACAGCCATAGCCGAGGTAGATCCGGGACTGGTGGAAGCAAGCGAGGCCATGGGACTTTCTCCCATTGAGATCATTTTCTCAGTTTATCTCAGGGAAAGTATACCTGGCATAGTGAGGGTATCAATGATCACTCTTATAAGCCTCATAAACCTCACCACCATGGCAGGCACCGTTGGAGCCGGAGGAGTAGGTGACTTCGCCATACGCTACGGTTATCAGCTACACATGTATGACATGATCTGGATATCCGTCATCATCACCCTGATCATGGTCACCATCATCCAGCTCATAGGCAACCTGATACTCAGGCGCACCATACATTGATAAATAAAAAAGGAGATATAGATTATGAAAAAGAAACTGTTTGCAATCGCTACCCTTATCACCGCAGCTCTTGCTCTTTCTGCCTGCGGAGCCTCTTCCTCAGCTGACACTACCGCAGCTGATACCTCTGCCGCAGGGACAGAGGCATCCGCAGCTGAAGGCGAGACTACAATAGTTACCGTAGGCGTAGTCGGAGCCTACAACGATCACTGGGATGTGGTCAATGAGCTCCTGGCTCCCGAAGGCATCCAGGTGGAGCTGGTGCATTTTTCTGATTATGGCACCCCCAACAGGGCTCTCAACGATGGAGAGATCGACCTCAACTCCTTCCAGCACAAGGCCTTCCTCAAAAATGACGTTGAGACCGCGGGCTACGAGATCACGGACATAGCCGACACACTTATAGCTCCCCTGTCCATATACAATAATAAGGATAAGATACAGTCCGTCGATGAGATCAAGGACGGCGACATCATAGCCATCCCCAGTGACCGCACCAACGGCGGCAGGGCCCTCAAGCTCCTGGAGGCTGCAGGCCTTATAGTATGCGATCCCGAGACCGGCTCCATGCCCACCGTGGCAGACATCACCTCCTACAACAAGGAGATAGAGATCATCGAGGCTGAGTCAGCCACCCTTGCAAATCTCCTTCCTGACTGTGCCGCAGCCGTCATCAACGGAGGAAATGCCTTTACCGCAGGACTCAACCCTTCAGTGGACGCCATCTTCACCGAGGATGTAGACCCTGAGACCAATCCAAATGTGGCTGATCTCATAAATGTTATCGCAGCCCGTACCGCAGATAAGGACAATGAGACCTACCAGAAGGTAGTCGAGGCCTTCCACACTGACGAGGTCAGGGAAGCCATCCTCGAGTGCTACGATGGAGCATTCATCCCTGCGTTCTGATAAACATTTGACTTGACATGACAAAGCTGCCGAAGCAGAATAGGATCATAGTTATATGATCGCCCTGCTTCGGCATTTTTTATGGAGGTTACACATGCTCAAGGATTACATACTTAAGGAAAAGGATTATATCATAGAGAAAAGACGCTGGCTCCATATGCATCCCGAGCTCAGCATGAAGGAATTTGAGACTGCAGCTCTCATAGAAAGGGAGCTCGACAGCTTTGGCATCCCCCACGAAAGGGTGGGTGACACAGGGGTACACGCATGGATAGATGGAAAGAGCCCTGCTTCTGAGGCTACTGACACTACCAAAGCATCTGCTACTGACGCTGAAGCCCGCCCTGATGGCTCTCACACTTCAAAAGGCTATCGCTGCATCGCCCTTCGCTCAGACATAGATGCCCTGCCCATGCAGGATCTTACGGAAAATGCCTATACCTCCACAGTTGATGGAGCCTGCCACGCCTGCGGCCACGACGGACATACTGCCACTCTGCTTGCCGCCGCCAAGGTGCTTAAGGAAAAGCAGGCTGAATTTTCAGGAAAGATCAGACTCTTCTTCCAGCAAGGAGAGGAGGTCTGCGGAGGAGGCCGCCTTTTTGTAGAGGCAGGGCTCATGGATGATGTGGACAGAGTCTACGGCGCCCATGTAAGCCCCTATATCGATGCAGGGTGCATCTCCCTGACTCCGGGGCCGGTCAATGCCTGCAGTGATCATTTCCGTATCATCGTCCATGGCAGGAGCTCCCACGCAGCTACTCCTGAGCTTGGCATAGATGCACTCTACATAGCCTCTCAGATAGTAGTCAGCCTCCAGACAGTAGTGGCCCGCAGCACCTCTCCTCTGGACACAGTAGTGGTAGGAGTAGGCAAACTAGAATCCGGCACCGCCTACAACATCGTGGCTGAAAAGGCTACTCTCGATGGTACAGTCCGGGCCTTTGATCCTGCCTCCCGGGAGCATACGGCTGAGCGCATAAGGGAGATAGCACAGGGCACAGCTGCCATGTACGGAGCCGAGGTAGAGTTCATCTATGAAAGGCATGCCGACCCCCTGATCAATGACTCCAAGGTGGTAGACGAGGTCACTCAGGTCACTAAGCAGCTTATCCCTGCTGATCACATCATCCACGACATGAAGAAGTCCCTCAGCGCCGATGATTTTGCAGCCTACCTGACCAAGGCCCCCGGCATGTACGGTTATGTGGGTACCCGCAACATCGAAAAGGATCCCGAGACCGGGACCCCCTATCACAACGGTCACTTCAACATAGACGAGGAGGCCCTGCTGCTCTCCTGCAATGTCTATGTGGACTATGCGCTGGCGTATCTGAATGATGACCTTTCCGGGCAATGAATAAATACATGTCAGGCCATATACTGAGGGCCCTTCGCATCTTCGATGCAGCAGACACCCTCCGGCATATGGCCTGATACTGTATCTATCGCTCCATAAGGTTAAAAATAACCTTCAAGCCCTCCGGTTATTTGTACAAAGAAATCCTTACTCCATATGTCCAGCTTTTGAGGATCATTTATAAAAGAAATAACATCTCTTTTAGCCTGATCATAATCTATACCCTCAAATCTTTGGATAAGCATATCCTTTACGTCATCTTCCGAAAGCTTTGAACCTTCTTTTATAAATCCTGAATCAATAAGCCTCTCCTTTAGATGCTTTCCATTATATTTTATCCCTCTCGACAGATAAAAGATATAATCGTAAAGGTCTCTCCCTTTTACCCGATTTTTCCAGCCTCTGCATAACACTGCATGTAACTTTCCGGCAAACAATGAGGGACCATCATAAATATTGACCTCGTAGGGACTTGGAAGAAGGCGATATCTTCTTTCAAAAGATGCATAACCAGGAGGATCTATATCCACTTCAAACTTTATCTTGATCATTTCGTTTTTGGGTATGCTGATCTCCGTTGTATCGTATACTTTGAGCAAATGCTCTTTGGTATTGCCTTTTATAAATGCAGACTTGATAAATGAATCTATGCTTTTTTCCTTTTTCTCTATCTTTAGCTCTAAACCATATGCTTTAAGCTCTCTTTCTATATAAGGAAAATATTTTTCAAGTTCAAAATCATGGTCTGGTTCCATTAAAGAAAAATCCAGATCCTCAGAAAATCTATCAAGATCATAAAAGATCCTTAGAGCTGTCCCGCCATAAAATGCTGCTTTACTAAAAAAACCACCCCTGCTAAGACCTATTAAGGTTATTTCCTGGATGATTTCCTTAAGTGCATTTTTCTTATCTGTAACAGAACTGATTGCCTTCCCTTTTAACATCTGTTCTATCACTGTATTCATATCTTCCTCATCTTTCTTAAAGCCTTTGACATCAGCTTTACATTCTTTGAAGGATATCTATCAGAGATACTTGATAAAAGCTCCATGTCAAGCTCACCGAGCATCCCTTCATCTATACGAAGATCTTCAAGCATAAGAGCTGTTATTTCTTTTATATTTCCTACTGGCGGCATATCATACATTTTGTCACACAGTGCCTTTTCAGGAGAAGCTATCTGATAATACCTGTCCCCCTCCCTCTCAAGTCTCAACCCTTCCGGATATATGCACTCCGGCACATCCCTATAAAGGAAGACCCCAAAGTCTGTTTTATGAAGCTTCTTTTTCTTCTTGCCATATGTAGCAGAAGTATATGCATAGACCCGCTCTGGTATAAAACCATAATGTGATAATGCATATTCAAAAGAAAGATATGACGGACCGTAGATCGCCCCTGCAAGCAGATAGCCAGGAGTATCCTTATCAGTTTCATATAATCCCCGTACTACAGGAAATATTTTTCCATCTCTGACATCCCGCCTTATCTTCGCTTCAGGATTGACATATTCAGAAAGCTCATTTAAAAGCATGGCTGTTGTTTTTAACATATTTTCACCTCTAAATGCAATTATATTGCACTTAGAGGTGAAAATCAAATGTTTTTCCACTGTGTACGGATAATAACAAAGACGACAAAACTCAAATCACATCTTAATATAATTATCCGACTGCCACACTGTATTAACTAATCTAGCTACTGACCGTTTTAAATCCTTAAGATCCACTTCGCCTTTATCAAGAGCCCTTTTTATATCTTTATGGTCTTCTTCAGAACCAGGCATAACTATATCATTTCCTGCCTTTATACAGCCTGAAGCCGTACACGTAGGATCATCCAGGGTAGTAGTCCAATCAGTCATAATTACCCCTCTATACCCCCACTCGTTACGAGCTAGTTTTGTACAAAGATCGTAGTTATTTGCAGCATGAACTCCATTTATAAGATTATAACTGGTCATAATTGCATAAGGATGCGATCTTTTTACAGCTATCTCAAAACCTTTTACATATATCTCTCTTAAAGCACGTTCGCTCAAGATACTATCGCTGCCCTTCCTGTTATCCTCCTGAGAATTGCAGGCAAAGTGCTTTATTGTAGTACCAAAACCCCTGATGGACTGAACACCGTCCGTTATGGCTGCAGCAGAGAGCCCGGAAAGTAGTGGATCCTCTGAATAATATTCAAAATTTCTTCCACAAAGCGGGTCTCTATGTATATTCATACCAGGGGCCAACCAAAGTGTCACTCCAAATTCCCTGAGTTCCTCTGCAACAGCTCTTCCTACCTGAAACAATATATCAGTATCAAATGTCTGCGCAAGTAAAGTCCCTACAGGGAATGCTGTACAATACTGATAATATACGGTTCCTTTAGACTCAGGCAAATTTCTGCAAAGGAAGCCTCCTTCAAGCGCCATATCAAATGGAGTAGGAACTATCGATCCATTCTCTACCTGATATGTTTTTTTCAGTCTCAGCCCAGCAGGTCCATCAGCCAAAACTATAGGTGCAAGGCCCTGAGCTTCAGCGCAATCACTTGTTTCAGCAGCCGATCCCGGCACAGTAATACCTGCAGAGCCTATGGTTGCGCCCTGTCCCTTAGCTACATTTCCTGTACAAAGAAATATAAGTTGCTCTGTACTAAGCCCGTCTACAAACTTTTCAACTTCATTAGGCATGTCTCCATAGGATGGCCCATATATATAAGTTTCCTTCTTTATATCTCTACCTTCTATAGTTATCGAAGGCAGTTCTGTACATCTTCCGATCCACAATGACCGCCTCCGATCTACTCTGTCTTTATCTGCACGAAGCTCATTCAGATTATCTTTAAGAGGGCAGATCGTTTCTACCTCAGATAACACTATATCCTCTTTCACATTTACTGAGGCCTTAAGCTTAGAATCATCCAGACTTTCCCCTATAAAGACTCCGTAAACTCCCCTCTCTATCATCCATGCATGCTTTTCCTCATCAAAGTAGCTCAGAGCATCCGGAGAAAAACTGATCACGACCTCCTCTGTCTCTCCCGGAGACAGAAGACCTGTTTTAGCAAAACCCACAAAACGTCTATATTCCTTATCCTTGTTCTCCTGAGGAAGCGCGCAATAGATCTGTACAACATCTTTTCCAGCATAGATACTTCCAACATTCTTTACCGGTACTATGACATTTATTTGAGATCCACCATCTTCTCTGCTTATGGAGACGCGAGCTTCATCAAGCTCAAAGTCTGTATAAGAAAGTCCATATCCAAAGCAATAACGTGTTTCTTTCTCAAACGAATCAAAATACCTATACCCTACATATATGCCCTCTGTATATCTTTCTTTCTCAGTATCATTGTCATTATGAGAAAATGTTCCTGCCGAAGGACAATCATGATAATCAACAGGCCAGGTATCCGTCAGCTTGCCAGAGGGGACTACATTCCCACTAACTATATCAGCAAGAGCATTTCCTGCCTCCATCCCCGGCTGATGCATATATATGACCGCTTTGATCTGCTCATACTTATCTAGAAAAGAAAGATCTACGATTCCCCCAGTATTAAGTATGATGATTACGTCTTGATATAAACCGCAAAGCGTCTTTATAAACTCTTCCTCTTCATCAGAAAGCAAATAGTCTCCTTTTTCAAACCTTCTGTCTATACCTTCACCTGCTATACGACTCAATACATATATGGCAGTGTCAGTATCTGTTTTTGTTGGCACTTCACCCACTGGCATCTTAAAAGGTGTCTCAGCGTAAGCTGTAAAAATGGCATGGACATTGTCTGAAGACATGGCATCCTCTTTTTCCCATATGATATCTCTCCATTTTAGCCTGGCTTTTTCATATATGGCCTTATAGCTATTTATCCAATCTTCAGTAGTTATCCTATACCCACTGTTTTTAAGACCCTCATATACGCTTACTACATCCCTGACATTTACATCTCCTGATCCTGTCCCACCCTTAACAGTGTATATAGCTCCTGATCCATACAATGCAATATCTTTATTTCTTGGAAGCGGCAAAACCCCATTGTTTTCAAGAAGGACCATACCTTCTGCTGCAGCTCTCCTTGCAAGCTTTCTATGCTTTATCTCATAGGCCCTCGGTTCTGTGGATGTTGTACCCGTATAAGTTCTAGGCTTTATAATCATATGTATCTCTCCTTTTTGACTATTAAAGAAAGAAGACCGCGCCACAGAAACCATTCTGCGAGGCAATCCTCGTCAATAAATCTTTATACCTTCAAACAACTCCAATTTTGAAACGTACAGCTTCAGCTTCCCTTCCTCATATACAAATTGTATAGGAGCTTCGTTAACCATACTGTATACCTTCTTTGGTTCTCCCTTTTCCCAAGGGATCTCCACTTTGAGATCATAAATAGGAACTGGAGCATAATAAGCTTTTAAAACATGCCCAGTATAATTGATCAAATGAACATAGTCTACTGATCCATCTTTTCTTCTGGTATGCTCTATCTCTACAACCTCAGGTAGATTTCCGTCTACATGCTGTATGCCTAAGACTTTATCAAGAAGATCCTGCATAAAAGCACTCATGTGGGGAAATCCGAAATAGTAATGTTCTGCTCCAGGCTTCCAGGGAATAAATACCCCTCGTCCTTTTCCAAACTCATTGATTGAAAAAGAAGGATACTCAGTTATATTTGTAGGGTAAGCATCTTCCGCAGGTGAATGCCTATGAGGAGGGATCAACTTCATATATTGCTTTACACCAACTTCATATTGTGCATAGCAATATACATCATGAAGATATATCCATTTGCTGTTTTCAAGATGAGGGAACAGTTCCTTGCTGTCTCCGATCTCAAAATACGCAGAGATATAATCTCTCCCTATATAACCAATTTTTACAATACCAAGGGATTTTAAACCTATACCCTGCCTCTTTTTCCTGTGTTCATCCCACATGGCAGTCTCACCTGTAGCTATCAGCGTACCGCCTTTTTCCACAAAATCATCAAACCTTTTAACGCAAGCATCACTTATATTCTGAACATCAGGAAGTATAATGGTATTATATTTATCCAAAGAAACCTTGTCTACAGCATTCATCTGTATACAATCAAATATATAGTGCTGCTGAGTAAGCAGATAATACCATCCATAATATTCTGCCGGAAATCCTATCTCTCCTTTACTCCAATTTGTTTCCCTGGGGCTTATAAGGGCTATTTTTGCTGTTGATATGTTAGAATGATAATCCTCCTCATGACCCTTATGATAATGAAACATCTTCTTTAATGCTTTATAGCCTGATTTATCATAATGATCATCCAGTCTTCCTATCTGGTAAAAGTCTGCAAATCCACCATTTGCAAACATCTGAGCCAATCTAAGCTCCTGTTCATATGGTGAAACAGCAGCATGGCGATACCACATATCAATAAAATCAACACTTGTCACTGAAGCAACTTTATCAGGATTTGAATATTTTTCTGATTTAAGCAGCTCTGAACCCTTGTACATATAGTTATTTTGATCTGCTTTATCAAAAAAAGTGCCGATCTCGCCGCGTAGCATATCAATAGGGAAAAACAGAAGTTCGGGGTTTTCTTCTTTGATCACTCTCTTAATATTCTCATAATACTCTTTTACAGTAATATTCTGAAATTCCTTATATTTCTGATAAATAGGATCATCAGGATCGTCTTCTATAGGCAGTTCCAGTCCAAACATATCATAAAATCGCTTACGGCAATTTTCGCATTGGCATATCCCCTGATATCCTCTGGTATAATCCAACGCAACAGAGTATCCACCCATATTTAGGAATAAACCATCAGGGTTGACCTTCCGAATGATCTCTCTGATTATATCGAGAGAAACCTTCTGCTGATATTCACTATTAAAGCACATATGTATCAGCCCATGATAATCTATGATCTCACCCTTCGGGCTCACATAAGCCCATTCTGGATGCTGTTCATAGATCGGTCTTCTAACTTTGGAAAAATCGACTCTGCTTATAACTCTTATGCCTGCATCCTGACAAGCTTTTACTACTTTATTTAAACTATCTCCCGTCAAAAATGGATTAGGTGTCTGATATGGTATATCAGTTTCATAACTCGCCGCTATACCCCCAGTATTGATTAAAACTGTATTGGCTCCAAAGTCTTTCAGCTCTTGTACATATCGTTCAGCATCCATGTCTGCCATATCAATCTCTCTCATATTTGTCTGAACGATACGCCATGCCCGATCCTTCCACCAGTATTGCTCCGTTTTCATATACCTTACTCCTGATTTTCTAAGCTTTAGTTATTATAGTATCTTTACCCCGTTTCCTGCTGCCACTATGTCTGCATCAAGGCTTATTCTCTTATCATCCTTATCCAGAGAAGTAACTGCTATCTTTCTACCGCCACTTTCAAATACACATACAGGATCTCCTGATATATCCATAATATCGATCGGAAATTCATCTGAGCTTATCCATGATTCAAATCCCATTGAGCTTTCAGTTGATGTAGCGATATAGTATTTAGCATTACTCATCAGTTTTAAATCCATGGTATGCTTAGGATCATCTTTCAGGCATATAACTCTTGTTATATCTGAGGGATCCAGGCCCCAGGCATCATATATCGCTTCTCTGAGTATATGGCCATGAAGCACCGGATTTATAATGATATTCTCTTTACCTATCTTAACAAGGACGGATGTCTCCTCCCCATCAGCACATAGATTAAGCTTCCTCCATAAGATCTTTTTTTCAGCCGGGTCATTAGTATAGAAAAAATCCCCATGTCCGGGAACTATGATATCGGCATTTGCTAAAGCCCAATCCATCGAAGCTCTGGTCTTTTCCTGACTCGCATCTATGAAATATCCCTCTCTGGCAGCATAATACTCGGGATTCATGATCGTATCGCCAGACAAAAGTATCTTTTTTCCATCGCTGGTAAAATACAGCCCAGAAAGTCCAAGAGTATGTCCCGGAAGCGGTACTACCTCTACGTTAGCCGTCATATGCCTCGGGGCTGCCTCAAAATCAAATACAGCACCGTTCAGGAATATCTCCGCCATCGGTCCACCAGATACCCTTAGCTCTTCCACTTCCTTTACAGACTCCTCAGACATGTATAGCTTTGCATTTGGATATTTTTCAGCATCTATGCGATGATCCGTATGGAAATGAGTTGCAAAAACTATATCTATATCATTTCTATCCAATCCACAGTACAGCTTTAGCCTTTTCTCCATATCCTCGACAGGAAGAGTAGGGTCCACTAGGATATTTATATCTCCATCTTTTACTAATGTGGAGGAGGCTACCACAGAATGATACTGTGTATCCGGATCCTCTCCCCAAAATTTATTACGTGACAAATGTCCTAAAGTAAGCTGTATCCATTTAATACTATTATTCATTTTACACCCCATTTAAAACTCTCATTATTTAGCACATTCATGGCAGGCAACGAAGTGATTCGGTGATATCTCAACCAGTTTTTGAGGCTCTTTACATTTTTCCGACGCATAGGGACAGCGATTTGCAAATCTACATCCCGGGGCCGGATCTATGGGATTTGAAACCTCTCCCTTAAGGAGGTGTCTTTCTCTGTTACGCTTGCTTAGATCCACCGTAGGAATAGCATTAAGCAGCCCTATAGTATAAGGATGTACGTGATGCTGGAAAAGTTCATCCCTTGGAGCAAACTCAACCACCTGTCCCATATACATGACCATAATATAATGACTGATATGACGAACAACACAAAGGTCATGTGTGATAAACATATACGAAAGCTTTCGAGCCTCCTGCAGATCCATCAAAAGGTTCAGGATCTGTGCCTGTATAGAAACATCCAGGGCAGATACAGGCTCATCGCATACGATAAATTCAGGATCCAAAACAAGAGCACGGGCAAGGCCAACTCGCTGCCGACGTCCACCATCAAGCTCATGTGGATATGTATTAAAATATCTGTCCGGTAATCCGCATAATTCCATGGTCTCTGCCACCTTTTGGATCCGTTCGTTTTTATTAGTTATTTCCTTTGATATACGAAGAGGATCTAAGATAGTTTCTCCAACTGAAAAATGTGGATTAATGGAAGAATAAGGATCCTGGAAGATCATTTGCATCTGCTTCTGGACCTTTCTGAATTCATCTTTTCCCATAGATGCAATATCCTGTCCACGATACATAACCTTACCTTCAGTAGGGTCATACAGTCTTATTATAGTTCTTCCCAGCGTCGACTTACCGCACCCGGATTCTCCAACGACTCCCAGTGTCTCTCCGGCATTGATCTTAAAGGAGACATCATCTACTGCATGGACCACACCGGCATTTGTAGCATTTCTGCCTGAGGATACTGGCCAAGATGATTCATAAATCCATGCGTCATGCCTCTGTAAATACTTACATTTACATCTACTCCCGACTTTGCAAGCAACTCCGCGTAAAGCTTTGCCTGATAAGTCAAATAATCGAATTCCGCACAACCGATCCATGTCATGGGAATTCCACAAAAATCCGTATCAAATAGCGGAGAAGCATCTGGCGCATGGTCTTCTCTGCTATTTCTTGTATAAAGATGATAATTATCTGTCCAGTTTTTCAGAGACAAGATCTCCGCCTCTATCCACCTTCTTTGTTCAGGACAGATCTCATAATCAGTTAAAGAAAATCGGTGGTCAGCTATTTCCGGGTCGCACTGACTTAAAACAGGATAAATAAGGAGCTGGCCCTTAATAATGTTTGTACGCATATTTCTGTCTCGTCGTGAACATGCCGCAGCCAGATTTCCCCCGGCGCTATCTCCAGAGATCAGGATCTGATCTTTATATATTTCAAGGCGGTCTGAATTGCGCCTTATCCATCTTAAAGCATTCCAGGCGTCATTCACCGCACACGGAAATGGATGCTCAGGGGCAAGACGGTATTCTACATTGAAAATAGCAGCCCCACTGTACTGAGCTAACAAACGCATTGAATGCTCCACGCTTTTTCTGGATCCCATCGTAAATCCACCGCCATGGAAATAAACCAATGCAGGCCTTTTCTTATCTCCTTCCTTTGTACGATAGCATGTAACAGGCACGTTATATTCTTCCGCCTCTATGATCAACTCATCCTCTGATATAAAAGCAACTGCAATATCTTCGTCCTGTGCGGGAAGCGATCTAAAACCGGCTCCATCTCCCCACATAAGGCCAACATTTCTTGGCTTCTTATCCTCATCTAAAATAGATGCTATGATCTCAGGAGCCAATACCCCTCGCCGCTCTACCCCGGGGATACTATATTCTTTATATGGCACACCGTTTTTTTCATATCCCCTGGAATCCAATGTTATATCCTTATTTACACTCATACGCATATGTTCGCTTAGCTATACCAAGCTCTTCATTTGTAGGGATAACAAAGACTCTGACTTTTGAATCAGATGCAGTTAACTCCTGCCTTGAGCCATGACAGCCTGCATTCTTTTCTTCACTGATCTTAACCCCAAGCACATCCAGCTTTTCACAAACTTTACGCCTTATATAATCTGAGTTTTCACCTATACCGGCAGTAAATACTATATAATCAAGTCCTCCCAGATCTATGTAAAATGCTCCAATATAATGGATGATCCCATTTATAAATACATCTATAGCAAGCTGAGCTCTTCTGTTGCCAGCCTCTGCAGCTTCCTGTATATAGCGGAGATCGCTGCTTACACCGGATATACCAAGCAAGCCTCCTTTTTTCCCAAAACCCTCTCTTATTTCTTCATCAGTCAATCCTTCATGGTGAAGAAATTCATAAAGATCGCAATCCATATCTCCAACTCTACCCCTTCAAAATTGGCTCTATCAGGGTAATCTTCAAAGGATCCAACTATGCACCAATCCAGATTACCTCCCACTGCCATATTTTGATAAAGACGAGTCTGGTTAAGCCATGTTGATACTCCCATAAATCTATAAGGAATATCTACAGCATTTATGACACAATTGCTGGGAACTTTATCTGGAAACGTTGTTATGATAGCAGCTGGATCTTCTGATCCGGAATAAAGCCAGAAGTTTTTGGTTTTTACTGCTGACTGCGCTTCGCAACGTATGATATCTATCCCATTGTCACTATATGTACTTAAAGGAATATCTGGATCAATGCTTTTTATCAGATCCCTTACCTTATTTAACATATCCGCTACTGTATATGTCTTAAATTCCTCATACTTACGGAAAACAGGATCGTTATCATCCTCGATAGTAGGTAAAGTCAATCCTCCGGACCATTCATAAAATCTCTTCTTACAATTTTCACACTGACAAATGCCTACATAATTTCCGTTATAATCTGTAACAGGATATCCTGGAATATTGAAAAAGATCCCGTCTATAGGATAGTTTGTCATTGCCTCTTTCAGGACATCCAATATATATTTCTGCTGATACGCGCCATTGACACATACTGCTGCACAGTCTTCAAAATAAGCTGGACTTCCATCTGCTCTTCTTGTGAACCAATCCGGATTAGTTTTCAGGTAATCTTTATGTACCTTACTTATATCGAATCTAGCGATAACCCTTATACCGGCTGCATGGCATTTTTCAACTATTTCCCCAAACTTATCTCCCACAAGGAATGGTGTAGGGCGCTGACATTCTAATTTTGAGGGCCCAAAGGCGCTGATACCTCCACATCCCACCTGAACTACATTGGCGCCAAGTTTTTTCAACATCTCCACTTCATAATCTACGTCCATAGCTCCATCTATGTCACGCAGATTATTCTGTACCATACGAAACGGTTTTTCTCTCCACCAATTCATAGTAACTCCTTTGTTGAATACAATAATGTCGATTTGCTTCAGCTTTTTCATATATTTTTGCTTTATTGTATACAATCTTACTCTACTTTTGATATCTTTTCTATTCGCAATATTTCACAAATTTGTACTGCAGTTTTGGGCACTTTCCACAAAGCACCATTATTAAATATAAAAAAGCTGTATCCATCTAATGGATACAGCTCAGACTGAAGACAAACCGGGTTTAGGAAAGAGCTCCTAAGCCAGGTTTGTTTTTTTGTGTGTCAAAAGTAATGAG
>CALWHG010000080.1 GCA_944380315.1 uncultured Lachnospiraceae bacterium
ATCAGGGCTTTTTGCCAGAGTACGACGCGGGAAAGTATATGGAAGATAATACTACAATGATAGTGAGCAGAGGACTTGGGAATAGTATCATACCTATGAGATTCAACAATGACCCTGAGTTGGTGATTGTCGAGCTTAAATCTAAACAATAAAGAGTTTGCTATGCGAATAAAATTCCACTCCAGGGTGTCATAATCTTGCATTCCTTAAAGAGAATGGATATGTGGAAAGGGTCGGAGCAAAAAAATGGATACTGGAAAGTGATTAATGGCATTTATTCTTAAAGCTGAATGCTCATTTCTCATATAAAAAGAAAATTCAAAATGTCTGTTACCTATATGAAAAGATAAATCAAAACCACTATTTCCTAAATAAAAAGAAAAATCAAAATGGAAAAAGCTTCTCTTATTTCCTGAATGAAAAGAAAAAAGGTGCGAAAATAAGGGCAGAATCACGGATTCTTGTTTCCTATATAAATAGAAAATATCACTGCATGTTAATTTCTTTTCATACAGGTAACAAGACGCACTAACAGGTAACAAGAGTTTTTCGATTTCTTTTCATTTGGGTAACAAGAAGAAAAAGTTTTCTTTTTATTCAGGTAACAAGAGGTGGTAATAATTTTCTATTCATTCAGGTAATAAGAAAAATTTCTTTTTATTCAGGTAACAGGAATGCCTGTTGGTGATCGAAAAGAACGACATTACATGGAATACGTGGAACCTAAGAATGTGTCACTGAGAAATCGGTGGCACATTTTTTCTGCTATCCCATTTTATCCCCATGCATACTTTTATCGTATGGGTAAAAGGCATGGGAGATAAAAGATCGATCACTGATTCTTAAAACCAGGACAGGGTTCTTTAGACGACCGAGAAAGTCTGGGCCAATGTTCTTTCTTTATAAAAAAGAATTTACAAAGATCCTGTATGTTTTATGGTTATCTATGCCATAGATATCAAGATAATCCGGAATAGATAGACCGAGAACGACAGAGTGATGTCGTCCGGAAGTATAATACGAATCATGGAACAAGGTTTTAAGTTCGGCTCCGGTAAGATACCGTTCTTCATATCCGTTATACACTGGAATCCTGCTGCCCATTTTTCAGTTTCTCCTTTATTGTCTCTTCCCCTGAGAGATTTTTCTTCTTTTCTTTATCGAAAGTATCGGCAAGATCGTTTTGGAGAGAACGGCTGCTCAATACGTTGATTTCGTCAAATGCATGTAATCTGTGTCCGTCAAGATAATTTGCTGTCCGTACGGATGATCTGGCTATGGAATCAAGACTTGAAATTACTTTATTCATATCCATTTTTACATCAGCCGTTACTTTTTTGGAATAGCCTCCGTTAAAAATAACAGTCCTTTTATAATGAAATTGTTTACTGCTGTCTTTTCTCTTATACGAAACGTCAATAAAAACCTTCGGAAAGACGTACACCGTTCCACCGCCACTGGAAATCACATCTTGTACCATTTCATTTGGATAAAGTTCAAAAGGCTGTTCAAATAAAGGCCCGGGCATTATTTTATAATCAGCATTATCTGTAATCTTTTCGATTTTAATCTTTACCTCTTCAGCTGCCGATCTTCCTGTATTTTCTATAGTAAGGCAGAGAAAACCCAAGTGATTATGCTCAAGTTTCATACTCAACATCGGATCAAGGCTATTATTATGATCTTCTTCAATTTGAATGTTTTGCCATAAAGACAGTGTGCCTAAGGATACAGTCCCAAGTACGGCCTCAAAGCTTGCTGTATATACGAGGAGATCACCAGCAGACCATTCTGCGTGTATTAAAGCATAATGCATTCCGATACGGTAGAGTATGTAGATTAAGGCAAGAGGCAGAAAGAAGATCAAAAGCGTGATCAGAAGTGTAAGAAGCTTATGTTTCTGCATCCATTTAAGTAATTTTATCATAGTTTTTCCTTCTTTAGTGATTAAGTATATGACTCTCAATTCAATATTCTCATACCGTTTTCTTATGATTATAGCAATATGATACATACGGAAAATCCCAGGTTTACCTTGAGGGGAATATTTACAGTATGCGTGAAGATTTTTCCGGGAAAAGCCTTTCGGATGAAGCGGTATTACAAGGCTTGAACGATACCAGGGAATATGCTGTATCATTCACGGCACATGCATGCAGGAGATACGGACAGGATACTTCGAAGATACCTGAGTTTCAGAACGCAGACCTTAAGAAATTTTCGGAAAGGCCCTATAAATTTCCAAAATTCCGGTAAGGAAAGATCAAGTCAGGACCGCTCCCTATGTGAGAGTATAAAGTCGATAACCCTGCCTACGAATACCTTTTCCACATGGGTGAGTGCGGAATATTTCTCCACGATCTTTTTATCATCTATGGAAAGTTCCGGGAAGGCGATAAGCAGAGTGTTAAGCTTTTCATTGTCATCATTCCCGGAAAGATAAGCGGGATTGACCTTAAAAATGGAAGCAATACCCACTACGGTGATCATGTTGGGTATACGGGTCCCCTTCTCCCATTGAAGCCAGGTATTCGTCCCGACTCCTACAAGCTTTTCAGCCTCAGCTATGCTTAAGTCCTTTCCGAGGCGCAGGGACTTGAGCCTTTTCGGGAACAGATTTTCATTTACCTTTAGTTTATTATCGGATTTCATGACAGGGATCCCCCAATCAAACGATTATAAAACCGATTATACCATGTGAAAATAGAGTCGGGAATACCGGAGGGATATCTTTTTGACTCAGATACAGTAGTTGAAAAAGCAACAGCTCATCAGCTGCATATCCGTGAAATAAACAGAAAATCCAAACTTGATTTCCGCTAAATGAATAGAAATCTTTTAAATAATATTCGTGAAACAAACAGAAAAGTTAAATTACTGATTTTGGCACATATTCGTGAAATGAATAGAAAAGTGTTGAGAAAAACATACCGTATAAAAAAGATCGTGTTCGCGAAATAAATAGAAAATATCACTGCATGTTAATTTCTTTTCATACAGGTAACAAGACGCACTAACAGGTAACAAGAGTTTTTCGATTTCTTTTCATTTGGGTAACAAGAAGAAAAAGTTTTCTTTTTATTCAGGTAACAAGAGGTGGTAATAATTTTCTATTCATTCAGGTAATAAGAAAAAATAACAATTTTATAATGCCAGATCAATGGGTGCACTGCGTCCACGCTTTTTCCGTGGGTGTGGTGCGCCTTTTCTGCGCTTTGATATGAGACCGATTTTTATAAAAGGGACTAAGGATTTCATAAAACGCTCAAAATCGGAGTATCTACTATGACTTTGGTCGTTTTCGGAAATTAATGTTTTTAAAGTTGCTCAAAACCATTGCGATTTATCTTGTTTTGTGCCAATATAAAAACAAAGGAGGTCTTGCAATGGATCTGTATAAAGAACTGGCTGCCTTGCGTTGCTTTACCCATAGCGACATGGTACAGCTTACTGGATCGGAGAGTGCAGCCATATGGAATATAAAGAGTTATTTAAAAAAAGGTTATATTGAACGGGTACGGCGCAACCTGTATGCCGTCATCAGTATTGAAACGGAACAGCCGATCCCGAACCGCTTTCAAGTCGCATCGCATATAACTGATGATTCCTTCGTGTCGCATCATAGTGCATTTGAGTTTTATGGATATGCCAATCAGGTGTTCTATGAGGTGTACTTCTCTACAGAGAAAAGAGTGCGGCCATTTGAATATGATGGTCTGCATTACCAGCCCGTATTGTGGCGAGGGAATGATAGTATCACGGAGACGAATAACGGAGTGCGTGTTACTTCACTTGAAAGAACAGTGATAGACAGCATTGCTGACTTTACTAAGATTGGAGGGCTGGAAGAACTGCTTCGATGCCTTGCGCTTATACCTTCCCTCGATGAAACAAAGCTGCTTGAGGTATTGGGGGCATACGAGCACGGACAGCTTTATCAGAAAGCCGGATATATTCTTGAGGCATACAAGGAGGCTTTGTCTTTATCGGATACGTTCTTTTCGGAATGCATGAAACGCTCATCTTCCAGTAAAACCTATCTGTTCGATAAGCAAGATGATTTTGTGCTCCATCGGAAATGGCTTTTGTATGCGCCGAATGATCTGAAGAAACTTGTTGATAAGGGGGTGGCAGAAGATAAAAACGGACCTGACTTCCGTTCTGCGGAGAGCGGAACACTTTGATCTCCCGACAGCCAAGGTAAAGACGGAGGAATACTTGAAGGGGATTCTTCTCCCAGAGGATGATCTTTTGTTTTGGTCGGCGTTTGCAAAAGGAGAATATAAGCCGGAGCTTCTGTTTGACGATCCTGAAATCCTGTCAAGGATAGCGGAACATCCGATGGCACGATGGAAATGCAGCGGGAAAACGACTGAATAAACCAAATACGTACATAAAAAGCCTTCGAGCCATTTTCGGTCCTGAGGGTATGATCAGACTCTGAGTATAATTAGCATGTTTTATCCTTAAAGAACAGGATTGGTAAGGCTGAGCTTTACAGGTATGCCGGAGAATATCCGGACAGTATATGGAAAGTGCTTAACAGTCTATTTGCTTAGAACTGAAACGGTTATTTCCTATATAAAAACTAATAATTTTTGCAAACAATTAGCACTCACCTCTTGACAGCGCTAACAACAAGTGCTATAACATAGTCAGAACAAAGGAAGAGAGATCAGATGGAAGCCCATAAGGGTCGCGAGATCTGAATGTCCGGGCATCCGGATGACCTTCCCGATCCGGTTCCGAAAAACAGGTCAAAAGCATAAGAGCTTTTAAGGAAAGAAGGAGTGATGATTTATGTTTATGCCCAGTATTTTTGGAGAGGATCTTTTTGATGACTTTATGAGTGATTTCTTCAGTGATGAAGAGAAGGATATGAGGAAGCTTCAGAGGAAGCTTTATGGACGTCATGGCAGGAACCTGATGAAGACTGATGTCAAGGAGACTGACGAAGGCTACGAGCTTGAGATGGATCTGCCCGGATTCACCAAGGACGAGATTAAGCTTTCCCTTGATGATGGATATCTTACCATCAGCGCAGCAAAGGGTGTCGACAAGGACGAGCAGGAGAAGGAGACCGGCAAGTACATCCGCAGGGAGCGTTACGCCGGAGCCTGCCAGAGGAGCTTCTATGTGGGAGACGGTGTGACTGAGGCCGATATAAAGGCTGAGTTCAAGCACGGTATCCTGAAGCTAAACATCCCCAAGAAGGAAAACAAGCTTCCTGAGAAGAAATATATAGCCATCGAAGGATAAGCATAAAAAACATTTTGGAGCGTTGCAAGATCATCAATGATAGATGATGGAGCGACGCTCCTTTTTTTGTAAGGACTAAGTTAAAAATGTAAGATAAGCTTATGTTGAGATAAGGCTGCGGGAAATGATATGATTATAATTAAGATAGATCTGCAATAAAAGGGGTATCCAGGTGGATAATAATAAATTACAGCTTTTTGAAAACAAAATGATCAGAACGGCATGGGATGAGGAAAAGGAAGAATGGTACTTTTCCATTGTTGATGTTGTCGCAGTTTTGACAGAGCAGAAAACACAACGCGGGGCAAGTACATATTGGGCTGTTCTGAAGAAACGATTAAAGGACGAGGGAGCGGAGCAACTGCTTACAAATTGTAAGCAGTTGAAAATGACCGCTGCCGATGGAAAAAAACGTTTGACCGACGTTGCCACAACGGAACAGCTTTTGCGTATCATTCAGTCTATCCCCTCGCCTAAAGCAGAGCCATTCAAACTCTGGCTTGCCGAAGTCGGAAGGGAAAGGATAGAAGAAACAATAGATCCTGAACAGGCCATTGATCGTGCCCTTGAAACCTATCTGAAAAAAGGATATACCCGCGAATGGATCAATCAGAGGCTACAGGCCATTCAGGTGAGGAAAGAACTGACTGACGAATGGCAGGATCGGGGAGTAAAAAGGGCATTGAGTATGCGATACTCACCGATGAGATCACCCGTGCATGGTCTGGTATGACTACACTGCAATACAAAAGGCTGAAAGGCCTGAAAAAAGAAAATCTGCGGGATAATATGAGTACAACTGAGATCATCCTGAATATGCTTGCAGAAACCTCCACAAAGGATATTTCAAAGGTATCCAAACCGGAAACCTTTGAAGAGAATATAGAGGTTGCACGCCGAGGTGGAAACGTTGCGGGGATCGCAAAGCAAGCCCTTGAAGCAGAGACAGGCAAGCCCGTTATCACCTCCCAAAATGCTGCACAGTTAAACGCTGTTGTAACCGGTATGATCGAAGGTGTTGTGGATGCGGAAGAATAAATCCACAAGACTGATAGTTGCTTTAGCTAAAGTATACAGAAAATGATACCAGCATGATAGTAAGCAAAGGACTTGGAAACAGTATCATACCTATAAGATTCAACAATGATCCTGAGCTGGTGATCGTTGAGCTTAGCTCCACACGGTAGAAAAATCTACAAATCGGATGTTTTAGGTGTGTTTATAGCAGAAAGCATCTCTACATACTGGGACTATAAAACACATCCGGAGATCTATGAGGTGACATCGGCACCCTGGTATACGTCTATCATTTTATTTGGCATCATAACTTTGGCAATTATCCTTATGGCGCTGATCATAAAGATGATCATCATGAAGAAGGTACGGAAAAATGAAAAGAAAAATAACTAGTGTTTTCATTGCTGCAATAGTACTTTTCCTGGCTTATGAAGCCTGGCTTTTTGCCTATCATAATCAGAAAAGCAATGACAACCTCCCGGGACTTCAGTCCATATCCGAGATGGAAGAGTCGGATATCAATGAGATAATCTGCGGATATAAGAGGACTCAGCTCAACTATATGTGGGATGAACCGCATAAAACCGAAGACGATGTGGATATCTGGAGTTTGGGCGACGATCGTTACCTTCAGGTCAATTACAACAATAAAGATGAGGCGGTGATCACAGTTATCTTTGTGGAGCTGTTTCCTGACGATATAGACAAAGTGAAGATGGCCTATTCTGCAGGAACAGCTATTGAAAGCGAAAGGATACTGACCAAGGAAGAACTTGTTGATGTGACGGACTGGGCTTCGGGCCTTGATCTCGAGCTTCAGAGATTTGAGGAAGGCGAAGCACCCAATGAAGCCTACGCAGGAGGCGAGGAGTACGTCTTTGATATAAATGATGGGGAAGAGACATTTTCATATATATGGATAGATAATTATTATATAGTAAAGGATGGGAAATGGTATCTTGTAAATAACCCTGTCCTGCCGCCTGTCGCTATCTGATCTTTTGCTGTATTTGTAAAGGGGAAACGCATATGAAGCCGCTATTTTCATTTGAGACCGATTACGATATGAATACCTTTATATCCATGGCTCGTGCACTCAGGATGACGATCCGGAAAAAGCACAGTAAGAGGAGCCATATATTTGGATGGGGAGTGGTCGTTCTGGGTATAGCCTTTATATTTTTAGGAGACGTGAGGCTACTACACATAACGGCGATCGCAGCGATCGCACTGGCGCTCATTTTTGAGGACAGATTAAATGCCTGGGTCGCGATGAAGCGTATGCTTAAAGGCGTGGAAAAGGCCAGGTCGGATTTTTATGAGGACAGATATGTATCCGCCACGGATATCGGCACTACAGAATGGCATTATGATTCCATAAAAGCTTTAGCCGAGGACAAGGACTATTTTATCTTTATTTTCAGTGAGAGCCATACACAGGCTTATGACAAAAGGAAGATGAGCGGTGGAACAGTGGCGGATTTCAGGGATTTCATAATGCAGAAAACAGGACTTAATGTGCAGAGGATGTGATATGGGTATGGATACGAATACTATCTTGTTTTTTGATAAGCATCCCGATGCAATGCCTTTATATGAGGCTTTTGCAGATGCTGTGACAAAGCTTTATCCTGATGTTGAGATCAGGGTCCAGAAATCTCAGATATCATTTTATGATGTACATATGTTTGCCTGTGTGTCGTTCGCCAGGGTAAAAAAGAAAAAGGAGCTGCCGGAGCCATATCTGGTAGTTACCCTTGGCATGCCTTACCCGCTAGAATCCTCCCGTATAGCAGTCAAGACAGAGCCATATCCTGGAAGATGGACGACCCATATAGTTATCGGAGATACTGGGGATATAGATGATGAGCTTTTATGCTGGCTGAAGGAAGCCCATGATTTTGCGAAAAATAAGTAATGTGATCGATACAACTGAGCAGACTGTTTCTGAAACAATAGAAAGTATCAAGGTACACCTTGCAAGCGGACAGAGCCGCATCATGTGGAAGGAGAACTGAATCATGTGGACTTGTCCAGATGCGGAGTGTCAAAGATACAATATTTGGTTGCGCCATAATCGGAGTGAATGATATGATCATAACAGGATAAGCTGTATGAAGTGCATGATAAAGGAGACCGAGAGGGTAGATCCCATTTTATCTGTAAAATCGCAAGCTCTGAAAGGAAGGCCATGAAAAAAACAACAGGCTCTGAATATGATATTTTCATATCCTACAGGAGAGATGGAGGAGAATCCACCGCCAAGATACTCAGGGATAAGCTTACTGAGCTTGGGTATTCAGTGTTCTTTGATGTGGAATCTCTGAGATCCGGAGACTTCAATAAAAAGCTTTATGAGGTCATTGAGGGCTGCAGGGACTTTATACTGGTCCTTTCTCCAGGAGCCCTGGATCGATGTGTCAATGAAGACGACTGGGTAAGGCTGGAGATCGAGCATGCTCTTGAAAAAGAGAAAAATGTGATACCTGTCATGCTAAGAGGCTTTACATTTCCCGATAAGCTGCCTGACTCTATAAATGATATCAGATATAAAAATGGCGTAGAATCTAATTATCAGTTTTTTGATGCCTTCATAGATAAGCTACGGGGCTTCCTGAATTCAGGGCCCTCCAAAGGCAGGCTTTCAAAAGGAAGGAGAAGATGGATAGGAATATTGGCACTGAGTGCCGCAGTACTGTTGGGAGCAGCCTTTTTCATCAAGAATAGATATTTTCCGGATCTTTATCCAACCACTGACGAGGAAAGAAATCTTGTGGGGGATCTGACCTATTACGCCCAGACCAACCTTTCCATACTTGATTCTGCTGCAGGATATATGGATGAGGCTTACGGAGAATGTGAAGATTATCTTGGCAGCTTTGACACTGCTTCAGAGGATGCTGTGTTTGCCGGGCTTGAGAGGGCAAGGATACTGATAAGAGGACTTGAGCCTGAAAAGGCTGCTATGAGTGATGGACTCAGATCCGGGATTATGGGATCACCGTTTTCCGCAGCAGATGCGGAGGCCATGTATGATTATGTGCAGGAATTCTGTGACGGAGCCATAGATGATCTTTATTATATGGAGTATGTCATGGACAGGGATACATATATGGATCTTTCGGTCAGGCAGGAAATACTGGAAAGTTACAGGAGCATCATGGAGGACGAGCTCCTGATCATGGCATACTGTACCAATCAAATGTTTCTGCCTGTTGAGGATGAGGAGGCCATAAAGGCATTCAAATATGATTACCTGCCTCTGCTTTATTATATCCCGCTCAGGGCCTCGGACTGGATAGACAGCAGGGAGGCTCTTGAGAGTGCTCAGGAGAGCTGCTGGAATTCCATAGACAAGAGCATGGAGAAGATACAGCTCAATATTGGAGAGGGCAATATGGAAGCCATGAAACTGAAGGCTGAGTTGGCAGACACCTATATGTATGATGGGATGAGTGCCGAGGAAGCGGAACGGGCAGTGGGTGAGCTTTCGGGGCAGTCTTCCCTGATCTTCCAGAAGGAAGCGGAGCTTTCCGGTATGGAGGCAGAGCTGGAAGACATGCTTGCCGAGGCCAGGATAAGGTTTGCTCCAAAGGAGGATGATGATCCGGACCTGCTCTGGGGAAAGACGCTGAGATTTCTTAACCTTGAGCTTTATGATGATGCTATAGCCTGTGTGGAGCTGGCAGGTGAAAAGGCCGCTGCTGCAGATGGCTATGCAGAGGAGTATACTGAGGCCATGGTAAGCTTTATAAGGAACATACCTGAGACAGGCATAGACTATGGCCTTATGGTAGTGGGCCATGATCCTGAAGTCAATGACCTTGGAGTATATCATATAGGCGATGTGATCATTTCCATAAATGGAGAAGCCTGCAGAAGCTATGAAGAATATGCGGCTCTGAAGGATGCCCAAACCTCAGAGGTAGGCTATATGGTGACAGTGCTGAGGCGCAGCGTGGATGGGCTTAAGGAGACAGAGCTTCACATAGATACAGATGCTCCCAGAGTCATGCTGAGAGAGGTGTCGGAAAAATACTGATGAGACAGATGGATACGACATACCTTTTTAATAGATACAGAAGAGTTTTTGGACGGCTCTTTACCGCTGCAGCGGTATTCCTGGCTATTGCAGGAAGCTGGCAGTATTATTCCTCTGCCGTTTATGCTGGGGAGGTCATACATGAGAGACTGCTGTCTACAGTACTTTTCAGTGTACTCAAGCTTTTTACCTTTGCGCCTACAGCAGGTACCGGTGTACCGACTCCCCTGCTTTATGAGCTTGCAAAATGGCTTTGCCCACTCTGTACAGGATACTGGATATTTTCAGCGCTGGAGGTCCTGCTTCGGAATCGTTTTGAAAGAATGTACAGGAAGCTCAGGAAAAGAAGACAGATCGCCGTATTTGGATATAATGAGGAAAGCCTGGGATATATACGGGGGCTCATGAACGAAAGAAGGCATGGAGATACAGAAGCCCCTGCAGACTGTGTCATTTTCACTGAAGTGCCTCTTGAGGAGGAAGAAAGACTTGGGCTTGAGCGAGAGCATATCATGGTCGAGGATGCTGGAAGTCTGGAGGTGGCAGTGGATGGCGACAGAAGGCTCAGATCTTTTTTTGAGACATTTTCAGAAGTCGCTCTGTTTTCAGAGGATGCTCTGAGCAATTTTTCAACATTCAGGCTACTTTCAGGATATCTTGAAAGGCATAAGGAGATGAAGATAGAAGAGGACATACTCTGTTTTCTCCGATGTGAGGATCCTCTCATGGAAAGGCTGATCATGGAGTACCATGAAAGGGTAAGGGATCATGTGCCCATGGAGCTCCTCCTTTTTGATATTTCTTCCATGGCAGCAAGAGAACTTTTTGACAAGGAATCCATATATGGAAACATCCTGAGCTCACTGGAGCATTGTTGCGATACCGCTGCCCTTGATGCTTCTTTATTTTCATACATTCCTGAGCCTCATGTGCTCATTGCCGGCTTCGGTCCATATGGGAAGGCACTGCTTCATCAGCTGCTTCTCATGGGGGATCTTACTCCATGTTCTGAGGTAAGGGGTTATGAGAGGCTCCGCATAACCGTAGTAGATAAAAAAAGAGATGAGATACTTACATACATAAATGACCGATATCCGGCCATAGACAGGATATGTGAGCTTGATGTCATAGGTGCTGATATAAGGAGCCATGAGGCAGAGGAGAGACTTGATACACATCCTGTACCTACTTATGTGATCATAGACATTCCAGATATGAACTATGGTATTGAGGCCCTGTACAGGCTTGAGTCATATTTGGGATTAAGGATCCTGGAGGATGGAGATCCCTGGGGAAGGGATACATTGAGGGAGGCTGACAGCTGGATCATACCGACAGCTATCCTTATGGATGAAGAACAGGACAGACTGAGGTCTCTGATCGACAAGGGTGGGCAGTCTCATATAAAGATAGTACCTTTTGGAGGAAGATCAGATATCCTGAAAAGAAAATATATGATCGAGCCAAAGATAGAAAAGGCTGCCATGGATTTCAACAGGGATTATCAGCTGATGCAGAGGATCATATCCGGAGAGAAGAGAAGGGAGGAAGAGAGTACAGATGCCCTTATACTCTGGAAGAAGCTTGACCATGAAAAGCGCAGCTCAAATAGGGCCCAGGCAGCCTGCAGGCCTTATATAAGAAGCCTGCTCGGGTTGCTTCCCAAGCTTCCCCAGAAGGAGAGCATACTTGCGACAGGCAGTAATACTGAGCTCGTGCTTTCAAGGCTGAAGGAAAGCCCTATATTGGACAGGCTTGCAGCCTGGGAACACAGAAGATGGTGCAACTTTCATTATGCCTCAGGCTATATCGGCTATGATGAAGATCACTCAAAAAAAGGAAGCTATCAGAGGATAAGGACTGGAGAAGGAACGATATATGGAAGGGTACATGACTGTCTCATAGATGATTGGGAGGAGCTGAAAATGGATCCTTCTGCAGCCAGGACTATCATATATGATCTCTGCGCAGTCTATGCCTGCGACATAAACAGTGAAGGAGGAGGTGCAGAATGTCAAAAAAAGTGAGGGTAAAGCCCGGCAAGACACAGTCCATGATGGGCTTTATAGTGGGGATATTGTTCTGTCTTATCGGTGCGTTTGCAGTCATACCGGTCGCAGGGATCTTTGGAGTGTTCTGGACTCTGATGGCTCTCATCATCACCATCACAAACGGCATAAATGCCTTTACGGACAAGGGAGTCGCCTCACATGAGATAGTGATAGATGAGGAAAAACAGGCGGAAAGCCAAGCCCATCAAGGCGGCATAGCCGGGATGCCTTCAGATATGTCAAATACTGTTTCGGATATGTCTGATACGGCAATAAAGAGCCTTAAGGGAAATATCGAGCTCAGGCTTCAGGTGGCCGAGGATCTCTACAAGGCCGGTACCATCACCAAAGAAGAGTATGAGGCTAAGCGCCGGGAGATATTGGATGGGCTGTAAAGGATGTAGTTTAAGGATACATGCAGGGAGATAGAAAATGGAGCTACTCAGATGTGATGCCTTAAAAAAGTCTTATGGGGATAAGAAAAATAAAACGGAGGTGCTGCACGGTATCAGCTTTTCCGTGGAAAAGGGTGAAATGACTGCCGTTATCGGTGCCTCAGGATCAGGAAAATCCACGCTGCTCAATATCATAGGGACTATAGATGATGCAACAGAGGGCTCAGTGATATTTGACGGAAGAGATATCACGCATCTTAGCAGGACTGATGCTGCCATACTGAGAAGAAGAAATATAGGTATAGTATATCAGTTTTTCAATCTTATCCCTGACATGACCATACTTGACAATATCCTCCTTCCCATAAAGCTTGATAAGAAAAAACCAGATAAAGAGCTTTTTGATATGCTGATAGAGCGACTCAGACTTTCGGAAAAGCTCAAGAGCTATCCCTCAGAGCTCTCAGGAGGTCAGCAGCAAAGAGCTGCCATGTTGAGGGCGCTGCTCTATAAGCCGATGCTGCTGCTTGCAGACGAGCCTACAGGCAATCTGGACAGCAAAAACTCTGGGGAGATCATGGAGCTCATGCAGAGCTTCAACAGAGAGCTTTCTCAGACCATCATATATGTGACACATAGCAGGGAGCTTGCGGAAAAGGCTGATAGAGTCATTGAGCTTTCCGATGGAAACATCATTTCCGATACTGGAAAGGATAGAAAGCTATGAGCTTGGTGATAAAGGCATTGGCAGCTGCACATAAGGGTGGAGGCAGGCTGGATTCAGGATCGCTCTCATGCTGGCTTCTGGCTTATCTGCTTTTATGCTGTCTCTTATGACGAGTCTTTTATACAATGCGGTAAGCTATGAGCTTGAACGCATCTATGTGGAGCAGGGCATAAAGCTTAAGCTTAGGGTATGGCTTGAAGAGGATCCGGACAATGCCCTTTTCCTTATGGTCTCCTCCATCGTTATCATACTTTGCATATGCTCGCTGGCGTTGATCATACGAGGTGTATTTTCAGTATTTATGGAGGAAAGGCTCAGGCTTGTGGGGCTGCTGTCCCTCAATGGAGCTACACCGGGACAGATATTTTTGATGCTGACAGGAGCCAGCCTTTGGATCTGCGTATTGCCGGTGCTGCTTGGCAATGTATTTGGAGCGGCTGCATCGGCAATGCTGTTTCATATACTTGATGAGGTAAGTAGGGCGGTGATCCCTGACAGGCTGATACTGCCCTTTGCATATCATCCGACGGTATTTCTCCTGTCGGCAGCATTTTCACTTCTGACTGTGACGATATCAGCCTCGCTGTCCGCTATAAAGTATTCGCGGCTTATGCCTATAGCAGCCGTAAGCTTGAGGATACCGGGAGGATATAAGCAAAGCAGGAGGAAGCTGCGAAGCTCCAGATTTGCACTCAGTCTTTCACTGCTGTCCTTTGGGATCATATACAGTTTTTTTAATTTGAGCAGGCTCAATACCCGTATCACCTATTATGACCGCTATGAAGACAGCTGGGATATCGTAGCAGAGATCGAGGATGCAGACATACAGGACATCAAGGGGGTGACAGATATCCGGGACATAGATCAGACCCGGGAGGCAGTGCTCTACAGACTTTATCCCATGAAGCGCATCCTGAGTCAGGAGGAGCTTTCGGAAGAGGTGAAAAGCGCGGGACTTATTGAGCAGGCTGATCCTGAAGTGGTGGAGCATAAGGATGGGGCCTATGTCGTAAATGCTCCTGTGCTGGTGCTGGATGATCAAAGCTTCCTTTCTTATGCGCAGGAGACAGGAGCAGGGGAAAGCCTTGATGGAGTCATAGCAGTAAATAATATCAGGGATGCACGGGAACAGAATTTCAGACAGAGAAGCTATCTAAGGTATCTTGATGAGGATAATGGCAGCAGAAGCATAAGGCTCAGCCCGGATTCTCCGGATGGTGAAAATGCTGATATATCCGTGGCCAATGAAAATGCTGACCTATCCTTTAAGCTGATAGGCTACGCTACAGAGCTTCCAAGGCTAAAGATGGATTTTTGGAGTGATGACTATTATGAACTTGTGCATGTCGTGCCTTCCTCCCTTTGGGAAAAGGCTTTGGCCTTAGGCGGGTCATCCGAAGCTGTCAGGTCAGATACAGGAGCAACTACTTTAAATTATATCTCCGGCCGTCAGGAGCTTAGAGATGACGATATATCAGATCAGGAAAAGCTTACATATATCCGGCAGATTGAAGCAGAGATCAGAAATGTCCTTAGTAAATCCGGATATGACTTTGTGATAGAGAACAGGATACAGGATAAGCTTTCCAGTAACGCTGCCCTTGATATACTTAGAGGTATGGCATCCGTATTTTGTATCCTGTTGGCGCTGATAGGCCTTGCAAATGTCTGCACTCTGACCTTGAGCTATACATATAAACGGAGAAATACCTGTGCGAGGCTGATGGCCATAGGCATGACCCCGGTCCAGCTTCATCAAAGCTTTTATAAAGAGGCCTTGGGCATCATAGGCCCTCCTGTGGTGCTTACGATATTTATAGTCCCGGCATTTACCTTTATGATGATGAAGGCTGCATATATGGATACAGGATATGGCCTTTCTGTCATTCCTGTCCTTCCGCTTTTGGTATTTGCTGCAGCAGTGAGTGCTGCTGTCCTTCTTTCATACAGAGCAAGCATTAAGGCTATCCTTGCCGATGACCTTTCTGAGGAGCTGAAGATGCTTTGATGCTGTGGGAAAGGATATGCATTGACTTTAAAAGCTGAATGGAGGCCTTTATTTGGACAGACGTGCATTGGAAAAATATATACTGGATACCTATGGGATCGAGCCGGACTATCCCTGGCAGGATGACACTGACACTGCCGTGTTCCGCCATCAGACAAATCGTAAATGGTTTGCACTTGCCATGAAGATACCGAAAGAAAAGCTGGGAAGGGAAGGCGGGGAGCTGCTTATCGATGTCGTGAACCTGAAATGTGAGACAGCCCTCATAGGCTCCATGCTTATGGAACCGGGCGTCTACAGGGCTTATCACATGAATAAGGATCACTGGATGACCATAGCCCTTGACGGAAGTGCTGCTGATGATACCATCCTGATGCTTTTGGACTTTAGCTTCAGCCTGACGGCTCCGAAATTAAAAAAGAAAAGCACAAGACGGGCGAAAATGGAAGCTTCATGATATGGACTCTGCTATTCATACAGGATATCAAAAGACTTTCTGATATATACGCAATAAGTCTTGATGATCTCATAGATTTCGATCTTGATATGAAAGAAATAGAAAAGATTATAGAGAGATCTGATGAAAAGAAACAGGATAAGGTCGACTGGACAGAGACAGGGTAAATGATATGGATATAAGCTACAGAGAGCTTCGGGAGGGTGAGATAGACCGGGAGCTCTTTCGACATTTCAAACGCTATCAGAAGGTAGACATTTGCCTTAGGAGAGATGGGGACAGATGGGTGGAAAAGCCTGATCCCTTTATAGATGACTGGGGCGAGAAAGAATATGAGATCCTGGTCAGGTGCCTCAGGCATACGGCTTCCACTGGGGGACTTGTGTATGGGGCATTTGATCAGGGATGCCTGAAGGGCTTCGTATCGGTAGAGCCCGAGATATATGGAGGGGATAACAGATACATGGATCTGTCCTCCATCCATGTGTCCGAGGACATGCGAAGGAGCGGCATAGGCAGGAGACTATTTGCCGAAGCGGCGGACTGGGCAAGGAAGCAGGGAGCAGTCAAGCTCTATATCTCGGCTCATTCGGCCATAGAGAGCCAGAGATTTTATGAGTCCCTGGGCTGCGTGGATGCGGTATGGTATGACAGACGCCATGTGGAGGCTGAACCCTACGACCGCCAGCTGGAATATGTACTGTAAAGGAGGATGAGATGTACGAGCTCATACAGATAACTGACAGGACCTACTATATCCAGAGCCCTGCCAAGATAGGCCTGGTGCGCCTCGATGACAGGGAGGTCTGTCTCATAGACAGCGGCAATGACAAGGACGCGGGCAGGAAGGTCCGCCAGCTGCTGGATAAAAATGGCTGGAGCCTCAGGGCCATATACAATACTCATTCAAATGCTGACCATATAGGTGGCAACAAGTATCTTCAGGCACAGACCGGCTGTAGGGTATATGCCCCGGGCATCGAGGCTGCATTTACAAGATATCCTGTCCTTGAACCGGCATTTCTGTACGGCGGCTATCCCTGCAAGGACCTGAGACACAAATTCCTGCTGGCTCAGGAAAGCGATGCGAAGCCGCTTGAGGAGGCTGTGCTGCCTGAGGGCTTCGAGCTCATACAGCTTCCTGGACATTTCTTTGATATGGTCGGCTTCAGGACACCGGATGATGTGGTGTTCCTGGCGGACTGCCTCTCAAGCAGGGAGACCCTGGAGAAATATCAGATAAGCTTCATATATGATGTGGGAGCCTATCTCGATACCCTCGAGAAGGTAAAGGGCCTTAAGGCCAGGCTGTTCGTGCCTGCACATGCGGCTGCCACGGAGGATATAACGGAGTTTGCCCAGTACAATATAGATAAGGTCCACGAGATCGCAGACCGCATACAGGACATATGCAGGGAGCCCATGTGTTTTGAGGATATCCTTCAGAGGCTCTTTACGGAATATGGACTTGCCATGAACTTTGAGCAGTATGTCCTCGTGGGAAGCACGGTCAGATCCTACCTTTCCTGGCTGCGGGACAGCGGAAGGGCAGAGGTGGAATTTGCAGACAACAGACTTCTGTGGAGATGCTGATATGAGACCTTCCGCCGGCGATGAGCCGGCGGTATTTTTGTACGCGAAATTGGAATAATGTGGGAGAAATCACATAATTATATATAAAAGTGTGATGAAAACCACATAATTATGTATAATAATGTGATTTGCCTTGATGAGGTATGGATTTTGTAATATACTCATATTGAAAAGCATCAACCAGTCACGATACGGACAGGATATGGATATATGGAAAGACTGATCATAAATAAATTGCGCATGTGGAAGGAGTCACCCTACCGGAAGCCCCTGATATTGAAGGGTGTGCGACAGGTGGGAAAGACCTGGATACTGAAAGAATTTGGAAGGCAGTACTATGAAAACACTGCCTATTTTAACTTTGATGAAAATGAAGAATATCGCCAGTTCTTTGAGACGACAAAGGATGTGGAAAGGATACTTCAGAACCTGATGCTCGCAAGCGGGCAGAGGATACAGCCGGAAAATACACTGATTATATTTGATGAGGTGCAGGAATGTCCTAAGGCCTTAAATGCCCTCAAGTATTTCTGTGAAAATGCTCCTCAGTATCATATAGCATGTGCAGGCTCATTGATTGGTATAGCCTTGTCAAAGCCCGCCTCCTTTCCAGTGGGCAAGGTCGACTTCATGCGTATCGACCCGATGACATTTACAGAGTTCCTTCTGGCAAATGGAGACGGGAACCTTGTAGAGTATATGAACAGCATAGACATGATAGCACCTATACCGGATGCATTTTTTAACCCACTTTGCGAAAAGCTCAAGATGTACTATGTGACAGGGGGTATGCCTGAATCAGTACGCATGTGGACGGAGGCAAGGGACATAACAGCCATGCAGTATGCACTTTCCGGGATCATAGAGTCATATGAGAGGGACTTTGCAAAGCATCCGGATACACATGAGTTTCCAAAGATATCCATGATCTGGAAGTCGCTTCCTTCACAGCTTGCGAGACAAAATAAAAAGTTTTTATATAAGGTGGTAAAGGAAGGCGCGAGGGCCCGAGAGTACGAGGATGCCCTTCAGTGGCTTGTGGATGCCGGACTGGTACATAAGATATACAGAAGCACTGCGCCGGGACTTCCAGTGTCAGCCTATGATGACCTGTCAGCCTTCAAGATATATCTGGCTGATGTAGGAGTCCTGAGGAGGCTGGCTCAGCTGGATCCCACGGCTTTTGGAGAAGGGAACCGACTGTTTACAGAGTTTATGGGAGCACTGACAGAAAACTATGTGCTGCAGACCCTCATAACACAGTTTGAAGTCACCCCTCGCTACTGGACCCAGACCAACCCTCCATATGAGGTGGACTTCCTGATACAGCGTGGAAATGACATCTTTCCTATAGAGGTGAAGTCAGAAACAAATACTAGCAGCAGAAGCCTTAAAAAATACAAAGAGCTCTTTCCTGACAAGGTAAAGCTCCGTATCCGCCTTTCCCTGGACAATCTGCGACTCGACGACGATGTACTGAACATCCCCCTCTTCCTGACAGACCAGATCGACAGGCTGATAGGGATGGGGTTGGAGGAATTATGAAAGGAGCGGAGGAGAGGTATTTTTATGACTCTTGAAAACAAATTTCTTTTTGAAGACATATATGACTTTGCAGGAGAGACCCGGACTATAAATTTAGCAAAAGGGAGCTTTCGGTTTGCACCTGTCATGTATCTGCAGGCGGCGCTCGACAGTATAGATGCTATGCCACAGGATACATTTGACCATATAGTTGAAAAATATGTGGAGATGAACATAGCCCATCCTTTCAGAGAGGGAAATGCCCTGACCGACGACATCACCAGTCGGGAGATATATATGAATGGCATAGATCACAGCTACTATTATGAGGGATATACTGCATTTAAGGTTGGGGAGCTGTGAAGACTATGAGTACATTTGACTTGGAAAAGGCTCATAGTTATTCAAATGGCCACAAACCAGAACTGGAAAAAGATCACGTCTGCGGATGCTTTTATTGTCTGGAGATATATGATCCAGCTGAGATAAAACAATGGATATTTGCTGATAATGACTGTGATAGAAGGGGTACTGCGATCTGCGCCAAGTGTGGAGTTGACTCAGTTATAGGCGAGAGTTCAGGATTTCCTATAACAAGGGAGTTTTTAATGGAGATGCATAAGAAATGGTTTGGCATGAAATTACTTTATTGATAAATTGATCAATTATGTAGTAAATTTTATAAAGAATGATCCTCAAGTAATGGAGATGAAGATATGGCATATCAAAGCGAAGCAGAGCTTGAACTGCAATTCATAGATCAACTGAATAAGCAGGGATATAGCACCGTTTCTGTTCCCGACTATGATGCGTTGGTCGAGAACTTCCAGAGACAATTCGAGGCTTTCAATGCGGATAAGCTCGACAAGCCGCTCACAGATAAAGAATGGGAACGCATTCTCAATCTGATGCTTGGTAAATCTGTTTTCCAAAGCGCAAAAATTCTCAGAGATAAGTTTGTCTTAGAGCGCGAAGACGGGACGAAGGTGTATCTTTCGTTTTTTGACAGCGACCACACTAAGAATATTTTTCAGGTAACGCACCAGACAACAGTTGTCGGAAAGTATGTCAATCGCTACGATGTGACGATCCTTGTCAACGGACTTCCCTTGATTCAGGTGGAATTAAAACGCAGAGGCATCGACATCAGAGAAGCGGTCAATCAGGTGATGCGCTACAAAAAGCATTCCTACAACGGTCTGTACCATTTCATCCAAATCTTCGTTGTTTCCAACGGTGTAGACACGAAGTATTTTGC